>NZ_JBWKFL010000033.1:0-95643 GCF_056434305.1 Streptomyces sp. NPDC044061 | reverse complement strand
CGCCTCGGCCACGTCGGTGTCGGTGATGCCGTGGATGTCGGTCGCCACAGGGGGAATGGGCTCCCCCGGGTCGAGGAGCGTATCCACCAGGACGTCGCCCGCAATGCTGTACACGCCGAGGTCGACGATGCGCGCCTCATCGTGCAGTCCCGTCGTCTCCGTGTCCAGGACGACCGTGTCCGGGTCGGCTAGGACCGTGCGCGCCCACTCCTCAAGTCCGGCGACCTGGTCACGGCGGGCTTGCTCCGCGCGCTCCCGGGCTTCCTGCTCCGCCCGCTGCCGCTCGGCGCGCTCGAGCGCGTCCCGCTCGGCGCACGGCGGGCACCAGCGCGGCGACCACCAGCCCTGCGAGGCCTTCCCGGCGGCGATCTCCTCATCGGTCGCCGTGACCACGTGGCAGTCCCGTCCGGGGCACGTACGCCGCCACACAGCGGTCCGCTCGGCCTCGAACTGCTGCTGAAGCCGCCACAGCACCCAGCACGGCGTACACCGATCCTGCGCCCCGGGAAGCCCGGCCGACTTGGGGAGCGCGGCCACCGAGACCCGGCGGCACTTCCAGCAGGTACGGGCCTGCAGCGCCATGTGCTCCTCGCGGTCCTTCACGTCGCACGGGCCGCACTGCCTGCCCACGACGTGGTCGCGGACCTTTTCGCACCTCGGGCACGTCCGACGCGCGGTCATCGCCGCCTGCTGCTTCGCCGACAGCGGCCGCATCTTCGCCGCGCCGGCCGGGTCGTACAACGGGAACTCGCCCCACCCGTGGCCGGTCCGGTACACCCGCAGCAGCGCGACCGGCTTCTGCCCGTCGGCCGGCTTCAGCCGCTGCTTCTTCAGGTCCGTCATGGTGCGCAAGTGCCTCAACCCCTCGGGCACCTCCTTGCGCTCATACACCGGCAGGTCCTCGGTGGACGTCGACGCGGTCACAAACACCTCCGGAGCGAGTTGAAAAGGCTTAGGGACAGTTCATCGCATACCACTGACAACGGGGCAGACATGCGCTGGCCCGGCCGCACCCACGGCGGCCGGGCCAGCGACTGCAGCTACCCGGCGAGAGGCTTCTCGTTGCCGACGTGCCGGGCCCTGGGCACGCCCGTGAACCGGGCGGACCGTCCAGCCGGCGCCTGACGCATCGCCTTCTCCGCTGCCGCTCGAGCCTCCTCGCCCTCCGTGACCATGTCGACGTCCGTCCAGTAGAAGTCGAGCATGGTCCGCAGGCTCGTCGGCTCCTGCTGCGGACCGCACGGCACGGCCAGCTGGTCCAGCATCTGCCACAGCTCGTAGTCCTCCTGCCCGGCCATCGTCCCGGACTTGGCGTGGAGGGCCTGGTGCCGCTGCACCGCCACTGCCAGCTTCCGCAGGGCCTCCCGCGCCTCCTGCCCGTTCTGACGGCCGGCGGCCCGGTTGTGGGCCCTCTGGGCCTTCCCGATCTCCGAAATGGCGGCCTGCACCATCTGATGGAAGCCCGCCGCGCCACGCCGCCACTTCTCGTACTCGGGCCGGGTCTCGAACCATTCCTTCTTGCCGGCCTGGCCGCGGGCGTAGCACTCCCGCTGGAACTGATCACGTTCGGTCTTACGTCGGCGTAGCGCGGCCGCGGTCCGCTGGTGGACGTTGGTGAGTAATGCCCGGGTCCTGTCGACGTGTTCGGGACTGGTGAGCAGTTCCCACACCTGGGGGTCGCGGTGACGGGGGTGAACCTGGGAGAGGGTAAAGCTCTCGTACTCCTCGTCGTCCAGGCTGAAAAGGTCGGGTGCGTCCACTACTGGCCTCCAAGCCGGTGTTGGGCGTTCTCGGGTTCTATCGTGCGGTATGCCACTGACAGTTGGGTGCGGTATGCACGAAGCCCGGCCGCCGTGGTGGATGCGGCCGGGCCCGTACGCGGGGTGGATCGGATCATTCGCCCAGGACGCGCAGCTGCTCATCGGTGGCGCCCATGCGGCGGAGCATGCTCTCCGCGCGCAGGGCCCGCAGGTGCATGGCGTTGTAGACGATCCACGACACGGGGCCGCCGTAGCCGGGCTGGTCGGGGTTGGTGAGCGTGTCGGCGGCGGACATGGCCACGGCCTTCTCCGCGGCCTCGTCGGCCAGCTGGTCGGCGATGTCAGGGGAGATGAGGTCGCCGACGGTCTGCTTGAGCTTCCAGCGTGCGGCGGTACGTGCGGCGTCGTACGCGGCGGGCGTGATGTCCACGGTGGTCCTCCTGCTGTGGTGAACGGGTATCGAGTTCGGCAGGCCCTTTACCGGCCGGTGCTCTCGAGGAGGCGGTCGATCGGCTTGGCGAAAGCCCGCATCGTGCCCAGCTGCTCCCGGATGATCGTGTCGACGGCGTCGTTCGCCGCGCCCTCCCAGTGGTCCAGGACCTCCCCGCGGCGGATGACCTCGCACAGCTCCTGCAGGCGTTCGGTGTCCTCGCAGATGGCCTCGGCGAGTTCTCGGATGACCTGGCCGGCGATGTCCCGTGCGGCCTGCGCGGCCGGCGGGAGGGCCTCCACGACGTCGGGGAGCACGGTGCCGTCCTCGTCGACCAGGAGCAGGCCGTGGAAGCCGAACCGGGCCAGCAGGTAGCTGCCGTCGGGACGGCCCTCCACCAGCTCGGCCATGGCATCGGGGCGGGAGCGGTGGATACGGCGCTGGATGTCGCAGGCGTCGCCGTCCTGGCACGCGTCCGGGTGGGTCCAGTCGTATTCCCGGTCACCGTTGTCGAGGGTGGTGGCGGTGATGGTGTGCGGGACGGTGACGGCGTTGAACATGGGTGCTCCTTCAGCAGGTTGGTGCAGTTGGGTCTAGTGAAGCTGCCGGATGGCTGCGAGCATCCCCACGGTGTTCGCGACGGCGGTGAAGGCCGGCGGGTTGAGGACGGCGAGGATGGCGAGCAGGGGCAGCAAGAGGTAGAAAGCGGTCAGATCGTGGCCGGGCGGCATCTGTCGGGGCTCCGTTCGGGTCGGGGATGATGGGCCGGCCCGGCCAGTCTGGGTGTGAGGGGGCACCGATCATTCTTCGCAGGATTGGGCGGTGCCCCCGACGCATGTCACTGTACCCACTCTATGCATGAGTTGGCAATGCATTCACGGGTTCATTGGGCATGCGAAAACCCGGACACCGTCCCCGACGGTGCCCGGGCGTGTCTACCTACGTAGGGCTCAGGTGAGGTCGTCGGGGTCGATGCCCTGAGCGCGGGCCAGAGCGAACAGGACCCGCTGCATCGAGTCCATCTGCTGCTGCATGCCGTCGAGCCGCTGCGCGATCGTCCGGTCACCAGGCATGCCGATGGCGTTCGCGAGGGAATCGATATTCCCGAAGGCCGTCGTCTGCTGCTCACCGATCCGCTGCAACTGCTCGCTGTGCTCGGCCAGCGTCCGCCCGGTCCGGAACGCTTCCGCCTCGAGGGCAGTCAGCCGCTGGTCGTACGTCGTCTCTCCCGCCATGCCGTCCATCCTGTCAGACCCGGAGAGGTCCTCGAGGCGGGAGCGCCTCAGAACGCCGCAGCGCCCCGCACACGGGCCGTACGGGGCGCTGCGCTGGTGCTGGGACGGATGTCAGCCGGTCGGCTCCGGCTGGTCACGAAGGCGCTGCACGGCCGGGGAGATGCGGCCGGAGCCGATCGCCGCACGCTGGTTGATAGTGGCCTGCCGGATCCCTTGCCGGGCCCTGGTAAACGACACGCCTGTGATGCGGATGACGTACCCGGTGCGCTTGTAAGGACTGTCTGGCGCGGTGCAGTGCGCGGCCCGGTCAGTCTCATCGCCAGGCTTGCCGCCGGCCAGGCCGTGCTCGTGCCAGCGGCAGCACCAGCGACACCAGACCCGGAGCAGCATGGCCGGCGGTCCGGCTACGCCCGCGGTACGGCGTTCGATGAAGCCCGGCAGGACCGGGGCACTGTTGGGCTGCGGAATGTTTTGGCTCATCAACTCTCCATGCGGTGCGTCGGCTGTGGAGTGTCCTGGGCGGCAGCATGACGTGGAATGGCATTCGCACCAAACGGGCAGGTGACACGGCGAGGCCCGGCCGTCGAAGGGGTACGGCCGGGCCTTGTGCGCGTGGCCAGGGTTCAGCTGCGCGGCACGCGGAGCGTCAGCCGGTCCGGCGCACGCAACCGGAGATCAGCTCGATGAGGCCGTGCGTGCAGATCATGGCGAACCCCGTCGTGGTCGGCGCTCCCTGGGGCACGTAACCGAGGCCGAGGGAGGCCGTCATCACCCCGGAGATGGCCCGCAGGATGTCGAGCGGGCGGGGCGGCCGCCACGCGACCGGGACGGGGCGCCACGGCGAGACCCTGGCGTCCTGGCTGCTGGTGACGGTGGCCGCGTCGGTTCGCGTGTTCTGAGCGGTCGTGTGGTCCATGTCGGGTCCTCCCCCGGGTCGATCGCCACCGGCGTTCCCGGGGCGTGAAACCACCATGGGCAAGGGGGAGTTGGGCAGGCAAACCGCTATTCGTGCAGGTCAGAGGGGGTGGGGATGGGTGGAGACACGCTCCCATGCGACGCATGGGAGCGTACCTCCACTCAACCCCAGGTGCGGGCGCCCGGTGTTGAGTGCGTAGGGAGAAGCCGGTGGATGCTGTAGACGCCGTAGACAGACCATCCGCCCTCGAGGGGCGAGCCGCCCTCGGCTGAAACGGGCGGCGGCGCCCCAGGGCCAAGTGACCCAGGGGCGCCGCGCAGAGACGGTCAGTCAATTTCCTCGCGATGACGGGCGACTTCTTCCACACTCCACCCAACGAACTGGGCAACGTCCTCATCGGGCGTCGAAGCCATCCCCAGCCAGTCCTGCAACGCGTCAGCGAGGCTGGCCGGGATCCCGACGGGTTCCACGCTGACCGGGTCGGCATCAAGGTTGTCGATGTGCAGCCACTTGCCATCCGGGTCGAGACACTGCCCTGCTTCGCCGTATGCGTGAGGACCACCAGTTCCACTGGCGAGGGTTTCTCTGGTGCGCCAGTCGATGATCTCCCACTCATCCTGACCGGTCTGCCCGCCATCCACGATGCGACGGCCGGCCGCCTCCAGGGCGCGGACACGATCCTGGCGGGCTTCCTCGTCGGCGAGGCGCTGACGCAGTAGGGCCTGGACGTAGTCGCGGACTGCCGTGTCGGTACCAGCTTGCAGGTTGCGGGTGTCGGTCACGATTCCCCGTTCTCGAGTTGCTCGGCAGCCCGCCGAGCGAGGATGGAATACACGTACGCCATTGGACATGGTCCCCCTCATCGGTGTCGTCGCTGCCCGGAAGTCAGAGCCCGGGCGGCAAGGTATTCGTCGCTGGGCGGCGCCCACTCGCCCCCGAGGCCGGCTGCGGGTTGAGCGGGCACCTTAGTGGGTTTCCTGGACGGATGTGACCTGGGAGCGGCAGCGGGCTCCGGGGCGGCCTCCTGGGCGCGCTCTGCCCGATTGTTGACGGCTCGCTGCTCGCAGGAGATGCACGGCTGGCCGGTGTCGACGTTCGTTCGCTCGTCGCAGCGCTTGTCCCCGCATTCGGCGTTCCTCTCCAGCAGGGCGATGAGCACGCCCACCGGCTTCCTGATCGGCCCGGCCGCGTCCCTCGAGGCGTAGTGCTTGTGCCACTTCGGCAGCATCCGGAACTCGACCACCTGTTGCGGCGTGCGCCCCTCTGGCTTGCCGACGGCCAGGGCCTCGAGGACCGCCGCCTGCAAGTTGCCCGGTGCCCTGGTGGGGACCAAGTCGGCAAGAGACGTCGGCAGCGCCTGGAAGAACGCGTCGACCTGCTGCCGCTGTTCTCGGGTCAGTGATGGGGGCTTGCTCTTGCCGGACGCGGCGGAGCCGCCACCACGCGAACCCCTACTACCGGTAGAAGGCCTACGGCCGTCAACCCCGTCATTTCTCGAGGAAGGCTCTTGAACTACGGCTCTTGATTGGGCGACACCCATGTCCCCACCCGTGGCGACACCGGTGTCCCCAGAGGTAGCGACACCCATGTCCCCACCCCCCAGAAACCCCTTCACGTCGAACCCGGAGATCAGGTGGCCGTATCGAGCTACCAGCTGCGGCGGAACCTCCGGGCCTGGCTCTACGCCGTGGATCAGCCAGCCGTCATGCAGCTCGTACCGGTTGGCGTCGTTCTCCTTGCTGCCGGGCAGCTTCCGATGGCGAGTCGTCACCAGGCCGATCTTCTCGAGTGCCGCTGTAGCCCGGTCGACCGTCTTCGTGCTGCACCCCAGGGCCGCGGCCAGCGCCGTTCGGTACGGATAGCCCTTATCGGTGTTACGCCCCTGTACGTCGGCGAAGGTGACGAGCACCGTATACAACTCTTTCGGCTTGCCTACGAGGTCAGGGGAGCCGTCGCGGATCACGCACGCGGCGAACATGCCGAAGCGCAGCCCACCAGGCGCGTTACGGGTGACGCTCGGGCGATTCCGGTTCGACGGCCGACGTTCCTGGGTCACCGCGCTACCTCCGCCGAGCGGAGGAACAGGCCGGGGGTACTTGTCGACATACCCGGTGTACCCGCTAGAGTCCTCACAGGAGAACCAGTCCAATCCATTCCATGGATCTTCTGAGCCAGCGGACGCCAATCCGCTGGTGTGCACTACGGCCGGTCTGAGGTGCTGCGACCTCTAGCCGGCCGTTCTGCTTCCCGGGCCGTGGCTGCGATCACGGCGGTCGGGACGCGACCGTTACTGCTGGCCCGAGGCCTTGTTGGGACGGCGGCCTGGCTCCTTGTCAGGACCGCGCCCCACGATCGGGTAGTTCCGGAAAAACTCCAGGAACGGCTTGGTCTCCATGACGTCGGCGTTCGCCAGATCCCAGTACGGGTGCGGGCGGTCCGGGCCGAACGGCCACTCGGGGTGCTTGGAGATCCGGCGTACACCCTCGCGGGTCATGCTCTTCGCCAGGCCGAGGCGGACCAGGAGATCGGCGCCGGTGGCGAAGGTGACCACGGGAGGGACGGCATTGAGGGTTCTGGGATCGGGTGGCTGCTTCAACTGTTCCCCCGGTCAGTGGTAGAGACCAGGGGCAGCGCGAGAGCATCGCCAACAAGTAGAGTCACCTGTGACTGCCTTCCTTGCATGGGTTGGTGGGTCATGGCCGACACGTCTTCGCAGGACAGCGGCCAAAAAGGGAGGTCGGCCGGGGTGGTGCCCGGTCGGCCTCCCGCCTCTACGGCGGGCTACACACTCGGCTCCTCCTCTCGCACCTGCAGCCTGTAGCGCATCCGATACCGGTGCGCGGCCTTCGTCATCAGCGTCGCCTCGATGGGGCGCCGATCGTCGGAGTAAACGACCCGGAAGGCCACCAGAACCGGCATGCCTTTCGGGAGCTCCAGCGCGACGGCTTCCTCCTCGGTCGGGATCTCCGAGGACACGTCGTCGATGAACTCCCTCGGGGGGAAGCCCATCGTGTTCAGCAGGGCCGGCGTTCCGCCCCGGATCCGGCGCTTCTCCATCATCGGCGTGCCCTCGCACAACCCCAGCGGGTAGTACGAGCGGGTCAGCTCCGTGGGCTCGCCGTCCAAGGTCAGGACGAGCTTGCGCAGCAGCGCCTGCTCGCCCTCCTCCAGCTCCAACGCCGCGGCAACCTCAGCCGGAGGGGCCACCACCGCAACGTCGACAAGGCGCGCCCCGCCGACCTGCTCGTGCTTCGCCGCCTCCGTCATCCACTTGTACGACTCGCCAGGCGCGGAGGGCACCATGTACGTCATCGGCTCGATGGCCTGCTGGCTGTGCTGGCGCACGAACACGCCCTTGCCGGGCCTTCCCTCAGCGATCCCCTCGTCCTTGAGGAGCTGGAGCGCCTTCTGGATCGTCGTGTTCGACACCCGGTTGTACTGCTGCATCAGCTGCGCCACAGTGGGCAGCTGCGTACCCGGCGCCAGATCGCCACGGGTGATCTTCCGCCGTATCTCAGCGGCGATCTTCTGGTACGGGTCTCTGGCGTCGACATACTCGCGAGCCATTCAGGAAGCCTCCTTCCGGAGTCGGTAGGTGAGGTGCCGCTCAGGCGGCATCGTCATGATCGATACCTCGAACGGTGCGCCCTGCGCGGTCATGCTGACCCGCAGAAGCTTCAGCACCGCACTGCCCGGCGCCAGGGCAAGCAGCTCGGCCTCCGCGCTGGTCGCGACGGCCGCGCTCACCTGCTCGACATGCTCCTCACCCACGAAGCCGAGGTCCGCGAGGAGCCTCACCGCGCCACCCGGGATCTTCCGGGGATCAGCGAGACGAGTGCCAGCAGCAAGATCGGCCGGATAGAACGAGTCCGTCAACTCGACAGGCTCCTCATCCAGCAGGATCAGCCGGCGCCTGACCACAACCTCCGTCCCCTCAGCGAGACCGAGTGCTTCCTTGACCTCGCTGGAGGGGGAGACCGTAGCGACCTCGAGGGTCTTCTGCCCGCCCTTGTGGCCGCGGCTGGCCGCCTCGTCTGTCCACGCGTTCGAAGATTCCCCGGAGTGTGGGCGGAGATAGGGCGCCGACTCGCTGACCCATGAGTGGTCTGACATGGCCATCCTTTCCGCTAGGGATCTCACGCTGACCTTACTGCCGTACGCGAGAACCATTATGCATGGCATACCTGCTTGTGCGGTATGCAGGTAGCCAGGTACGGTGTGAGACATGGAAACCACGGAAACCGCAACTGCGGTGGAAGCGGGCCAAAGCGGGCTGCTCAGCACCCCGGTTGCCCGCTACCTGAAGGTCAAGGAGATCGCCACCTACTTCGACGTGGCCCTCTCGACGATCTACCAGGCCATCGAGACCGGAGAACTGCCGGCCATCGCCATCGGCCGCGGCTCCAAGAAGACCATCCGGGTGCACGAGGACGACTTCCGAGCCTTCGAGGCCCGGTGCCGCGTCCAGCCGGCCGCCGCGCTCGCCGCGGCATAGCAGAAAGGGCCCCGTGCGCGAACACGGAGCCCTCGATGCAGACCCAGCCCTACCTGCTCAACCAGGAGGCCGATCCGCATGGACAGGATCGCACAAGCACCGCCCATCACCACCCCCGACTCCACCCAGGCTGACGAGGCGCTCCGCCGTGTCACCGCTCAGCAGATCGGCCCGCGTCGTCCGGGCACGGTGTACGACAACGCGTCCGGCATCTTCCGGGTGCTCGAGGTCGTCACCGTCCCGTCCGAGGCCCGCCGGATCCTGCGCCGTAACGCGGCCCGGTTCGCGGTCCTTGTGGAGGACCTGCACACCGCCGGCCGTCACTACACCGGCGCCGTTTGGACCGGATCCGACCGCGTCCTGAAGGCGGTGGCGGTCTGATGCGCATCGTCCTCGCTATCGCCCAGGCGCTCCTCGCCACCGCGATGCTCGCCGCGATCACCGAGAAGACCGACACGGCCCGTGCCTGGGCTCTGGCTCTTCTCCTGGCATCCGCGAACGGCCTGTACTTCGCCGCTTCTGGCGACCAGGCGTCGGCCGGCACCTACATGTTCCTCTCCCTGGTGGCCCTCAATGGTCTCGCGGCCGCCAAGCGCCAGTCCGAGGGGAGCCTGTGATGCAGAACCCGACGCCCGACGACGAGCGCCCCACCAACGACCCCCAGCCCCTCCTCCTCGACCTCCTCAACGCGTTCCTCGGCCTGTCCGACGACACCGAGAACGCCGGCCGCCTCATGCTCCTCGGCCCCACCGGCCAGTTCGTCGCCGACGCCTCCCTCTCCACCCGAGACTTGCAGATCGCCATCAAGGCCCTCGAGGCGGCGAAGGCCATCACCGATGCCACCCGCGGCATGCAGCTGCCGGGTGACGCGGAGCTGGACCCGAAGGCGGAAGCCGACTTCGAGGAGTACTGCATCGGTCTGGACACCGAGTTCCTGATGGACATGGCCGCGCAGGACCCGAACAGTGCGGTCGCCGCGTTCGACGAGATCACCCGTGTGGATGGCGACCTCTGATGACCGGCCAGCACGTGCACACCGAAGGCAACGCCGGCCCGGAGTTGGCGGACACCGAACTCGGTGGCCTCCTCGCAGACCTCACCAACGGATCCAACATCCACCCCGGCATCCACCTCATCGCCGCCGGAATCCGCACCATCGCCGAAGACCAGACCCTCAACCTGCCCGCCACCCAGCTGCTCCTCGCCGAACTTGCCGGTAGCCCGTCCGCGCTCGACGTGGTCGGAGCGATCGGCCAGCTGGTGGCCCGACTCACCGACCCCGACACCAACCCCGCCCTCCGCGCCCTCCCGTACGACGCGCAGAAGGAAGCCTCCCGCCAGGGCTGGCTCACCTCCCACAACCTGGCCGACCCCGACCTCCGCGACGCCACCGCCGCCGCCAACGCGGCCCTCGACTCCAGGAAGGACTCCCGCCCGTGAACCGCCTGCTGGCCCGGTTACGGGCCCTGATCGCCTACTCCGGCCAGTGCTCCATCTGCCAGCAGTGGTTCCCCGACTGGAACGGCGGCGTCTGCAGCGCCTGCCAGAACACCGCCCGATAGCCACCCCGACACCAGCCACTGAAAGGACTCCCCATGGCACTGCTCGCCCGTCTCCGTAAGCCCCGCACCACCCCCCAGCCGAAGACCATCGACCCCGCCGCCGTCGCCGAGGGGCTCCGCGTCTTCGCCGACGACCTCACCGCCGGCGACACCTTCGCCCTCGACTGCATCAGCGACCGCGGCGAAATGCCGTTCACCGCCGACGAGTGGGCCGAATACCCGGCCAGCTACGTCCGCCGCATCCGCATCGCCTACCTCGGCAAGCCCGGCCCGGGTGACGTCCCCGACGAAGTCTTCGACCGGATGGACGACGCGATCAACCGCCCCGCCGCCTGACCACCCACCGCGGGGTGCGGCCACCGAAGCCGACACGGCGGCCGCACCCCACCCCCTCTGGCCTCGCCGGAGACCGTCCCGCCCACCCCCCAGGGCGGGACGGTCCCCAGCAAGACCAGCACCCCACCCGATCACCACCAGCCGGAAGGACCACGATGGACCGCAGCAAGGCGAAGGCCAACGCCCTCCAGGCCCTGGCCGAGACCCTCCTCGTCACCGCCACCCTCGCCGCCGGCATCGGCATGTACGAGCTACTCGCCAACGCCCCCGACCTGTTCGCTGTTTCCGCGGCCATCACCGTCGCGTTCGGCGCCCACGGCTTCCTCGCCCCCATGATCACCACCGTGTTCGGCCCCACCATCGACCGCCTCCGCGGCCTCGAGACCAAGGGAGCCGAGCAGTGATGCAGCACGGACACCAGTACCAGCTCGCCATCGGCACCCGCGTACGCCTCACCACCGACATTCACACCCCCGACACCAGCCACCGCCGCGGCGACACCGGACGCGTCACCAGCATCCAGGCCGACGGGCTCATTCGACTGCACATGTCCGACGGCCGCACCGCGCACGCCCAGCTCTCCGAGATGGACCGCGTCCCCACCACCGGGGCCGAGTTCGCCGAAGCCCACGGCGACTCCAGCACCTGGATGCCGGCCGACTTCGAAGCCGAGCTGGTCTTCGCCGAGATGGACGCGCAGCCCGCGTGGATCGCCCTCCGCACGAAGCCCGCCCCCACCACCGGCCTCGCCGCCTGACCCGGAAAGGACCACCATGCTCCGCGTCATCCGCAAGACCGCCCTGGACGCCCTCCGCGACGACCAGGCCGAACTGGAGCGCACTCGCGAGGAACTCGCCTGGGCGAGGACCGAGGCCGCCAACGCGACAGACTCCGCCGCGCGAGCCGAACTGGTCAACGAGGGCCTGCTCAAGCAGCTCGCCCAGGCGCACGCCGACCGAATCCAGGCCGAGCGCGACGCCCGGCAGGCCCGCACCGAGCGGGACCAGGACCGGGTCGAGCGGGACCAGGGCCGGGTCGAGACCGACCGGCAGATCGCCGAGCTCCGCGAGGACTACACCCGACTTCGCGACGCGGCCGCCGACACCGAGACCGGCGAGACCACGCGGGCCGCCATCGCGTACGGCGTCCTCCGCGACCTCTACGCCGACGCCTGGTCCCAGGGCCTGCTGCCCAAGCGCCCCTTCGACGTCATCGCAGCCGTCCTCGGCTTCGACACCGCCCCCGAGCCGGAGCCCGCCGCCGCACGCACCGACTGAGCAGCCGTCCCGTACCGACTCACCGAGAGGAACCGATCCCCGTGACCACCACCCCGGCCGACGGCATCGAGCCGCACCGCCCCACCCAGGACGGCACCCTCGCGCCCACCGCGCCGGGGACCGCCCCCGCCCTTCAACCCCTCACCCGCACCCAGAAGATCCTCACCGGCATCGTCGTCGGAGCCGTCCTCGTCATCGCCACCCTCGGCTTCATCGGCTCCTACAGCGCCGTCACCCACCTCGCACTCGCCAAGGGCTTCGGCGAGTTCGCCCACGCCTTCCCCATCGCAGTCGACGCCGGCATCATCGCGTTCCTCGCCCTCGATCTCCTCCTGACCTGGCGGCGTATCGCCTTCCCCCTCCTGCGCTACACCGCCTGGGGCCTCACCCTCGCCACCATCGCGTTCAACGCCGTCGCCGCCTGGCCCGACCCCGTCGGCGTCTCCATGCACGGCGTCATCCCGATCCTCTTCGTCATCGCCGTCGAAGCCGCACGCCACGCCATCGGCCGTATCGCCGAGATCACCGCGGACAAGCACCTCGAGGGCCCCAACCCCTCCCGCTGGCTCCTCAACCCGATCGGAACGTTCATCCTGTGGCGCCGCCAGCGCCTGTGGAAGATCCGCACCTGGGACGAAGTCCTCGGCCTCGAGCGGGAACGCCGCATCTACGTGGCCCAGCTCCGCAGGGACTACGGCCGGTGGGCCTGGCGGCGAAAGGCGTCCGCCGAGCAGATGCTGGTCCTCTCGCTCGCCAAGGACGGCATGAGCATCCAGGACGCCATCGACCTCCCCAAGCGCGAAGCGGAGAAGCTCGCCGAAGCCGAAGCGAAGCGCGCAGCCGAAGCCCGGGCGAAGTCCGAAGCCGAAGCCGAAGCGAAGCACCAGGCCGACCTCCGGAAGGCCGAAGCCGAAGCGAAGCGGCGAGCCGAAGTAGCCGAAGCCGAAGCAGCCGAAGCCGAAGCGAAGGCGAAAGCCGAAGCCGCAGTCGAAGCCGCCCGACTCGAAGTCGAAGCGAAGCGCGTAGCCGAAACCGAAGCGGCCCGGCTCCTCGTAGCCGAAACCGAAGCGAAGCTCGCAGAGATCGCCCGCGCCGAGCGGCAGGCCGAAGCCGAAGCCGAACTGAACCGGCAGCGCAGCCAGGCAGAGCAGGCCCGCCTCCAAGCCGAAGCAGCACGCCAGGCCCGCGAGCAGGCCGCAGCCGAAGCCCAGCAGCGACGAGAGCAGGAGCTTCGGGAACGAGCCCAGCGCATCGCCACCCAGGCCACCACCACTTCGACTTCCACTTCGGCAAGCACTTCGGGTTCCGCCCCGAAGACCACCGCCACTTCGGGTTCGGCTTCGGGTTCGGTCTCCGCTATCGGAGGCCGCGGCGCGAAGAAGCAAGCCGAAGTCGAAGCGGTCCTCGCCCGCCTCGTCGAAGCGAACGACCCGAAGGCCTACCCGCTTTCCGAAGTGATCGCCGACTTCGGGTTGAGCCAGACCACCGCCTACGACCGCCTCGTCACCGCCCAGCGACTCTACGAAACAGCCCAGAACCCGAAGTCCGAGAAGACCGCCTGAGACTGAGACCAGGAGACCAAGATGGCCATCCCGAACGGGAATCCCCTCCAGACCGCTGCGGACAACGGCACGGCCCTTGCCGACGCCCAGCGCCGCGGCCACAGCGCCGGCAACGGCACGTGGCCCGGCCAGCGCACCACGAACAAGACCAAGGTCGGCGGAGGCTTCAAGCCCACCCTCAACATCAACGTCACCGACAAGGGCCACCCCACCGGCAACACCACAGGCCAGGGCCGCCCCGGCGGCGGGCCGACGGCCGGCACCGGGGCTCCGGGCGGGGACTTCACCTCCAACGAGGACATCCGCGCCTTCGCCGAGCACGTCCGCAAGCAGGCCCGCAACGCCGCCGTGGAGCGCTCTATGGACGCCGCCCAGCTCGAGGCCCGTCTCCGCAACATCCCCAACGCCAGCGGCTCCATGTCCGGCGCCCGGGCCCGGGCCCGCCGCGTCACCCGCTACCTCAAGCTCATCGCCGCAGCTGAGAAGGCCATCGCGAAGTGGGCGACCGCCCTGTACTCCGCGTTCGAGCGGGAGTACGAAGCCGAACTCATCAAGATCGGCAAGGGCCGTACCCAAACCCAGCCCAACCAGCGCTTCAAGTGGTCCTGACACCCCACGTGACCTGCACTGACACCCTCTGACACCCCCCTCTGACACCCCCCTCTGACACCCCCCTCTGACACCCCCCTCTGACACCCCCCTCTGACACCGGAGCTGACACCGTGGCTGACAGCCTCAAGGCCGCCCACCACAGCGCGCAGAACGACCTGTGGAAGGCCATCAAGCACCCGCGCATGCGGCCCTGGCTCGCCGTAGCCGCGGAAGTCCCCGCAACCTTTGCCGCCCACCACGCCTGGGGCAACAGCCCCCTCGCCGCCGTCGGCCTGACCGTCGCCGCCGGCGCGCTGACCGCCGCCACCTGGTGGGCAGGGCAGGGCACCAAACAGCCCCGCCGTATCCACGCCACCCTGTCCACCGCCGTCGGCACGTCCTACCTGGTCGTCGGCACCGTCGTCGACCCCCTCGACCCCGCCCTGCTGTCCACCCTGGTCATCGGCGGAGCCGTCGCCGCCGGCTCCTGGAACGTCCGCCAGGCCCTCCGCATCAACCCCGACGCCCCCAAGGACCAGCAGGGATCCGTGGAGACCGGTGTCCTGGTGAAGTCCATCGGCAACGCCAAGGCCGCCCTCCGCGGCACCCCGAAAGTCGAACCGAACAAGGTCACCGCCCCCCTGCAGCTCGCCGGCGGGCAGATCACCACCGACGAACTCGGCAACCGCATCAAGCACATCGCCGGTGAGCTGGGCGTTTCCCCCACCGCCATCCGGATCCAGCCCGACCCCGACCACGCCGACCAAGCCACCCTCGTCATCGTCCCGCAGGACCAGCTGAAGAAGTCGACGTTCTGGCCCGGCCCATCCAACCTGGGCGGATGCATCACCAACTCCATCCCCGTCGGCATCTACGAAGACGGTGAGCAGGCCGTCCTGTGGTTCCCCTTCGACCAGGCCACCAAGCGCAACGCCACCCACTTCCTCGCGGCCGGCATGAACGGCTCCGCCAAGTCCACCGGAGTCTCCGTCGCCATCACCGAGGTCCTGACCAAGCACAACGCCATCGTGTGGGCGGTCGACCCCTCCAAGGGCATGCAGACCTTCGCCCCGTTCCTCCCGTACCTGGACTGGGTTGAGATGACCACGTCGGGCGGCGAAGCAATGATCGACGCGTTGTCGCAGGTCATCACCGCCCGCGCCGACGAGATGGGCCGCCACGGCTTCAAGAACTGGACCCCCGAGGTCTACGAGCAACTCGGCATGCCCTACATGGTCGTCTGGATCGAGGAGGCCGCGAAGTTCTTCCGTAACGGCACCGAGATGGAAGGCCTCGTCATGGAAGCCCGCTCCGCCGGGATCAGCGTCATCATCAGCCTGCAGCGGCCGTCCTCCACCTCCATGCCCACTGACGTGCGGGAACAGCTCGGCGGCGTCCTCTGCTTCGGCGTCAAGGGCTCCACCACCGCCGACATGGCCCTGCCCGACGACGTCCGCGACGCCGGAGCCCGCCCCGAAGCCTGGGAGAACCGCAAGCCCGGCTACTGCTACCTCGTCGCCCCCGGCGTCGACGAAGACCGCTACCCGACCCCCCTGCGCACCTATCTCATCGACGACGACGCCATCACCGCAGCTCTCGCCATCGCCCCCCGCCCCGCCGCTGGTGACGTCACCGCTGCGGCCGCCGGTGAGGCCTACGCCAACCGCACCCGATACGACGCTGACACCCCGCTGACCAGCACCGACACCCCCACGGTGGTCATGACCAAGGAGGACGAGATGGCCGAGCAGGATGAACTCGTCAGCCGCCAGGCCGAACAGACCATCCTCGAGGCCGCCGGCATCCACACCGACGACCTCAACGACCACCACGGCGACCCGGACCGGGAGATCCCACCCGTCCAGCAGGTCTGGACGTTCGGTGCTGAAACCGCAGGTCAGAACCGCGAACTCACCCCGCAGGAAGCCGATTCCGAACTCCTCACCATCCTCGAAGAGTTCCGCACCCAGGACCGCGAACTAGTCGGCCCCAAGGACTTCCAGCCCTACTGGGGCAAAGGCAACCGCCTCGACCGCTCCCGAGCCTGGGTCTCCGGCAAACTCAACGACCTCGCCGACACCGGCATCCACCTCGCCGAAACCGAAGAGATCGGCGTCTACCGCCTCCTCGACCCCGAACCCGCAGGGGTCTAACACCACCTCTGACCAGCAGTGACACCGGCTGACAGCATGATCCGCCGTCAGCCGGCTGTCAGCCGCCCTGCCAGCGGGTCTGACACCCCGCCCCACCTATAGAAACGCGCCCTCGAGGACCCGGCTGACACCCCACCCAACCCAAGATCACCTGTCAGAGGAGACCCACCCCCATGCCCACCGCCACAGCCACCCCCGAAGGCCGCCAAGCCCGCGTCCTCACCGCCGCACTCCGCAACTGGGCCGCCCTCGACACCGACGGCCCCACCGCCGCCCGCATCCAAATCCGACAACCCCCCACCTGGGAATACGCCGGAACCATCAACATCACCGACCAACAGACCCGCCGCATCCTCGACCTTCTCCGCGACGACGTCACCGCCCACACCCCCCACAACGCCAGCCCCGAACACGCAGCCGACGCCATCCAGGCACTCCTCGCCGAACACCGCGCCGCCGGCCACACCACCATCCACGCCCGCGACCTCACCCAAGCCGCCGCCCGCATCGGCCGCCCCCGCGCCTGGATCGCCGCCCACCTCAACGACCTCGTCGACCAAGGCCAGATCGCCGAGACCTGGCGCCCCGGCATCTTCCGCATCGCCTGACGAAGGGGAAACAGCCGTGTTCACCGGAACCCCCGAAGAAGCACGCAAGCGCCAGGCCAAGGCAGTCGAACTCGCCACCGAACTGGCACGCCTCCTCAACACCATCGACGAACTCGGCATCGGCCAGACCATGCCCGCGCCCGGCCGCATCGCAGGCCCCGGCTTCGAAATCCGCCGCGGCTCCAACAACCGCTGGGCCACCCGCGCCTAACCACAGAACAGGAGACCCCACACCGTGAACCGTCTGCCCGAGCCCCCCGCGCGGCAGCCCCACGCCACCCAGGCCGGGCAGCCCAACCCCAACGCCCAAGCCTTCCTCGCCGACATCGAAGACGCCCTCGCCGCAGCCACCCGCCCCGAGACATACCCGCCGACCTCCTACCGGGACAACACCAAGCCCCCCGCGTACGGCCCCACCCCACCCGTACCCCAGCCCGACAACCGCATCGTCCCCCAATGGGCCGCCGGAGTCGCCGTCGCCTCCATCGGCGTCGGCGCCGGCATCACCGGCCTCGGATGCGGCGCCTGGCTCGTACTCCAAGGACTCTCATCCGTGACCCTCCTCGGCGTACTCGCCATCGCCGCCCCCTTCGCCGGAGCCGCCGCAGTCGTCACCGCTATCGGCGCAGCCCTCTCCAAGGCCCGGTCCGCGTCCACCACGAACGTCTACCAGGGCACCGTCATCCACCACGAACGGACCGTGAACAGCAAGACCAGCGGCATCTGGGCCAGCACCCGCAACCAGCTCCCGCCCGGCAAGTAGCCGCCGAGGGAACACGCCTCTGACAAGCCGCCCCCTGTACGCCACGATCAGATCACCCACCAAGGCCCCGACACCGGACCCCAGTGTCGGGGCCCACCCACACCCCAGGAGGACCACATGGCCCAGTACCGGATCAACTACCTCAACGGCGACGCCGAGTACCTCACCGCCGACGTCATCGACTCCGTCGACGGCCAGTACATCGGCCTGCGCGACAAAGAGCCCGTCGCCTGGATCCCCGTCAACAACGTCCGCAGCATCGTCCGCCAGGACGACCAGCAGACCGACAACGCCTGACCCGGAGGAGACCCCCATGGCCCGCTACCGCAAGAAGCCCGTAGAGATCGACGCCATCCGCGTCACCGACGCCCTCAACGCCGCCAAGCACGCCTGGAACGAACTCCCCAACTGGATCACCCAGGCCTACGACAACGGCACGATCCTCTTCCTCGACGACGCCGTGTCCATCAGCACCCTCGAAGGCCAGATGCGCGGAGACCACGACGACTGGATCGTGCGAGGCATCAAGGGAGAGCTGTACCCGGTCAAGCCCGACATCTTCGAAGCCACCTACGAGCCCGTCGCCTGACCCCGCAGGAGCCCCCGCCCATGAGCAGCACCTTCCACATCCTCTGCCTCAGCCACGACCCCGCCATCGTCGTCACCGACGCCGGCTACAACCGACCCGCCGAAGCCGATGACGCAATCCGTAACGGCATCACCGGCCACCACGCCTGCGACCTCGCCATCGGCCGCTACTCCTACCCCCTCGTCGAACTCGGCTGCCCCACCTCACGCGACCAACCCGCCAAGCTCGGCTGCTGCCACGGCGCCACCAATTGGCTCGACCGAGACTGGGCACGCCTCCTCGCAGCCGGATACCAAACGACCGACCCCCACGTACAAGCCGCCGTCGCACAAGTACGAGACCTGTGCTGGCCCTGGGACCGCCTCCAACGCCTCCGCAACGAACTCGACCTGGCCATCAAGGAGCAGGACCGCTCATGAGCGCCGCGCAATGGACCCTCGTCACCCTCAGCCTGACCCTCACCACCCTCGCCGCGGCACTCGGAGTCCTGGCCAACCGCAAAGCCCACGGCCAAACCCGCTGGGACACCGTCCACTACCGCTGCACCACACGACGCTGGGGCATCGGCCCAGTCGGAGACGGAGACAGCCTCCGCTGGCGCACAGCCATAGGCATCAGCATCGGCATCGCCGGACACGGCTACGCCATCTTCCGCTGGCCCGAAGAAGCACTCCACCACTCCTACTGCCACTGCGAGAAGTGCGTTTCCCCATGCTGCCGCTCCCACCACGAAGCCGACATCGCCACAGCCCTCGGCGGCAACCGCACCGCCCAGGTCATCGCACACACGCTCCACACCCACGGCTACACCATCACCCACCTCGCGCAAGCAACCGACGCCGAACTCCTCAGCGTCCCCGGCATCGGCAACACGTCCCTGGCCACGATCCGAGCCCACACGAAGACGCTGCGAGCAGGACTCTGAGCCGGGGACCGGTCCGGCCCGTCTTCGCGCGCGTGAGGCGCGGCGGGGCCATGCTGCATCGAACGTGAGGAGGAGACCGTATGAGCGCCCGAGACAAGCTGATCCGCCTCGCCCGGGAGAACACCCCGGACCACGGCACCACGGTGCCGTGTGATCCGGAGACCGGGTTCATGTTCGCGGGCTCGGATGAGTACATCGCGCACGTCGGGAAGCTGTTGGACGAGTACGCGCACGAGCTGGCCGAGCAGATCCGCGCGGAGAAGGGCGCGGGCCCGGCACGCTCAGGGGAGGAGACCTCGTGAGCCACCGCCCGTACCCGAGTGTCGACCGTGCCCGGCATCAGGTCGAACGTCACGACGAGGAGACACCGCCAACCCGGGCCGTCGGGGCCGCGACGTTGTCGGAGTTCGAGAAGCGGTTCTTCGAGGCGTCTGCGATCATGGCCCGTGCTGCGGAGGCGGGTGTGGCTGCGATGGTGGCGGGCCTACAGGGGCGCGGCGAATGGGAGAGCATCGCGTGAGCGGTCAGTGGCAGATCGATGAGGCGTTCTGGGCGCAGATTCACGGCGACATGAAGCGCACTATCCTCTGCGAGCCGCACCGTCTGGACGAGATCCAAGCAGTCATCGATGAGCGCGGCTACGAACACCTGACCTTGCGCGCCAGCCTGTTCTGCCCAGAAGGAAAGCTGCTCATCATCGATGAGGGCGCGATCGAGGCGAGTGGGCGCGAGGCGATGCAGCGCGTGTGGGGGTCGCTGTTCCGTCCCTGACCCAAACAAGTTACCCACGGGTTCGGATGCGACCTGCAGAAACGCGGCACCCCTGGGCACACTTGAAGGGGAGGTGATCACATGCCGGGACGAAGGCACACCGGCTTCAAGAGCAAAAAGCAGTGGCGCTACTTCTTCTCCAACCCGCGTCTGCGCCGCTTCGCTCACCAGAAGGCCCACGCCACCAAGGGCGGGCCCGTAACCCGCTACAGGCGTCTACCGATGCGCAAGGGCGTCCGCCGCCGCTGACAGCCCTACGAGCCCCCGCCCACCCCAGCGGTTAGAACCCCGCGTGGCTCTTCACGAAGCGTGGGCAGTCATAGTCGCAGTCGCCCGGGTCGTCGTGGCACGGCGGCTCCACCTCCGTCGGCTCCATGCAGAGTCCGCAGACGTAGCCAGGCCCGTGCTGGCACTCTCGGGCGTCGGTCATGCAGGGAATGGCAGCACGATTGGCTCTCCGGCTGACGGACTGACACGCCGAGCCCACTCGCTAGGCCTACGGAGCATTACGAGAGTCTCCACTGGCCCCCGCCCACCCTCACGCCTCGTCCCACCACTCCATACCCGGCAGAAGCCTGACCCCGTCGAACTCCCCAGCCGGCTTGAAGAAACCGCATCCCAGCCGTCGGCACCGCCAGCCCAGGCGCAACGGGTCCCTCGCCAGCACGTGCGCATGCTCGAGCTGCTCGCGGCCGACCAGCGGGCCCCAGGCGTAGCGCATGGCGTCCAGGCTGTGGTTCACGGCTCACCCCACGACAGGACCGTGACCGGCCCATAGTTCCCGGCCACCTTCGTCCACGACCTCGCGCTCACGTCATCATCCGACAACCACTCCACCGGACCGTCCCAGTCCCGAACCCACTCGCGCCCCAGCCTGTCCCGGACCACGGTCCCCGGCGGCGGCTCAGGATCGGCAGCAGACAGAACGCACTGATTGCTCACGGCCGCCACTCCTCGAGGTAGCCAGGCCGGTCCGCGTACGGCAAAGCGAGCACGCGAAGGGTCTCGCAGTCTTCGGCCTTCTCCGGATAGTCGATTGAGGAGCAAGCCGGGTCCTTGCCGCGCGCATCGCAGTGCAAGGCCACGATCCGCTGCTTGGCGTCGATCTCGTGCAGAACCCGCGCGGGATCATGCTCGACGATGTGCTCGGCAACGCCAGCCCAGTTGGCGGAGGCGCACTCTTCCGCTCGGTCGCCTTCTGTGGCGACGATGACGCCGGTCTCGCCGATCTGCCGGAAGCTGTCGCCTGCCCTCCGCGCGATCCGCTCGTCCTCGCCGAGCTGGGCGCGCAGCCACGTCACCAATTCAGGGGTCATGCAGGCACCCCCCACATTGCGGCCCGGTCCAACTCGGAGCCCGTGAACTCGACCTCGGCCTGGTGGCCGCAGCCCAGCCACGCCACATGCCCGAGGACATCACGGCCGGCGTGCGCGTGGCTGGCCGGGCACCCCTTCACCACCACCTCACGGGGCTCCTGCCCACAGACCAGGCAGCTGGCGACACCGAGATCCCGGTCTTGGAGCGCTTTCGTGTCCTGGCAGTACGCGGCCCACTGGAACAGCGGGATCACGTGCGGCTGGGTATCGGTCATGCCCGCCATTGTCCCGCTCACGCTGCCTTGGCCTGCCCCTGCTTCTGGTTAGCCTGGTCGCCCGGCTCCTGCCCGTCCCCGCCGTCCTGCGGCGCACCGTCCTGGCCCTCGGCCGTCGGATCCTGCACCTGCCCTCCGCCCGTGCCGAACGGGTCGCCGGCCGGGAGCGGATTCGCCGCGGCCCTGTCCGCCTTGATCCGGGCCACCTCCTCCAGGACTTCTTCCTCGTCCCATTCGGGGCGGAGCGTCTTCACCTTCATGTAGTCGGAGATCGCCCCAGCCGTCTCCAGGAGCGACAGCGTCCTACCCACGGACTCCGGGTCCGGCTGCACCGCCTGCGGCCACGACGCCGTCAACTCCACCGTCGGGTCGACCTTCTTCGCGCCGCAGTGCGCCACGTCCACCAGCATCGTCGTCGTCACCAAGTCCAGCAGCGCCGGCCGCTGATACAGGATCTTCGTACCCCGGGTGGTCAGCGACTCCTCCTTACGCGCCACCACCTCCGTCGCCGTAGCCGCCACCGTGCCCTCGTCACCGAAGCTCTGCGCGCTGTACCCGGCGCTCGAGAGGATCTGCTTCCGCAGCGCCATGCACGTCCGCTCGTGCTCCTCCACACGGATCGCGAACTGATTCATCGTGATCGCAGCCGACCCGGAGCCCTCGTCCAGCATGTTCAGCTGCATGAACACCTCACGGTCCAAGTCGAACATGCCGCCCCTGCCGGGCCCGTCCACATCCAGCATCGACTGCGGCAGCATGATCCGCGCCTTGCCCAACCGCAGGTCACGCATCCACGACGTCCACGCCTCATCCAACGCGCCCATCAACGGCTCAATCCCCGCGAAGTCGGAACGCCCGAACGGCGCCGCGTCCTCGATGTGATCCCACAGGCGCTGCGGCCGAATGTTCGGCACGTAGTGCACCAGCAGCCGGTCCACACCGGACGCCATCCGGCCCTGGTCATCGACCCGGCCTATCAGATACTCCGTCTCCGGATGGTCGGCCAGGCTCATCATCATGCCCAGCGTGTCGGCGTCCCCCCGGTACAGGCCGTACTCGATCGTCCCGGGCTCGTGCCGCTCCAGCATCCGCCACACCTCCGAACCCCCGGTCGGAGACTCCAGCTGCCGCCACACCGTCGCCGCCGTCAGCACGTTCCACTGCCACTCCGGGATCACCGCGTCCGGGCCGAGGACATCCCACCACGGCCGCGGGCGCAGCTTTATATTCCACACCACCCGCACGTACACCCCGGACAGCGCAGAGGCCTTTTCGGTGCCCTCCCGCATCGTGGCGTGCCCACGGTCATCCAGGTACCGCTTGATCTGATCAGTCGTCGACTTCTCGATACCCGTGTCGCTGGTGGAATCGCTGTCGACCGCCACGGACGGCACGTCAGTCCACAGCAAGTTCGCCGACAGCTCCGCGATGTCCGCGGCGATCGGCACGTGCAGCTTCGCCGCCGGCTGCCCCGGCGTGATCGGCTCCCCCCAGAACATCCGAGCAAGCCCGCCGACGAGGCCGCCACGGAACTGCGACGGCCGGTTCAGCTCGAAGAAGTCCCGAGCCCTCGAGTTCGACGCGAGCTGGTTCGGCCCGCCGTACACCTGCGCAAGGTGGGAGGTGTCGCCGGAGTACCAGGCCCGCCACACATCCATGTCAGCGAACGGCTCGTGGAACTGGACCGGGGGCCAGGGGGTCTTCCCGGACGGCGGCAGCGGCATAACGTCTCTCCTTCAGGGGTGGGGTGGTTAGGCGGCGAGCGCGAGATGCCGCTGCCACAGAGCACGAGTGGTGTAGATGCCGTACCGGAGCGCGTCCACGCCGTGGTCGGCGACCTTGATGGGCTTGTCCTCGCCCTTCTCCGCAGCCTTGTCGTCCCAGCTGTAGCCGCCGATCTCCTGAATCAGCGCCTCGCAGGATTCGTGCACGAGGAGCTTGTTCGAGGCGATCAGCGAGGACACGGTGCGGATGCCGTCCATGACGTCGTTCTTCGCCGGCGTCGGCGTCAGCTTGTCCCTGCGCAGCTGCGCCGAGAACGACGCTGCGGACGGGTCGACCGTGATGAACTGCGGCCGCACCGCCCCGATCCCCGGCACCTCGGCCAGCCAGCTGCGGAGCCGCCGCGAGTACTCGGTGTCGGTGAGCTGCCGGCGGGTCTGCCGCGCCTCGTACCGCCACTCCGCCGCCGCATACAGCTTCCGGTCCCGACCGAGGCCGAGGAGCACCGCGTGGAACGGGTTGGACGTGCCGTAGTCGACACCCAGCGAGATCCACTTGTAGATGCCCTCGGACGGCAGCTCGGTGACGATGTGCCGGTCCCGGTCCCACGCGTCGTAGATCGCACCCTCCGCCGCAACCCACTCGCCGAGGATGAACCGCCGGTAGAACAGGCCCTCGTGGGAAGCCTTCATGTCCGCGACGTAGTCGGCGTCCAAGAAAGGGTTGTCGTCGATCGTGAACGAGAACCGCAGTACCGGCTTCCGGTGGGCCTGCGACAGCCAGTCCCGCATGAACCAGTGCGCCGGATTGTCGGGGTTCGTCGTGCAGAACAGCTGCGCCCCATGCACCGACATACGGCCGTACAGCTGCTCGAAGAAGACCTGCGGGACCAGGGTGACCTCATCGACGTACGCGCCGCACACCGTCATACCGCGGATCTTCGGCTCCGACTTGGCGTCGTTCGCGCCGATCACATGCACGGTCCGGCCGAGGATCGTCGCCGTGGGCGCGCCCGGCGTGTAGTGGATGAACTTCGATATCTCCCCGAACAGCGCGGGGTTCTGCATGGGCAGGAACAAGTTCCGGTGGATCGTCTGCGCCGTCTTGCCGATCATGACCAGCTCGCCCGTGGTCGGCGCCTGCGCAATGAAGATGAGCCACTTCAGCAGGGAAGCGATCGTCTTCCCCGACCGGATCGCGCCCTCCCAGCAGCAGATCTTCGCCGTCGACTCGGCGACAGACCGGATCTGCTTCCGGGACAGAGGCAACGACTCCAGCGTGGTGGTCACGGTCAGCGCTCGCCGCCGTCTTCGGCCTGGCCCTCGTCGTCTGCGGTACGAGAGAACGCTGACAGCGCCTCACCCAGCGACCCGAGCATGCTCTTGGCGTCGTCCAGGTTCGACGACTCCTGCTCCGGCACCAGCTTCAGCACACGGTCAATCGCCGTCGCCGCCGTCGACATCAGCGCCCGCTTGTCAGCCGCCGGCGCCTCCGGGAACTCGTGCTCCTCGTACGTGTTGTCCTTCCCACCAAAGCTGTAGACCGTGGTCGGCACCCACATCTGCGCCCGCAGCCGCTCCGCATCCGACAGCAGATCCTCAGCCAGCAGCGACTTCCGCTCCGCCAGATCAGCCAGGCGTGCCTTCGTCGCAGCCTCGATCTTCGACCGGTCGAACGTGAGCCCCAGGTACTCGGCCGTACGGGAGACACACACCGGTGCCACGCCCATCTCCCGGGCGATCCGGTTCCGCCCGTATCCCTGGGCGTGCAGCTCCCGGAACTCGTCGAAACGGTCTGAGCTGAGGGTTCCTGTAGGCATCACGGGGTCCTTCGGGCGGGGGTACGAGCGGCGGTGCGGGCGAGTTGCTGCAGCAGCGCCGGCAGCGGAGTGCCACGCGTGGCCCAGGACGGATGCCAGGGGATGAGCACGCACCGGCAGTGGGGGTGGCGTGGCGGGCCGGGGATCGACGTCAGGAAAACGGTCCGCTTCGGGTCCAGGGACAGCCCGCCGGGGAAGTGCGTCCCGGGTCGGATGGAGCGGCCGGCGTACGCGGCGCAGGCCGGGCAGGCTCCCGGCTCTGCCACCCACAGCATCTGTATGCCGGGGCCGAGGTATCGGGCCACGGTGAGCGCGGCGTTCGCGGCCGCCGACGTCACCGCCGTCGCCACCCCCGCCGTGATCCGGGTGACCGCACGGCGGGCCCTCGAGAAGACGCCCTTCATCCCGGCCAGTCCGGTCGCTGTCAGTCCGGCGGTGGTGAGCAGCGCCAGGGCCCGGGTGTGCTCCTCCTGCACTGCGGCCGGGATCGCGCCGGCGGCACGGTCCGCCACCGCGCCGGTCTCGACAGGGACGTTGGTGGGCGGGGGAACACCACGCAGAAGAGCGGTGATCCTGGATGCGTGCTGGATACCGAGGGACGCCGCCGTGTACGCGGCCCGCTGCGCCTCGGCCATGGCGTACGCGCCTTGGCCGTAGAAGGCGGCCTCCAGCGCTTTATGGATGTGCTCGATGAGAGCGCGCAGGCTCGTCTCGGTCGGGATCGTCTGCTGCGGGGCGGTGGCCATCAGCCAGCGGTGAGTGGCGTCGGTCTCGGCGTCGGCCAGGGCGCGGGCGAGGGGGCGCGCTGCTGCGGCCGCGTGGCGGTGCTCGAGGGCCCTGAGTTGGGCGGGCTGACGCTGCGCCAGGTCGGCTATCTGCTTGCTGCTCTCTGTCACCCCACACCCCCTCTCTTCCTTGGAATCAAAGGCTAGCTTGCGTTCTCGCCTTTGATTGTGCAGCATTGACCTCGGGATTGGGTTAGCATCCATGCCAGACGTGCGCGGACAAGGCGCCGCACACACGCACGTCCAGGCAGCCCAAGGAGGCTCTGATGTCGACCCCCGCCCAGCCCGCGAACGCACCTGCGGAACCCGGCAACCAGCCGGCCAACCCGCCCGCGCCCGAAGGCACCCCCGCCCCGACTCCGCCAGAGCCGGCCGCACCCGCAACGCCCCCCGCACAGCCCGCAACTCCCGCCGAGCCCACGGGCACGCAGCCGCCCGCCGAACCCAAGGGGAAGACCCCCAAGTTCGAAGGCGACTTCGACCCGGACAAGTTCGAGCGCCTCGTAGAGAACCTCCGCGGCGAAGTCGCCAGCGAGAAGTCCAAGCGCGAGGCAGCCGAACAGAAGGCGCAGCAGGACCAGGCCGACTTCATGGAGAAGCTGGCCGGGATCTTCGGCGTCGACACGGGCAAGGAGAAGCCGCCCACCCCCGAAGAGCTGGCCAAGCAACTGGAAGAGGCCCGCGGCGAGACCAAGGAGTCCCGCGACCAGGCCCGCCAGACGCAGGTAGAGCTCGCCGTCTACAAGTCGGCCGGGAAGCACGGCGGTGACCCGGACGCCCTCCTGGACTCCCGCGGTTTCGCCACCGCGATCGCCAAGCTCGACCCGGCCAGCAACTCGTTCGCAGCCGACGTGGAGAAGGCCGTCAAGGACGCGGTGGGGGCCAACCCCAAGCTCGCCGCCAAGGCGGCCGAGCCGGCCAAGCCGCCGGTTCCCGCTGGGGGCGCGCCGATGGGCGGAGCCCCGGGCGGCAAGAAGCAGCTGGGCGCGGAGGACGCGAAGCGGATGACCCCCGAACAGATAACCAAGGCCGTCGACGAGGGACGCTTCAGCTCGTACCTGGGCGGCCGGTAGGCATTAGGAGCCTCCGTGTCGATCAACAACTTCAAGCCGGAGATCTGGAGTGCGCAGCTCCTGACGGCTCTCCGTAACTCCCTGATCTACGCGCAGCCGCAGCTGGTGAACCGTAACTACGAGGGCGAGATCACCGCCAAGGGTCAGTCGGTGCACATCACCACGATCGGTGACCCGACGATCTTCGACTACGACTCCGGCGACACGATCAACTACGAGGACGTCGAGACCGCCGGCACGGACTTGGTCATCGACCAGGGCAAGGCCTTCGCGTTCAAGCTCGACGACGTCGACAAGGCGCAGGCCCTGCTCAACCCGATGGCGCAGATGGCGCAGAACGCCGCCTACGGGCTGCGCGACAAGGCAGACGCCTACGTCGCCTCCCTCTACACCGGCGTAGCCGCGGCGAACACGGTCGGCTCCACCGGCTCCCCGATCGACATCCACACCAGCTACACCGACGCCTACGACAAGGTCCTCGTGCCGCTGCGCACCAAGCTCGACCGGGCCAACATCCCCAGCGAAGGCCGATACGTCACGGTCTCCCCGGAGTTCACCGGCTCCCTGCTGCGGGACTCCCGCTTCATCAAGGTCAACGAATCCGGCACCGAAGAGGGCCTCCGCAACGGCATGGTCGGTCGCGCCGCTGGCTTCGACATCCTGCAGACCAACAACACCCCCAACCCCAGTGGGGACACGCAGGTCATCCAGGCCGGCTACCCGGGGGCGCTGACGTACGCGGAGCAGATTTTGGAGACCGAGGCGCTGCGCCTGCAGTCCACGATCGCCGACGCGATCCGCGGCCTCCACGTCTACGGCGCCAAGCTCCTCCGCCCCACCGGTATCGCCGTCGCATTCGTCGACCCCGCCTAAGCCCCTAGGGCATCGAACCCCTTCGTGCGCTGATCCCCTAGGAGGCATCCCATGGCGCGCACCACCGTCAGCTACACGCCGCTCGTCCCCAACAGCCACCTCACCAACCCGGCCGGGACGACCATCGACGCTACCCTGGTCACGAACGGTGTCGTCATCCCGGTCGCGGACCCGGAGCACACCATCATCCGTGTCAACAACACGGCCGTCGCCGCGAAGAACGTCACCGTCCGCGCGGGCTCCGGAGTCCAGTCGTGGATGGCCGGCCAGGGCGACCTCGTCCAGTCCGTCGGAGCGAACACCGGCAGCGAGTTCCTCGGCCCGTTCACGAGTGCCCGGTTCCAGCAGGACGGCTCCGCCCTGTACGTCGACTTCGATGCCGGCTTCACCGGCAGCATCACGGTCTTCAAGATGCCGAAGGCGTGGAACTGACCCATGGCCTCCCGCGAATACGAGGGTCCCGGTGGGCTGCGGCTCACCCTGGATGACCCGCTGCACCCTGAGATGGCCAAGCAGGTCACCCGCGGGCACCTGCGGCCCGTCGACGGCAAGCCGGCCGATGTGGAGGCCGGGGACAAGTCCCTCGTCGTCGTCCACGGCTCCGAAGCCGACACCGTCAACCGGGTCGGTGACCACCGGGCCGCTCCCGGGGAGAAGCCCGGCGAGGACGCGCACGTGGGGAAGTGGGCGACCTACGCGGTCGCGCTCGGCCTGAACGCCGTCCAGGCCTCCACCCTGTCCCTGGAGCAGCTCCAGGAGTGGGTGACCGCGCACGAAGAGGCGCTCGGCGAGGGCCAGGACGCCCCCGTCCCCACCACCGACCCTGAGGCGCCGGTAGAGCCGCTCCCGGACCGGCCCGCCAAGAACGCGGCCGTCGCCGACTGGCGTACCTACGCGATCGCTCTCGGCATGGACCCGGATGAGGCGAAGGACGCCACCAAGACGGAGTGCCAGGAGTACGCGCAGGTCGTTGAAGACGCCCGAGAGCAGGGCGAGTAGGCCATGGCGTACGCGACGGTCAGCGACCTCGAGGCCTGGCTCACCCCCGAGCCTGCCCCGCCGAATGCGTTCCGGCTGCTGGAGCAGGCGTCGGACGCGATCGACGGGGCGCTGATCGGCGCGCACTTCGACCCCGCTGACGCCGACGTACAGGAAGTCCTACGCAAGGCGTGCGTGCGGCAGGTCCACTGGAAGATGGAACGCGGCGATGAGACCGGCGCTCAGGACGACGTGCAGTCCATGACGACCGGGCAGCGGTCCATCACCCGACGCACCGGCACTGGCTCCGGCGGTACCGCAGCACCGAAGATCGGGCCCGAGGCAGCCACGGTGCTACGCAACTCCGGGCTGCTCACGATGTGGCCGTGGGTGATCGGATGATCGGGAACATCGGCCGTCAGACGGTCACGCTCCTCGAGGCGCCCCTGGTGGCGGGGGACTACAACACCGAGGTACGCGACTGGGACCAGGCGACCCCGACGCTCATCGGGGGTTGCACGGTCGACTACATGTTCGCGTCGCGGACGAAGCAGGCCGGCGACCAGACCATCACCCGCGCCCAGCTGTACCTGCCGCGTACCGCGCCCACGGTGCTTCCCTCGCACCGCATCCAGTGGGACGGCCGCACATGGGACATCGACGGTGTCCCCGCCCGCGTGGAGCAGTCCGGGCCGCTCGATGGCCAGTCCATCACCTTGCTGGAGGTGAAGGGCGCATGAGCAGCGAAGTCCATATCGAGGTGGACCTGGACGAGGACGCCATCCACCAACTGCCGCACTCGCGGGTGGTGCAGGACGACCTCGAGAAGCGCATGGACCGGGTGGTGGAGGTCGCTCAGGCGATCGCCCCGGTGGACACCGGCCGTTACAAGGCGTCCATTCACCGCGTAGAGCAGCCAGGCCCCGACGGTGAGGTGTCCGTGGAGGCGAACGTGCCGTACGCGATCTACGTGGAGCACGGCACCCGGCAGACCGACCGTCACGGGCGGGCCATCCACCCGCCCCGCTACACCCTTTCGACCGCTCTCGACGCAGCAGGGGGCGACCACTAGTGGAAGAGGCAACCATGGCCGCTGAAGACCCGGCTGACCTGGTCAAGCTGAAGCTGACGTTCTGGCACAAGGGCATGGTGCCCGGAGACGTCGTTGAGGTCCGCCGCGACGAGGTCCGCTCCTGGCATGGCTTCGCCGTCCCCGTCGCCGAAGAGACCCCGGCCGAGGAGACGAAGCCGGAGACGAGGCCTGACGGGACCGCTTCGTCCACCGACGCGCCCGCCGTCCCCGTCGACGACGAGACCCACGCCGAGACACCGGCGGAGACGAAGCCTGACGAGACCGCCGTCCCGGCTCCGGCCAAGGTGTCCCGGGCGAAGTCGGAGACGAAGCCTGACGAGACTGCCCCGTCCACCGAGGCGCCGGCAGTCCCGGCCAAGGTGTCCCGGGCGAAGCAGGGCTGACGCATGTCCACGCCGGTCCAGCTCCCCGACGGCAAGCAGGTCGCCATCGACCTGCTGCAAGCCGCCCTCGGCTCCAGCGCCAAGGTTGTCGGTGAACTCCCCGAGGGAGACGCCTTCAACACGCTGCTGGCCGAGCACGGCGGCATCGTCCGGGTCCTCAGGATCGGCGGGACCGCTGATCTGCGGGGCTGGTCCGATCCATCTGCCAGGGATCAGCCCCGCTTCTCCATCGACTGCTACGCCCCCGCCAAGCCCGCCCTCGGCGCGGCCATGCGGCTCGCGCTGCAGGTGCGGGGGGAGTGGGAGCTACTGCCCGGCCAGTCCACCGCCGACGCGATCGTCACCGGCGCCTCCGAGGAGACCGGACCGCAAGACCGCCCGGAGGAACCCAACACGGGTGTTCGCCGGGTCGGCATGACCCTGGGGATGAGCGTGCGCCCACCCCGATCGACAAGCTAGGAGGCCCGTCGTGGGCAACGCAGACAATGTCAAGATTGGCGTCAAGGGCCGCGCCTACCTCGCGGACGTCGGCACCACCTTCCCCACCACGCCGGTCGCCGCCTGGGGCGTCGGCTGGGTCGACCTGGGATACCTGCACCCTGACGGTCTCGAGGAGGCCTTGGGTGAGGACCGCACGGAGATCCCGGCATGGGGTGAGGAAGCCCCGGTCAAGACCCGCATCAAGTCCCGCGACGGCAGCTTCAAGCTGACGTTCCTGGAGACCACCGCCGAACTCCTCCAGCTGTACTACGCGGTGCAGGCCTCCGACATGACCAGCACCGCCGCGGCCGTCGGCCCGCCGGCCGTGCCGCAGTTCCTGTCCTTCGGTACGGGTCAGGCGTCTCCGGGCATTGAGAAGGCCTTGGGTATCGACATCATCGAGGGCGACGAGATCGAGCGCATCATGATCGCCCGCGTCGACGTCTCCGACCGTGGTAACCGCAAGCGCAGCGCGGACGATGCCTCGAGCTTCGAGCTGACGTTCAAGCCGCTCGCCGCCCCGTCCGGCGGTCAGGCGGTCCAGCGGTTCCTCACCAACGTGGCCCTGACCACGCCGTAACACCCCTTCTGACTGGTGGCCTGCCGCGCTCACATCCCTGGGCGGGGGCGGCACGGCAGGCCACCTGCACCGTCCCCCGCCCTGCCCCTGCCCAAGAAGAGAGAACCGTCGTGTCCAAGCCCAACCGCAAGGTCATCAAGCTCCAAGAGATGCGTGCCCAGCGCGTCCAGGCCGCTGGCGTCCAGTACATCGACGTCGTCTTCGAAGTCCCCGTTGGCGGCGAAGGCGTTGCCCAGGACCGCATCTGCTCCTTCCTCACCCGGGACTACTGGCCTGTCGAAGTCGTGGAGAAGGTCGAAGAGGCCGACGGCGACCGCAACTTGAACATCCTCAAGGAGATCGCCACCCCGGCCGGCGCGTTCGACGACCTCGTGAAGGTCGCGAAGCTGACCGTCGGTGAGCTGGTGGAGATCCTCGACGAGCTACAGAAGGAGGCGGGCAGCGAGCCGGGGGAAGACTCTGGCTCCTCCAGCTCCTCCGAGAGCACTCCGGAGCCGTCCGCGCCGACCTCCAGCGGTACTACCCCGGCCGCCGCCTAGAGGAGTTCTGGGCCTTGTCCTGGGGGGAGGGAACGATGACCTGGTCCGAGCTACGGGACCTGGTCGTCGCCCTCCCCGAGGACTCCGCCACCAAGGCCGCCGCCTCAGGCGACCTCGAGGGGCACCGCTGGAGCCAGACCACCTACATGCAGGCCACCATCACCAACCTGCTGCAGCTGCTGGCGCAGATCCAGTGGAAGGCCCACCTCAAGGGCGAACCACCGCAGATGTCCCCGGTGGATCCGCCCAAGCTCGCCGCGGACCGGGAGCGCGAGGAGCTCACCGAGGCCCGCAACGCCCGCAACATGGCGGTCCTCGAGCGGCTCGCCCCGAAGAAGGGTCCGGTCGACGCGGCCGCGCAGCAGGCGGCGATCGACCAGTGGATGGTCAGGATCCGCGAACTCGAAGCACTGAAGAAGTAGGGGAGGAGGGGCAGCATGGCAGACGCCACCGTCGTCGGCTCGACCCGGGTATCGCTGATCCCGGACGTGAGCCAGTTCGGCGACCGGCTCCGCGCCGAGCTGCCCTCCGCCATCCGCGAACCCGCCAAGAGCGCCGGCGACCTCGCCGGCGACCTGATCCGCAACGCCATCAGCAAGAAGCTGGCCAAGCCGATCGGGGTCCGCGTCAAAGCGTCCCTGGATGATGCGGCGTTCAAGACCGAGCTGCAGCGCCTGACCAAGGAACAGAAGCTCAAGGTCACTGCCGAGCTGGACGACAAGGCCGCGGTCGCTTCCCTGGCCAAGCTCACTCAGGACCGCAAGGTCAAGGTCACCGTCGAAGTCGACGAGACCGCGGCGAAGAAGAAGCTCAACAGCCTGACCGGGCAGCGAGCCGTACAGATCGCACCAAAGATCAACGACGCCGCGTACCAGAGAGCCAAGGCCAAGCTGGACAAGCTGTGCGCGGACCGTGTCGTCAACATCCGCGCCACAGTCGACACCCGCGTCGCCGCGAACGAGATCAAAAACCTGATCCAACGCCGCACCGTCCGTATCGGCGCCGACGTCGACACCCGCGTCGCAGCCGACAGTCTGGCGAACCTCACCCGGCGCCGCACGATGACGATCCAGGCCCGGGCCGACACGACCGCCGCGAACACGGCCCTCACCCACGCCACCCGTGACCGTACCGTCGACATCCGGGTCCGCAGCATCGGCCTGGCGGCGCTCACCGGCAGCCTCAACGGCCTCGGCGGCAGCAGCGGAGGCGGTGCAGGCGGCGTCGGGATCCTCTCCTCCCGGATCGCCAAGCTCGCTGCCGCGGCGATAGCGGCGTTCCCGACGATCGCGTCCCTCGGTCAGGCCATCGCACAGATGGGGCCGCTCGCGGCGACTGCCGCGCCGGCCGTGGCGATGCTGGCGGGAGCCTTCGCCGCGATCAAGGTCGGCACGTCCGGGGTGAGCGACGCCATCAAGGCCGCTTTCAAGCCCGCCGCAGGGGAGGCCACCAAGGCCGCGAACGCGACCCGTGCCGTGGAGAACGCGCAGCGCTCCCTGGCCCGCGCTCAGCGGTCCCTGTCGGACGCGCAGGTGCAGGCCGCTGAGCGGGTCAAGCAGGCGCAGCAGCAGGTCGCCACCTCGGAGCGGGACCTGACCGCCGCTCAGCGGGACGCCAAGCAGGCCCAGCTGGACCTGACCGCCGCACGTCGGCAGGCCGTACGCGACCTGCAGGACATGAACAACAGCTTGGCGGACTCCCGGCTGTCCGAGCAGGCGGCGACGCTCGCCGTTCAGCAGGCCGAGGAGGACCTGGCCCGGGTCCGTTCCGACCCGACCGCGACGCAGCTGCAGATCCAGCAGGCGGAGCTGGCCAAGGACCAGGCGGTGCAGTCCCTCGAGGAGCAGCGCCTAGCCACGCAGCGCGCGGAGAAGGACACCGCGGCCGCGAACAAGGCCGGCGTGGAGGGCTCTAAGACGGTCGTCGACGCCAAGAACAAGGTGTCGAAGGCGAACCAGGAGGTAGCTGACCGGGAGCGTGCTCTCGCTCAGGCGCAGCAGGACGTCATCAAGGCGCAAGTGGAGGGGCAGCGGCAGATAGCCGACGCGCAGCAGGCCGTCGCGGATGCTGCGCGCAGTGTCGCGGACGCTCAGGCGGCGGCGGCCGCGCAGACCTCCAAGCTGGACACCGCCCTGTCCAAGCTGTCCCCGAACGCCCGGGCGTTCGTCGGCACGCTGCAGGCCATGGCGCCCGCGTGGCGGTCCATGAAGCTGGATGTCCAGGACCGTCTCTTCTCCGGGATCGGGAGCCGTCTCAGGCTGGTCGGCTCCCAGATCCTGCCCACTGTCCGCTCCGGCTTGGTCGGCGCCGCCGGCGAGCTGAACACCATGGCCCGCAACGCGCTCAGCGCGGTGTCCAACTTGCGGAAGACCGGGCAGCTCAAGCAGGTCTTCGACGGCGTCAAGCAGTCCCTGGGCAACCTGTCCCGCATCCCCGGGCAGATGGTCACCGGCTTCGCCCAGCTGAGCATTGCCGCGCAGCCCGCGTTCGACCGGATGACCAAGGGCGCAGCCAGCGTCATGGACAAGGTCATGGCCCGCCTGTCCGAGAAGCTGAAGGACGGCTCCCTTACCGACGCGATCAACAAGGCGCTGGACGTCGCGATCCAGTTCGGTCATCTCCTCGGGGACATCGGCAGCATCATCGGCAGCATCTTCAAAGCGGCCGGCAAGGCCGGGGGCGACTTCTTCGGCACGTTCGGTGCCGCCATCCACGAGATCGCCAAAGTCCTCAAAGCCCCCGAGGTCCAGGCCGCCCTCACCCAGATCTTCAAGGCGATCAACGCCATCGCCAAGCTCTTCGCCGGCACCCTCGGCGCGGTCATCCAGGCCTTCCTGCCCGTCCTCGCCGCGCTCGCCCCCATCATCCAGCAGCTCGCCGAGAAGTTCGGTCCCGTGCTGGCCGACCTTGCGAAGACCCTCGGCAAGGCACTGATGCCGATCGTGGACGCGCTCGCCCCGGTCATCGACACCATCGGCAGCGTCCTCGTCGGCATCGTGCAGAACCTGATGCCGCTCCTCGAGCCCCTCGGCGTCCTCATCGGCGCGATCATCACCGCGCTCGCCCCGGTCCTGGACGTCATCGGCTCCAGCCTCAACGTGGTCCTCAAGGCCGTCGTGACGGCGCTGCTGCCGGTCATCACCGCGCTGGTGCCCGCCATCGGCCTGTTCGGGGATCTGTTCGCGCAACTGGCGCCGCTTTTCCCGCCGCTCATCACCGCGCTGCTGCCGCTGCTGCCGCCGCTGACCCAGCTCACGATCCAGCTGATCCAACTGGCCGTGGACGTCCTCACCCCACTGATGCCGCTCATCGTCACCCTGGCGACGCTGCTCACCGGGATGCTCACCGACGCGCTCGGCGTCCTGGTCCCCGTCCTGACCCGCGTGATCGGCTGGATCAGCAAGTGGGTGAAGGCGACCGGCGACGCCGTGAAGTGGGTGGTCGACAAGTTCAAGTGGCTGTGGGACGTGCTGCTGGGCCACTCGATCATCCCGGACATCGTCAACGGCACGATCGACTGGTTCAAGAGCCTGTGGAAGCGGCTGAAGCAGATCGTCACCGATCTGAAGGACGGCATCGTCTCCCGGTTCCGCGACCTGAAGAACGGCGCCGCCAAGATCTGGTCCGACTTCTGGGACGGAGTGAAGTCCACCGCCTCGGGTGCGTGGAAGGCGGTCCGGCAGGGATTCGACAAGTTCGGTGACGGCCTCACCGGCGCGTTCCGGGACATCCGTGACGGCATCGGCAGGGTCTGGTCGGGCCTGAAAAAGCAGGTCGCCGCCCCCATCCGGTTCTGGGTGGACACCGTGTACAACGAAGGGATCGTGAAGGTCTGGAACGCCACGGCCGGCCACATCCCGAACGTGCCGAACCTGGACACCCTGAAGGTGAAGGGCTTCGCTCGAGGCGGCGTCCTGCCGGGCTGGTCGACCTGGCGTGACGGCGACGACCAGCTGGTGCCGATGCGCCGCGGCGAAGGCGTGTACGTCTCGGAGGTGATGCGGGATCCGTACGAGCGGCAGCGCCTGTACGCCCTGAACGCTGCCGCGATGCGCGGCCAGCACCCGGCGACCGCCCGCGCCCAGTACGGCTTCGCTGAGGGCGGCATCCTCGGCGCGATCGGCTCCGGCATCGCCGACACCGTGGGAGGCGTGCTGAAGAAGGGCGAGAACGCCGTACGCGGCGGCCTCGCCGACCTGGCGGCCAAGGCCTTCAAGCCCGTCAAGTCCGGCATCACCAAGGCCCTGGGCAGCAACAAGAAGACGTGGCCGGGCATGGTCGCCGGCGCCCCGCTCGGCCTCATCGACAAGGCCATCGACTACATTCGCGGCAAGGACATCCCCGACGCGTCCGGGCAGTGGATCAAGCCGGTCAACGTTCCGTTCGGCACCCGGTTCGGGGTGAAGGGCCGCATGTGGTCCTCCGGCCGGCACACCGGCCTGGACTTCCCCGCGAAGACCGGCACGAAGGTCGTCGCTGTCGACAACGGCACCGTCGAATCCGCGGTCTCTGGCGGCCCGTACGGCAGGCACGTCCTGATCTCCCACGGCGGTGGCCTGGAGTCCCTGTACGCGCACATGTCCGCGATCGCCGCGAAGGTCGGCGCGGGCATCAAGCAGGGCGCCCGGGTCGGCTCCGTCGGCGCCACAGGGAACGTGACTGGTCCTCACCTTCACCTCGAGGCCCGCGTCCACGGCCGCGCTGTGGACCCGATGCCGTACCTCACCGGCGGCGGCGGGGACGGCGGCTCCGGGGTGCAGCGCTGGCGCGGCGTCGTCCAGCAGGCCCTCGGCGAGGTCCACCAGTCCCTCAGCCTGGTCAACACGACACTGCGCCGCATGAACCAAGAGTCCGGCGGTAATCCCACGGCGGTCAACCGCACCGACTCCAACTGGCGGGCCGGTCACCCGTCGGTCGGCCTCATGCAGGTCATCGACTCCACCTTCCGGGCCTACGCCGGGAAGTACCGCAACACCGGGCCGTTCATGTACGGGGTCAGCACGTCGCCGATCGCCAACCTGTACGCCTCGATGAAGTACGCGCTCGCCCGCTACGGCAGCCTCTCCGCCGCGTACAACCGGCCCGGCGGCTACGCCATGGGCGGCATCCTCGGCGGCGGCGTACGCATCTCAAGAGGCCTGCCACGCGGGTTCGCCGGCGGCGGCATCCTGAAAATCGGCGGGAAGAAGATCGACACCGGTCCGATCGCCGCATCGGTAGGGTCGGACTTCCTGAAGCAGCTCGCGGGCACCGCCGCTCAGATCGACGCTGCGATGTCGCGGGTGGCCACGGCCGTCAAGAACGCGTTCAAGGGTGTGAAGACCACCCTGGACGACAAGCTGCTGGCCAGCATCAAGGCGACCACCAGCAAGCTGGACAAACTCGCCGCGCAGCGTGACGCGATCGCCGCGAAGATCACGGCGGCGAACCAGCTGGCGGCCGACTCCACCAACCAGGCCAACCAGTTCGCGGCCATGACCAGCCTCCCGAACGGCGGGAACACCTTCGACGCGGGCGGCATCCTCTCGGGCCTCAACGTCCGCCTGGGCCAGATCAAGGCGTTCGGGAAGAACGTCAAGATCCTCGGCGACCGGGGCCTGTCCAAGACGCTGCTTCAGCAGATCATCTCGGCGGGCCCCGACCAGGGCGCCGCCTACGCCAAGGCGTTGGTGGACGCGACTCCGGCGCAGCTGAAGGCCATCAACATCACCCAGGACGCCATCGCCAAGGCCTCCACCAAGTACGGCCGGGACGCGGCCGACGCGATGTACGACGCGGGCAAGCAGTCCGGCAAGGGCTACCTCGAGGGTCTGAAGGCGACCCAGGCGTCCATCGTTGCGGCGATGAAGGCGCTGGCGAAGAAGATCCAGAAGACCTTCAAGGTCGAAATGAAGATCAGCAGCCCGTCGAAGGTCACCCGTGCCCTGGGCCGGTTCACCGGCCTCGGCTTCGCCTACGGCGTCAAGGACAGCGCCCCGCAGGTTGCCGCTGCCGCCTCGCACTTGGCGACCATGGTGCGCACGTCGGCGGCCGCCACCGCGTCCCGGATCGAGAACAGCAGCAGCACGACCACCACGGTCGGCGACCGGCACCTGCACTACAACGCGACCATCCGTGAACAGGCCTCCCGCCAGTCCATCCAAGCTGCGCTGGCCCTCGAGGACGCGCTGCACCGGCCCGTCCTAGTGGGAGGCTGACCGTGCCCATCCTCGTACCCGCCAGCGACTTCCCGGAGCAGCCTCAGCCGGGGGTGCCGTGGCCGACACGGGTCAACGAGATGCCCTCCGTCTGGTTCACCGACCCCGCAGGCCTGGTGACCAAGTTCAGTGATTGGGCCAACGGGTGGGCGCTGCAGCCCGGTGCCAAGGGCCTCGACATGCCCGTCTACGCCTTCACGCAGGACGAGTCCCCGGGCATTGACGGCTACGCGATCCGGCAAGTCCGCGCCGGCGGCAAGGAGATCGCCCTGCCGATTGCGTTCTGGGCCGACGACTCCCGCGCCGCCTACCTGGCCCGGCGCCGCACCCTGATCCGCTCCCTGAACCCGAAGCGTGGTCTGGGCACGCTCACCGTCTCGCAGGCTGACGGAACCGCCCGCACCATCGGCGCCTGCTACAGCGGGGGCCTCGAGGGCGATGAGTCGCTGGACGCGGCGGGGGCGCGCTGGTGCATAAACGCGTTGACGTTCGCTTGCCCGACCCCGTACTGGCTGGGTCCGGAGGTCACCACCGAGTGGCGGTCCCCGGTGGCCGGGTCGTTCTTTCCGTTCCTGCCGCTGGTGGTCGGCAACTCGCAGGTGCTGGGCAGTGTGACGGTCGACAACGACGGCGACGACGACGCCTTCCCGATCTGGACCATCACTGGGCCGGCCACCGCGATCAGCCTGACCAACGTGACCACCGGTGAGGTCCTGGTCCTCACCCACTCGATCTCCGTCGGCGACACGATCGTCATCGACACCCGGGAACGGCAGCAGACCGCCCTGCTGAACGGCGTCACGAACCTGTGGGGCGACCTCTCCGACCCCTCCACCATGTGGGCGCTCGAGATGGGCACCAACGACCTGACCCTGACGGTGACCGGGGCGACCTCCAACACGAGGGTCCGCATGACCTACCAGCCCCGCTACCTGGCCGCCTAGGAAGGGAGAACCGATGGACGCCAGCGCGCTGCGCGTGTACGTACGCGACGCCTCCCTGGCCCGGCTAGGGCAGGTCGCCGAGTACACCTCGCTCACGGTGATCCCCCGCTTCAACGCGGTCGGGGCGTACACGCTCGAGGTGTCCGCGGACTCGGACAAGGCCAGCCTGCTGGTGGAGGGCAACGGGCTGATCATCCGTACCGCGGACGGGGACACGGTCATGTCCGGGCCGATCCGCACCGTCGACTGGTCCCGGTCCTCCGGCGACGGCGGCTCCGGCAAGCTGACCGTGGGCGGGGTCGACGACACCACCGTCCTCGCGCAGTACACGTGCTGGCCCACCCCCACGGCGGCGATCGGCTCCCAGACCGACTCCGTGTACAAGCTGTCCGCGGTGAAGGCCGAGACGGGGATGCGGACCCTGGTCAACGTCAACGCAGGCCCGGGCGCGCTGTCTTCACGCAAGAACCCGCTGCTCACCCTCGCCACAGACGGGCTGCAGGGGCCGACGATCACCCGGCAGGTCAACCAGTTCGACAACCTCCTGACCGTCCTCACCGACATCGCCAACGCGGCCGGGCTCGGCTTCCGCGTCGTCCAGGTCGGCGCCGGCCTTCAGTTCCAGGTGTACACCCCGACCAGCAGGCCCGCGGCGCGCTTCAGCTTCGCTCTGGGCAACCTGACCGACGCCTCCTACACCACAACCCCGCCCACCTGCACGAGGGCGATCGTCGTGGCCGGCGGCGGCACCAGCCCCCGCGTGTGCAAGACGTACGACCGCACCGACCCGCTGTTCCCGGGCCTGGTCCTCGAGCAGTTCGTCGACCTCACCGGTGTCGACACCGCATCAGTTGACCTGGCCGCACAGCAGGACCAGGCCGGCGAAGAAGCCCTCACCAACGGAGCCGGGCAAGGCAGCCTGTCGATCAGCCCTATCGACATCCCACAGCTGCGCTACGGCCGGGACTACCAGGTCGGTGACACCGTCGCGGCCGATGTGCGGGGCGACTGGTACACGGACGTCGTCCGCGAGGTCTCAATCACCTGCACCGCCTCGGACGGGACGAAGGTCACCGCGACCGTCGGCGGTGACTCCACTGGCACCTCTGTGGTGGCCCGTATCTACGCCTACATCGCCCAGGTCAAAAAGGACGTGACCAGGCTGAAGACCCGAAAGGCCGCCTGATGACCGAGTTCTCCGCCCCGTTCGACACCAGCTCCATCACCACCGAGTTGCAGTGGTCCCGGATGGCGCGCCGCTGGAACAGCGACGGCGTCCACACCGAAGACCCAGGCTCGACCGTGCTGAAGGTCACCGGCTCCGGCACCACCACGGTGTCGGTCGCTCCCGGCATGGCGACCGTGAACGGGTTCTTCTACCACCTGGACGCCGCGAAGAGCCTGGCTGTCCCTGCGAACGCGGGTGGCGCCGCCCGGGTCGACCTGGTGGTGCTGCGCGCGGACCAGGCGGCCAACTCGGTTACGGCCGTGTACAAGACGGGCGGCACCACCCCGCCGCCGCTCACGCAGGTTGAGGACGGCGTGTGGGAGATCCCCCTCGCCCAGTGCACCGTTGCTGCCGCCTCCACTGTGGTCACCGCCGCGAACGTCGTGGACAAGCGGTACTTCACCAGCCGTGGCGTGCTGCCCAGCACCATCAACGGCCGCCCTGCCAGCGCCAAGAACACCCTGCTGATCGAGGGCACCGACCTGTACGTCGGGGACGGCGCGGACTGGAAGTGGCTCGCCTCCGTCGGCCTGAAGGACTTCACGTACCGGCCGGAGTGGTCGGCGAACGGAACGGTCCTCGACTTCGGCTGGGCTGCCACGAACATCGGCCGCGTCCAGGTCGTCGGCAAGCGCGTGGATGTGACGATCCAGCTGGAGCCGAAGGCCAACCCGGCCGGGATCGACGCCCCGCTTCAGGTGTCCCTTCCGCCGGGTCTGCCCTGCACCAGCGCGCACCGCTCGCTGTTCATGTGGTTCTTCACCAGCGGAAACGATGAAGGCTCCGCCGTCGGTGTGGGCGCCTGCTTCCCCACCGAGACCACCACGAAGATCGCCCGGCTCCGGTACTCGATGACCAACGGCAGCTCCAGCAGCGACCGGCCGAACTCCTTCTCCCTGACGAACAACACGCCCTTCAACATCCGGACCGGCGACGCCCTCACCGTCGACGGCTCCTACTGGCTCCCTTAAGCCGAGAAAGCGAGAACACGTGTCCAGGCATCTCTACGGGGGTAGCCCCGCTGACTACGCCATGGAGAAGGTCGGCAACCAGCTGCTGCTGCGGCCGGGTGTCGCCGGCACCGTCTGGGACGCCCTCACCGGCGGCACTCAGCTCACCGACCTCACCGACCTGACCGGCGCACCGGTCACCACGGTCACCGCCGACGGGGACGGTGCGGTCGTCTTCTACGGCCCGGACAGCGTCACCTCGCTGTACATCGATTTCGGGTACGGCCGCCGCTACGCCATGTCCGCCATCGACACCGGTGCGGCGCTGGCCGCGTTCATCGCGCAGGGCGGCATCCCTGGGGGATGGGCGCAGCTGGACGAGGCGGGCCACATCGTGGCCTCCCAGATCCCCTCGCAGCTGGGGTGGGCGGTCGCCACCGACGCCGCCTACGGTGCGACCGGCGACGGCGTCACGGACGACACCGCAGCCCTGCAGGCCGCTGTCACCGCCGCGGCCGCCGCGCAGAAGACCCTGTACATCCCCACCGGCACCTACATCGTCTCGTCCCCGCTCGTCATTCCGGCCGGGCAGGGCATGTCCATCGTCGGCGCCGGCTGGGGTACGACGATCAAGCTGAAGAACGCCGCCAACTGCTACATCTTCGCCATGACCGGCGGCGATACCCGCGTCACCATGCGGGACATGACCATCGACGGGAACTGCACCGGGCAGGGCACCACCGGCACGTCCGGCGGTATCTACGGCATCGGTGCGGTGGCCTGCTGCTTCGACAACATTCACTTCATCGCCTGCCGCGACGACGCCCTCTACCTGGGCCCGCAGACCGGCGGCGCCTTCGGCCACAACAACCGCGTGATCGGCTGCCTGTTCGACCAGAGCATGAGTTCCACCGGCCCGGGCCGCGGCATCCAGATGCTCTCTAATGATGAGAACCAGATCATCGCGTGCGACTTCGAATTCCTCGGCGGCTCCGGCGGCTCCGGTTACGAGACGGCCGTGGCCATTCTCGACCGGGCTGGCACGCAGTTCATCGTGGCCTGCAATTTCGTCGGTGGGGCCACGAACAACTGCAAGGGTGTACGTCTTCAGGACGCGTCCAGCAGCAAGGTGACCGGCTGTAATTTCGATGGCACCGCCGGAGACAGCATCTTCATCGCGGGCGAGCAGAACAACATCGTCGGGAACACGATCTTCTCCCCGGGTGAGGTCGGCACTGCCGGGCAGGCCTCCGGCATCCACCTCGAGTACGCGGCCGCCCGCAACCTGGTCCAGGGCAACACGATCGTCTCCTCGCCCACCAACGGGCGCACCCGCTCCCTCATCCGCGAGGAGGCCATGGGCCCGGCGGGCAGCAATCAGATCACGGGGAATGTCCTCATCACGAAGGGCACCCTGGGGACCGCCCTGGTGGAGCTGGCCGCGCCCGGCACCGTCTACACCAACAACCTCGGCGGGGCGGACCTCGGAGGCGGCACCGGCGCCATCGTCGGCATCACCAACGCCGCGGTCGTGCCCACCACGAACCCGGCCGGCGGCGGTGTGCTGTACGCCCAGGGCGGCGCGCTGAAGTGGCGCGGCAGCTCGGGCACCGTCAGCACGATCGCACCCGCCTAGAAGGCCTGGAGGTCTCGGATGATTCAGGTGCCTCCCGCCGGACGGGACATCGCCACCGTGGTGCCCGCCGCGCCGGGCTGGAGGGTCGACGCGTACGCGCCCAAGGACGTCGTCTTCAGCGGAGTACCCACGCCATCCTCGGTGGTGGCGTGGGTCCTGGTGGCCGACCAACTAGCCGAGGGCGGGGCAATGGTGGAGCCGGTGTTCGTGGCCGGGGACCGTACGTGGACGCCGGATCAGTTCCGGGCCGCGTACGGGGACCAGCTGGAGCTGAGGGTGGCGCCGGCCTAGTCGTCGGTCACCTTGGCGAAGCCGCCACGCTCCACCTCCATGGCAGCGGTCAGCATGCCGAGCGAGGTCAGCCAGTCCAAAGCGTCGGACTGGCCCTTGACCATGGAGACCGCCCCGTCGACCTTGACGACCTTGAGGAGGACGAGCGCGTCCACGGGCAGGTCACCCTCGTCCAGATCGATCGTGGTCCCGAGCGAGTCGAGTAGCTGCCCAATCTTCTGGTCGCTCATCAGACCGCCTGCTTGCTGACGTTGCGGGCCTCGAGGCTGGCAACTGCCTTGGAGAGGGCGGCTTCGTCCGGGCGGTCCCACCAGAGGCCGTAGCGGACTATCTCCACCCCGGTCAGGCCACGCAGGGCGTGCGGGCCGGAGGCGTACAGGACGGAGCGGTCTCGAGGGCGGGTGCCGCTCTCGGAGCACCAGGCGTGGAACGCCTGCAAGTTCCGGGCGAGGACGACGGTGCGGACGGGGCCTTGACGCATACCGCGAGCGTAGGTCTGTTCGACGAGGCTGTTCCCCCTGCCGGGCAAGCGGAGGGAACACACGCACCAAAACTCCCTAGCCTTTGGATCACAGACACAAGAGCCCTTGTGTCTTCGATGCCAAGGAAGGGAACCCGGTGGCTGCCTCCGCCATCACCGACCGGTACCGGCTCGGGAAGCTCCCCGCCCAGCCCGCGCGCCCGCAACTCAAGCTGTCCGAGGTCCTGAGGGAGCGCCTCGCCGCACCGCCGGCCTCCTGCGACTGGCAGGAAAACGGCATCCGCTGGCCCATGTACGCCAACGACCGCGTCGGTGACTGCACCTGCGCCGGTGTCGGGCACATGGTCAATCAGCTGACGTTCTACGGCAGCGGTACCGAGGTGGTCCCGACCGAAGACAGCGTCCTCGGCATGTACTCGGCCATCACCGGCTACACCCCGAGTGACCCGAACTCGGACACGGGCGCCTACTGCCAGGACGTCCTCGCCTACTGGCGTAAGACCGGTCTCGAGGGCCACAAGATCGTGGCCTACGCGTCCCTGGACGTCTCGAACTTGACCGAGGTCAAGCAGGCCATCGCCCTCTTCGGCTCCGTGTACGTCGGGATGACGTTCCCCGACTCGGCGATGCGCCAGTTCGACGCCGGCCATACCTGGGACGTCGTCCGCGGAGCGAAGCCCGCGGGCGGTCACTGCGTCATCGCCGGCGCGTACGGGCACGGCAAGTTCGGCCTGGTCACCTGGGGCGAAGAGACCGACATGACCGAACGCTTCTGGCACACGTACGTGACCGAGGCGTACGTCGTCTTGGACGAAGACGGCCTGAACAAGGCCGCCGCGTACTTCACCGGGGCGCCGTCCTGGTACGCGCTGGGCCAGCAGTTCGCGCAGCTGACGGGTGACCCGAACCCTGTCCCGCAGCCCCAGCCGCAGCCCTCTCCGACTCCCGTCCCGCAGCCGTCCCCGGTCAGCGTGGACGCCCAGTTCGCCGCCGCTGCCCGCTCCTGGCTCACCGTGAAGGGACTCTGACCCATGGGATACCTCTGGCTGCCCAGCGCCCAGCGCCTGGACATCGGCGACCACGCCCCGACCGACGGCGGCCCCGCCAAGGCTGTGGCGCACGTCACCTGGGACCGCAACGCGAGCGCGGCCAAGCCCGCCGACCTGGTGCCGTACGAGAACCTGCGGTCCTACTTCTCTAGTGGCGGCAAGGGCGTGGCCCCGCATGTCTTGTGGGATCCGTTCACAGGGCGGTTCGTTCAGTTTGTACCGGCGAACTCGCGGTCGAAGTCCCTCGTCGACGTGGCTGGCGGGACGAGGACCAACCGCGCGGGTTCCGTCGTCATCCAGATCGAGGCCCTCTTCTTCCCCTACTGCAGGGTTGGCGGCAAGACGTACGCCAAGCTGTCCGACACCCCGTGCAAGGGCTGGGACGAGCTGCACGCCTGGGTGAAGTCCTGGGGCGTGGCCGACGCGTGGCCCAACGGCCGGCCGGAGGACTGTACCCGCGACGAGCGCACGTGGGAGACGAAGAGCGGCTGGTATCCGCACAAGGCAGTCCCGGAGAACGACCACCAGGACCCGCTGTCGTGGCCGGCGTTCCCGACGGCCCCGGCGCCCACGCCGTCGTCACCGAAGACGAAGGTGTCGCTGGCGCACGTCGTGGCCGCGGCCCGGAAGGACCCGCCGGCCGCTGACGGTCACACCACCTACAAGGCCGAAGTGCTGCTGGTGGAACGGGCGCTCGCAGCCGAGAAGCTCCTGGCCTCCTCGTACGTCGACGGGTCCTTCGGGACGAAGACCGTGGCCGCGTACACGGCGTGGCAGAAGCGTCTCGGCTACAGCGGGTCGGCCGCCGACGGCATCCCCGGCCGCACGTCTCTGACCAAGCTCGGCGCCAAGCACGGCTTCGAGGTCACCGCGTGAGCCTCGCCAACCTCACCCCCCGGGTGGTCCGCATCTACCAGGCGGACCGCCCGGACGGCGTCGACGATCTGGACCTGGGGCTGCTTCAGACGCTCGACCCGGCCCCCCAGGCCGCTGCCCTGGCTCCGCTGCCGCTGGTCGCCACCACGCAGGACGACGTAGCGACGGAGCTCATCGAGTACGGGCACGCCAACAACCTGCCCGCCGCCCGGGACGGCGCGTTCCTGATCGTGCCTCTCGAGGTCGCTCTCGCCCTGCACCCGCGCCGCACGGACCTCCTCGTCACCCACGACGACGTCACCACTTCCGACGGCACCGTCATCGGCTGCCGCTCCCTCGCCCAACCCGTCTGAAAGGCACCCCCGTTATGAACGCGCACCTCGATCAGGCCTACTGGATCGGCCTGCTCATCTCCGTCGTCCTCCCGGTCCTCGTCGGCCTCGTCACCACGAAGGTCACGCACGCCGGCCTCAAGGCTGTCCTGCTGCTGGCCCTGGCCACCCTGAACGGCTTCCTCGTCGAATACGCCAGCCCCCATGGCGCCGGGTACAGCGTGCAGACCGCCGCTGTCCTCTCCCTCGTCTCCTTCGGTACGGCCGTGCTCGCGCACTTCGGTCTGCTGAAGCCCACCGGGATCTCCGCCAAGGCGCAGGACAGCCTGGTCAGGGCTCCCGGCGCCTGACCGTTGTCCCCCCACTTACACCCCCCACCCGGAGTAACCCGTGAGCGATGAGCCGGTGACCTTGGGAGAGCTGGGCCGGCTCATCCAGCTTCTGCGGGGCGATGTCCGCGACGACATGGCGGCGCTCAATGCGCGGCTGGACCGGCTGGTCAACATTGACGTCTACACAGCTGAGAAAGCCGCCATGACGAAGGACATCGCCGACCTCGGTAAGGCCCTGGACCAGCTCGCTGCGAAAGAGGCGCAGGACGTGGCGGCTATCCAGGCACAGCGTCAGAGCGATGCAGCGGAGATCACTCAGACCCGGCGGTGGCTGATCGGCTCGGTGATCTCGCTGCTTGGGCTGGTCATACCGGTGATCCTTTTCATGGCAGGAGGGAAGTAGCTGTGGCTGACCCGAGGCCTGGCGGCCGGGTGGAGACGCGTAAGCGGCGGCGGCGGGGCAATCTGATCGCTGCTGCGGCGATTGTCTTAGCGGCTGCGACGCTGGCCACCTTCGTGACTCTGTTCCTGACGATGTCGCGTGAGCTGGACGCCCAGCGTCACCGCGGGGACCTGCTTGCCGCTCAGGTCAGGCAGATGGGCGGTACTCCGGTGGCGGGCCCTGCTGGGTCGCGTGGTGCGACGGGGCTGGTCGGCCCGCCCGGGCCCTCCGGTGCGTCGGGTGCGCCCGGGAAGGACGCCCCCACTCTGACGCCCAGCCCTGGCCCGTCCGGTCCGCCGGGCCCGTCTGGGGTTCCTGGGGCGGACTCGACGATCCCGGGCCCGTCGGGTCCTCCTGGCGAGGACGCCACCGGCAGCCCTGGCAAGGACGGCAGCGACGGGAGGAACGGTTCGCCTCCGTCGGAGTGGACGTACACCGACCAGGACGGCAACCAGTATCAGTGCACCCCGGTCGACGGCTTCGACCCGGCCAAGCCCCGCTACCAGTGCACCCAGACGTCCACGGCGAGCCCCACACCGTCCGCCTCACCGTCCGCCTCACCAGAGCCCAGCGCCTCCTCTCACGACCCTGCTGCTCTCGGACTGCTCAGCCACCACGGCTAGGAGAACTGACACCCCATGCCCTTTCCCGACGGCCTGCCCACGAAGCGGGTGCACCTGACGGTCCTCAGCCCGGCCGGCGGCAAGCCCGCCACGGGCTCGGTCCGCCTGTCCCCGAATGCGCCGGCGATCGTCATCGACGGCACCTCGGTCACCTTCAGCGGCAGCGGCACCTATGGCTTCGACTCCCAGGGGCGCCTCGTCGACAGCGACGGCACCACGTTGGGGGTGGAGCTGCTGGACAACAGCGGCTCGGGCATGAATCCGCCCGGCTGGCTGTGGCAGGCCATCGTCACCGTCGACGGGCAGCCCCGCTCCTTTCTCTTCAGTCTGGCCGGAGCCCCGGATGAGGCGGACCTGGACGAGTTGCAGCAGCTGGACCCGGCTACCCCGACCTATGTGGCCGTGCCCGGGCCGCAGGGCGCACCAGGCGCCGCAGGCCCGGCTGGGGTTGCTGGGCAGTCGGCGTATCAGGCGTGGCTGGCAGCCGGGAACACCGGCACTCAGGCCGAGTTCCTGGCCTCCCTCGTCGGCGCCCAGGGCGCGCAGGGCATCCAGGGTGTTCCCGGTCCGGCGGGTGCGGACTCCACTGTTCCCGGCCCGCAGGGAGTCAAGGGCGACACCGGCCCGCAGGGTCCGCAGCCTCCGCTGGGAGACGCTGGTGCAGGCGACACCGTTGCGCTGAAGTCGACGGACCCGACCACGACGAACGCGCGCACACCGACCCTGCACGCGGCCAGTCACGCCGCGGGCGGATCGGATCCGGTTACACCGGCTGCGATCGGTGCGGTGGCTTCTGCCGCGGTAGGGGCTCCGTCCGGGGTCGCGTCGCTGGACGCCTCCGGTCTGGTGCTGGCCTCGCAGCTCCCGGCCAGCGTGTACTCGCCGACGCTGCGGATGCCCCGCTACGTGCAGTCGTCCCTGGTGCTGTCGCCTTTCCAGAGCGGCCATGGCTGGACGGTGGGCTCCGGCGGCACCCTGACCGCGAACGACAGCTCGGATTACATCTCGGGCAGTCAGGCCGCCAAGGTCGTCACCGCGGGCACGGGCGCCCTGGTGAGTTTCAGCAAGCTGGGAATGGCTTCGTTCGACGCCACAGGCAAGGTTGTCCGGCTGCGCGTCAAGGTCGATGACATCAGCCATCTGACGGGGTTCAACGTCTACCTGGGCAGCGGAAGCCTGGCGTCCTACTACAAGTGGATCGTCCAAGGCACTACCGCCTCCGTCAACTTCATCACGTCCGGCGAGTGGGTCACGATCACGCTGCCCTGGGCCGACGCCACGACCAGCGGCACGCCGAGCCGGTCCGCGCTCACTGACGCCCGTATTCAGTTCTCCGACGACGGCACCACCGGGATCACCGTCCACTGCCAGTCCTTCGAGCTCATCCCCGACTCCAGCACGGCCCTCAGCGCTCTTGGCGGCAAGGTCATCAGCATCTGCTTCGACGACTGCTGGGAATCCCTTCAGCTCGGCAAGGCGGTCATGGACGGCTACGGCTGGCCCGGGTCCTGCTACGTCATCACCGATGTCCTCGCCAACCCGCAGTCGGTGGTGGAGCCCAACGCCGGCAGCCGTCTCACGCTCGCTGAGCTGCGCATGATGCAGAACCAGTACGGCTGGGAGATCGGGGCGCATGCCTATCGCGACGCGGACCACGCCCTGACGTACACGGGCATGACGGCGGCTCAGCTGCGCGACGACTTGCAGCGGCAGAAGGACTGGCTCCTCGCCAACGGGTTCCGGGGGGACAGCGGTTGTGCGTACCCGCTCGGTGTGCAGGGCAAGACCACCGATGGCGTGCCCACGCAGGACGTCGTTGACGATTACTTCGTCTACGGGCGTACGACCTACAGCCGGACGCTGGAGTCGTTCCCCCCGGCCGAGCCGTACCGGCTCCGCGCGATCTCCGGTATCTCCACGTTCTCCGGCGGCCAGGCCCCGAGCAGCCTGACCACCGCCGGCACGGGCCGGATTGACCAGCTCGCCGCGAACAGCGGCTGGATGATCCTGACCTTCCACCGGATCGTGACGACCGCCCCGGCCTCCACCAGCGACTGCACCCTGGCCGACTTCACGGCCATCTGCTCCAAGATCAAGAGCGCGGGTATCCCAGTCGTGCCCGTCGGCGACGTCCTCAAGTACTACGGCTGAGAAGGGCTGACCGCGTGTACGACACGATGATCCTCGAGGACCGGCCGGTCGCGTACTGGCCTCTCGCCGGCGGTCTCACCTCCCTGGTCGGCGGCTACCAGGCGCAGGCGCACGGGAAGCTCGAGGCCACGTCCTGGCTGGACGGAAGCCAGGCAACCCAGTTCGACGGCAGAACCGGGTACCTCGAGATCCCGTCCGATCTGGCGTTCTCCGTCGCAGCGACCGGCGTGCTCACTGTTGAGGCGTGGCTGCGCCCTGACACCGTCGTCTTCCCCAAGGCCGAGGGGTCCGGCTACGTCCACTGGCTGCAGAAGCAGGAGTACAGCAAGCAGAACCAGTGCGAGTGGGCCTGCCGGATCTACTCCCGTGGCAACAGCGAGGGCCGCGACAACCGGGTCAGCGGCTACGCCTTCAACCTCTCCGGGGGCCTCGGCGCCGGCTCCTACTTCCAGGACCGGCTCACGGTCGGGCAGTGGATCCACTACGTGCTGGTCATCAACACGGCGCCGGCTGGGGGCTGCCCGACCGGCTACACCAAGGTGTACCGGGACGGGCAGCTCCGCGACCAGGACGCCCTGGCCGGCTACGGCATCCTGCCGAGGCCTGGCACCGCTCCGCTGCGGATCGGCGGCTCCGGCGCTTCCTTCTTCCAGGGCGGCATCGCCAAGGTGGCCCTGTACGGGCGTGAGCTCACCGGTGAACAGATCGCAGCGCACTACGCCGCGGCCGCCACCTGACCGTCAGCCGGTGATGGCTCCGTTGAACTCGGGGAAGTCGAAGGACAGATCGTCGCTGGCACGCTGAACCGTCACGACGATCTTCCGCCCGTACTTCGACTCCAGCTCACCATCGTCGGTCTTGGTCACCGACAGGCCGGGAGCGAGACGGCCCTCGAGGGGCTCCGAGCCGCGCTCGAACGACGTGCCCGAGGCCTCGCCGCCGTTGGTGGCGCCCTCCACGATCGTGGACAGCTTGCCGATGTCGGCGGCCGTCTTACCCGTGTTGGTCAGCTTCAGCTTGATCCGGAAGTCCGTGCTGCCCGGGGTCGGCGTCTCCATCAGCTCCTTGTCGTAGTCCGTGAACACCTTCGCTTCGACCACGGTGACCTTGAGCCCGTCGGGCCAGGTGTAGGTGTCGCCGAACTTCAGCCCCGTCGTCTTCCCGCCGGCCTTGTCCGAGCAGTTGGCCATCCACGTGGCCTGGTCCAGGCTCTGATCGGAGCAGTCGACGGACGGCTTGGCCTTGGGCTTCGGGCTGTGGCTCTTCGCCGCCGCCGGCTTCTCGTCAGAGGCAGCCTGGCCGCTGGTGCTCCCGGAGCCGGAGCAGGCGGTAAGGGCGGCGAGTAGTAGGACGGTGGCCGCGGTGGGCATGGTGGTGCGGGTGCGCATGATCTGGTCCCCCCAGGTTGGTGTAGCGCGAACACATCACCGTAGGCCGGTGCGAAGGACCCGTGCGCGGGGAGTGATCAGCCCGTGACATGGACAATGAAGCGCGGCTCCCGATCCCGGTAGAACTCGGTGCAGAGTGATCGTTCCCCTGCGTATCGTCTTCCCCATGGCAAGCACGGTTTGCGGCTGGTGTGGCCGCCTCACCCACATGACGTTGATTGGCCAGGTCGTTCGGTTGCCTGGCGACCTCACCAACTCCGGACACGCCCCATACACTGCACCCTTCCGCTGCGACAACGAAGACTGCGGCGAACTGTCCATTGGCCAGGCGCACCTCTTTGTAGCAGGATCGGCCACCAGCCAGGCCGGGCTCAACAACGCCCTACAGGCTGCTCACGTGGTCTGGACGCCCAGCAGCGTAAACCGCCCGAAGTTCCCGGATGTGCCAGACCAGATAGCCGCGACCGCGACCGAGGCACACGCCTGCATCTCGATTCAGGCATATCGCGGGGCTGTGGCCCTGGCCCGAGCCGTCGTGGAAGCCACGGCCAAGGACAAGGGCATCACTAAAGGGCCGCTCGCTGCGAAGATCGACGAGATGCACAGCCAGAATCTGATCAAGGACCTCACCAGGGAGTTGGCGCACGAGATCAGAGAGGGTGGCAATGAGATAGCCCATGGCGACCTGGCCGCCGAACCCATGCCCCCGAACGACGCCGAAGCGATCGTCGCGCTGATGGATGAGATCCTTGAAGAGGTCTACCAGCAGCCAGCCCGCATGATGGCGCTCAGGAAGAGCCGTCTGGAGCGAGAACAGCGGAACGCCCCGGAGAAGGCCGGAGCTTAGGATCGATCTGGGAGAAGAATCGAACACATCGAACGCATCCGTTAGTTCGGGCGCGCCTGGTTCCCGATAAGCTCACATGCGTCTCATGATCGGGTGGGGGTATCGATGTACGAGTGCAGGACCCAGGGTGTGGAGCTGGCTGTCGACGAGGTGCAGCGCCTCAACGAACTGCCGGATGCGGCCCACGACGTAAACGCCCACCTGCTGTGCGAGCTGCAGGACGGGCACACCGGCCCGCACTGGGCCTTGGCGCAGACGGAGGACCGCGGCGAGGGCGGCACCAAGAACTGGTGGCTGCGCTGGGAGACTGGCTCCCAAGAGTGGACGCATGAGCCGGACTGCCCCGTCAACAAGCCTGACGACTCCGAGTTCTGCATGCTGCCCACCGGCCACGTCGGCGCGCACAGCTGGTCCTGAGTTCGCCTCAGTCGTCGGCGATGAGCCGCTGGAAAGTCGGGCAGTCGACGGCGTGCCACTCGCGGACGAGTATCTCCCCCTCTGCCAGGGCCACTTCCGCGTACCAGGGGTAGCAGTCGAGACAGGCTTGGATCTCGTACGGGGTTCCGTCGTCGTCGAAGGCTCGAAGGTCGACGGACCCTACCGGGGCAGAGCGGGTGAGGTTCGGCTTGCGCTCAGGGGTGTCGGTCATCCGTTCAGTATCCGCCGTGGCTGAGGGATCACCTGGTGTGGCGTCGGATAACCTTCCGTTATCCGATCACATAGGGGAGTGGCGCTGATGACTGGACGACCAGGAGACAGGTGCGGCGACCCGCGCCCGACTCATCGTCATTGGTGCGGCACCTGCGGCGCGCAACGTCTGTTCAGCGCCGAGGAGTGCACGCTGCTGCTGATCGTGCCGCTGTGCCCCCGCTGCGGGGGTACGGACTGGAAGAGCGACATTGACCAGCTCGCGGCACCGAACTACCGCGAGGGCCAGCAGCCGTGAGCAAGCACCTACCCGCCGCCCAGCCCGAGCGAGCCGCCCTCGTGCAACGGTGGGCCGACCGACACGGCATCGACGCCGCCCAACGCCTCGCCCAGGCCGAGCACCTGGCCGACGCGGTTGCCGAAGCCGTCACCCCGGAGAACACCACCGACACCTACGCCAAGTCCTGGCGTGTGTGGGAGCGGTTCTGTGACACCCAGACCTTCCCCCTCCTCGAGGGATCCCGAGGCGCCCTCGTCGCCTACGCCACCTGGATGCTCCGCGAAGGCCGGAAGGACGGAAAGGGCTACGCCCCGGCAGCCGCCAAGACCCACCTGGCCGCCACCACCGTCGGTCTCCGTGACCGCGGTCAGACCGTCAGCAAGGACGCCGTCGCCGAGGCCCGTGCCGCCATCGAAGGCCTCACCGTCAAGCTCCTCAAGGACGGTGAACGACGCGGCCGCGGTAAGGCAGTTGCCGCTGACGTCGACGGACTCCACCTCATCGTCCGTGCCTGCCCGCCCACCCTGACCGGCCTCCGCGACAAGGCGCTGATCCTCACCGGCTTCAACTTCGCCTCCCGCGCCTCCGAACCCGCAGGCCTCCTCGCCGCCGACGTCAGCCTGCACCCGCGGGGCATGGTCGTCTCCGTCCTCACCGGGAAGACCCGCTACTCCGTCCGCGAAGCGAAGATCCCCTACTCGCAGGACCCGGAGGTCTGCCCCGTCCGCGCCTGGACCGCCTACCGCCAGCAGCTGGTCGCCGAGCACGGACAGCAGTGGGCCGACCCGTCCACCCCCGCCTTCGTCGGCATCAACCGCTGGGGCAACGTCACTGGCGGCATGGGCCCGGACAGCATCACCCGCGCCATCAAACGCATCTCGGTACGCGCCCAGGTCCCGATCGTGTGGACGGGCCATTCCCTGCGGGCCGGTCTGGCGACCGAGGGACGGAAGAAGGGGAAGGACGCCGTGTCCATCTCCCGGCAGGGCGGGTGGGCACCGAACAGCCGGGAGATGCTCGGGTACATGCGGGCAGCCGATGAGTGGGACGACAACGCAGCCGCTGGCCTGACCTGACCGTCTACCGGCTGCTCTCACCGGCGCTGGACGGGGAGCTGCCTAGCTTCCACCCTGACGACTGGTGCCCGCGGAAGGTCCGCCCGGACTCGATGGCTTCCTTGTTCCGGGCGAACGCCCGCTCTGCGGCCGCCGTGTTCCACTGCCGTGGCGCCGGCGGCTTCGCGCTCGAGGTACCGGCCTGCTGCGCCTGCTTGAGGCACGAGGCGTGGCAGGTCTTCCCGGACTTCGCCTTGGCGGTGGGCCTCTTGCCGAGGGGCTTGCGGCAGATGGCGCAGGACCTGCTGTTGGCGCGGCGCTGCTCAACCGTCTTCTTCGGCTTCTCCGTCTTGACCACGGTGCGTCCGTCTACCTTGATGACGGTCACCTTCGCGGCGGGAGCGCGCTGCGCCGGTGCGCTTTGGGGGGTGCCTGCCTGGTATGCCTCTGCGCGGGCCCGGTGTCCGCCTCGGAGCGTGCACGGCTCACCGGGGAGGGCCTTGCACGCGGGGCAGGACACCGACTGCATCTGCTTGATGGTGGGCTGGCTGGTGCGTCCGCCGCCGCCCGTGTAGCGCCTTCGCTGGGTCACGGGCGGCAGCGTAGCGGCTGACGCTGAGTTGGACGGCTATGCCGTCTCCCACCACTCTTCCGCGCCGTCGTGGTCGGGCTCGGGAGCGTTGACCGTCACCTTCAGGAAGCCTTCCGCCCGGCCATAGGCGACGAACTCCAGCAGAGCAGCAGCCTGCTGAGGCGTCAGGTCCTGGTCGACGACGAAGGCCCGGCTGTTCCTGCCCTCACGTAGCCGGCGGGCTCCGGTGGCGCGAAGCATGGCGACTGCCGTGGAGAAGTCCTCGATGCCTCCGAGGTCCAGGCGAATCGGTGATGGGGTGCTCTGATCGCTCATTGGGGGAGCCTAGCTTCGGGCAGCGCCTCACGGAGGTAGACGGGCAGGGCTTGTCGTACGGCCTCATCGGCGGTCCAGTCGTCGTCGGTGAGCTGGTCGGCGGTGACGGTGACGGGCTCGCCGTTGTCGGGGCGGGCGAGCGCGCGGAACGTTTCCCCGCCGCGGGGAGGTGTGGCGGTGAGGTAGCCGGCCAGGACTGCGCGGGCGATGTCGGCGGGGGCTGCGGTGGTGGTGGCGCGGCCCAGGCCTTTGCAGATCCATACGCGGCTGAAGGGTTCGTGGAGTTGGATTTCCCAGGTGAGCCGGGTGGGGGTGTCTTCGCAGGTCATATCCGCGATCCTCCCCGGTCATGAGTGTCGCCGGGAGCGGTACTGGCGGGTTACTTGGGTGGGCCGGGTGAAGGGTTTGCGTCCTGGCCGGGGGTGTCCCAGAAGCCGGTGTGGGCGATGGTGTCGGCGGTGACGGGGGGCTGCCGGTCGGCCAACAGGGGGTGGGTGGCGGCCATCTGTTGGACGAGCATGTTGGGGTAGCGGGAGACGATGGGGCGGCCGCCCTGGCCGAGGATGACTTCGTGGACGCCTTCCTCGGGGGTGGGCCGGTGGGGCAGGTAGGCCTTGAGTGCGGCGACGGTGAGGGGTTCGAGGGTGAACTTCTTGCCGACGTTTTCGAAGTCGTCGGGGGCGCGGACGTCGAATCCGCCGTCCTGGAGGTCGTACAGGTGGCGCATGTCCAGGCGGACAATCTCCCCGGGTCTGAGGCCCTCGAGGAGGAGATAGGCGATGAGGCGGTCGCGCAGGTAGTGGCGGGCCTGGTCCTTGCCCCACATGCCGATGCAGGTGAGCAGGACGGCGCGTTCCATGGGGGTGAGCCGCTTGGGTGGGGTGGCGTCGCGGTCGACGCCGGAGCGGATGAGGTTGAACTCGGGGAGCTGGCGCAGGATGCCGGCGTCGCGGGCGGCGGTGTAGTAGCCGGTGAGGGCGGTGACGCGTTTGTCGTGGCTCTTGGCGACGTCGGGGTGGTGCTCGGCGAGCCAGGCGAGGGCGTCGGGTCCGTCGAAGGGGCGGCCGGCGAGGACGTCGCGGAGGTAGCGGTCGTGGGCCCAGCGGGCGATGTGCTCGAGGCCGAAGGCCCACGGGTCGGTCCGGGTCTCGTCGCACCAGTCGAGCCATGAGGTGACTTCGATGCGGTAGGTGGCCTGGCTGGTGGGGCGCAGCGTGCCTTGGGTGAGCCAGGTCTCGAGCAGGGTCCGTGGGTCCATGGCGTATATCGTGCCCGGTCCCCGGCACAGGTGTGGATCTACTTTTACGGAACCTCGGAGTCCACCCATCCAGGGGGCGTCTTCCGTACTGCGCGTGGGACGGTGCGGGGGATTGCGCGCGCGGCCTCTCCTAGTGGGTGGTGGGGCCGAGGTTCCGTAAAAGTCCAGGTGAGGGGGGGGTTAGGCGGGGCTCGGGGGCCCTGTCCCAGCGTGCTGAGAGCACGCTATGCCGGATGCGGGCCCGCGTTCCCTCCGCTCCCCTCGCGGCGTGTCAGGCCGGGACGCGCAGCGTCGGCAGGGCGGGAATCGTCTCGGCAAGCCAGTCGGCCGGGTTGGTCGTGAAGTGCGGTGCCGGCGTGGTCTCCCACCAGGACCGGACGGCGGTGGTCCGCACGGTCTCCTTCGTGCGCTTGTCGGTGTATTCGACGGGGCGTTCGCCGGTACGGCGCACGGTGACGCGGCCGCGCTTGCAGCCGTCGGGGTAGTCGTTCCAGTTGATGCCGGCCTCGGCGTACAGCAGCTCCTGCATGCCGCCGGTGGAGACGCCGTGCAGCCGTCGGTGGGAGAAGCGGGATTGGGCGGCCATGCTGATGCTGTTACGGACCGCGTCCCTCTGTCGCCACAGGAAGTAGTTGGCGACCTCCACGGGGTCGCTGATCGTGAAGACCCGCGCGTCGAACAGGGCCCGCTTCCCGGGCCTGCGTTCGTTGAGGACGGCCGTGGCGAGGGAAGCCGATACGGACAGCTGCTTGGCAACGACTCCTCCGAACCAGGGCTGGGTCTGGATGCTGGAGAAGTCGGTGACGAGCACGCTGATCTCGTCGGACTGGGTGTAGGCGAACACCGTCCCGCTGATCTCTTCACAGAGGGCTGCGGCAACCGCGTCCATGTCGTCCATGAACTGCGGATCGAACGGCCTCTGCGCGCCGCGCAGGTAGGAGTGGAAGGCGCGCCCGTCGACTCTCAGCAGGGTGTACGTACGGCGGGGCAGGACCGCGCGGTGCACGGCCTCATACCCCTTCATCCGATCGCCCAGGGCGGTGCTGTCACTCACCATGTCTCCTCTCGAATGCGGGCACCGTACCGGCGCGCGCTCTGCGTGTTCCCTGTGTGTCAGAAGAGCTGGGAGGCCAGGCACCAGCAGCCACGGGCCTCCTTCATGCGCGGGTGGTGGCGGATCCACATCGCGTGGCGTACCAGGTCCTTGTGTGCGCCCTTGGCCACGCAGTCGGGACTGCTGCACTCGCTGCTGCCGTCGTGGTGCTCGGTCTGCGTCCCCTCGCAGTAGAAGAAACGGGCCCGGCCCGGCTCGGCGGCCGCCCACCGCTCGTCGTAGGAGGACAGGGAACCCCAGCAGTTGCCTCGGGTGTGGAAGACGGCCGTGTCGTCGCCGAGGTCGGGGCGGATCAGGTTGGTGCCGGGGAAGGTGAAGTGCTTCTGCCGCTTCGTAATTGGCTCGCGGCAGCCGTGGCAGACCCCGGGAAGGATCGCCATCTCCTTCTCCATCTTCTCCGTGGCGCGGGCCATGATGCGCTCGGTGTGGACGTGCTGGCAGGGCGGTATCTCCTTGCACAGGCGGCAGATCGGGTAGTGCTCGGGCAGCGTGGGCCAGTAGTAGTTGTTCGGGCCCTCGAGGCTGATGGGCTTGGCTGCGGGGTTCTCCTCGGAGCGCAGGACGATGACGCGGGGCCGGCTGTACCAGGTGTCCGGGTCGGGCATGCCGTGCTTCACCCACGCCTGCTGGTACCTCTCGGACCAGTTCGCCTGCTCCCGCTCGCGTACCTCCAGTACGCGGTAGGGCTGGCGCTGCCACACCACGAGCGTCCCGGGCGTCAGCTTCTCGGTGTACATGCTGCGCTTGCTGACGCCGCCGGGGAGTTCGGGACGCCATTCGTCGGGGTCGTACCGGATGAACATGCTGCCTCGTCTCCTACAGGCCCAGGCCTGGTATGGCGTCTTGGTCGACTTCGTGGCGGCTACCGTCTGCGGTGCGCGGCTCGGGGTCGCATTCCTCGCCTAGCCGGCGCATCCGCGAGATCTTGTCGGTCAGAGGCCTGCCGCAGTCCTTGCACCACACGCGGGCGGGGGCGCCGGGGTCGATGAGCAGGCTCTTCTGCCCTGTGCTGTCCATGACTTCAGTGTGATCCTGATCCGGGGCTGGCTTGCTGCCGACTTCGTCAGCTACGCTGCGCTCACGCATTACGTGTCCCCAAGGCCACCAACCCCGTGCGGGGGTGGTGGCCTTCGTCGTGTCCGGGGTCAGTCTTCCCAGCCGCGGGCGACGTCCAGGGCGCGGCGGAGCGCCGAGGCGAGCGGAAGGCGCTGCGTCTCGGGGATGTGGATTTGCGGCTCGTCTTCCGTCTCCAGGTCCACTGATAGCGTCAGCCACATCCCGCCCCTGTCAGACGGGGACAGCTTGATACCCACGTCGTCCAGCGTGTCGTAGGACCACGGCCGGTTCTCGGTGAGGGCGTCGATCATCGTGGGGAGGTCACGGCTGGGGACCCCGGCGTCGGCGTCGAAGAACTGGCCGATCGCCTTGATGCGGACGATCACCTCGGCGCGACCCGGGTCCTCGCGGAGGCCGGCGGGGATGACGGTGAGCGTTGTGCCGGCGTTGTCGGTGTAGTCCCAGGGGCGGGGGGTGAGTTCGGCGTTGACGATGTTGAGGGCGTCGCGGAAGTCCATGGGGTCCTCAGGAGAAGTCGGGCGGGAGGGAGTCGGGGATCTGGTTCATAGCGTCGGTAACGAACTTCGCCGGCAGAACGACCTGAGGTCGGCTTCCTTCCAGTTCCTCGATGCGGCGGCGAAGCCGATCGAGTTCCGGACGGATCACAGCCAGCGCGGCTTCGGCCAGTGCGCCGCTGAGGGGCCACCCGGCGCAGACCGGGATGCCGTCGTCGGTATGCCGGAGAGGCACACGGCCCATGGCGCGCGTCGTGCGATCGAACAGTGACTCTTCCAACGCGGCTCCTAAGCGGCGAGGTCGGTCTGGGACTGGGCGAGCTTGCGGCGGGGGCGGTAGTCGGCGTCGTCGGGGTCGCGCTCCAGCTCGAAGTAGATGAGCGCGGTGGCGTCGTCGGTGGGGGCGGGGGCGGGGCGCTCGTAGACGGTGGGCTCGGGGCGGGTGAGGACGAAGGCGATCCGGTGGACGGTGTAGGCGCTGATGCGGGCGATGTTGAAGCCGCGCTCGGCGTCGGTGGGGTCTTCGGTGTGGGCGAGCCGGCACATGGCGTGGACGCGGATGCCGCCGTTGCTGGTGGTGCTGATCTCGAACGGCTCGATGGTGCGGATCGTGGTGACGCCGTCGCGGTCGGTGTAGGTGATGGTCACCACGTGCTGCTTGTCGATGGCCTTGTACAGGTCGGTGAGGGTCTGGGTGGTGGTCTGCTTGGCCGTCAGCTTCATCGTGGTGTTCCCCCTCGGTGCGGTGTGACTCCACTCTAGACCATGAATACATTGCCTAGCAATGCCTTTGTGGGTATGGTTGGGGATGTTGGGGCGCCGCCCCGGCCGCCCTGCCCACTGTCGGCATGGTGTTGTCATGCAGATTGGAGGAAACTGGCGTGGCAAACGCCCCCACGCGCCCGCCCAGCTACCGAGCGAGGCGGCGCCCACAGAAAGGACCCCGCCCCGTGGCAGGTTCCCTCGCCGACCGACTCACCACCGCCGCCCGCCTGCTGAAGGCGTCCGCCCAGGAGGACCTGGCCGCCGCCGAACAGCACGCGGCAGCGGGTGACGAGGCCGGCTCGACGACCCGGCAGGACGCCGCCGAGGCGAAGCAGGATGCCGCCGCCGCGGTGGAATCCCTCCTGGATCCGGGTGCCTGGGTGAAGCTTCGGAAGGCGACCACGGGCGGCGGGACCAGCCCGCTGACGATCTCGATGGACGCCGAGCTGAAGGCCGCGCTGATGGAAGGCGCCGAGGAGTTCGACGTGTCGATCCGTGCGCTGGCGGAGCAGGCGTACCGGAAGGTGCTGGCGGGTGAGTGGCTGCCGCCGAAGGCGGGCCGGCGTAAGGGTTCGTCGTCGAAGCGGACCGTGCTGAATGTCAGCGTGGACGCCGAGCTGCGGGAGCAGCTGCGGGAGCAGCTGCCGCGCCTTTCGCAGGAGGAGGGCCGCCAGATCAGTGAGGGCGGCATCATCACCACGTGGGCGTGCGAGGAGCTCGGTGTCGACACCGGCACGGGCCAGCTGATGCCGATCGCCCTCCCGGAGCCGCTCAAGCAGCACTTCCTGGCCGCCCAGGACGCCGGCGTTTCACTGGAGGATGTGGTGGATGAGCGGCTGCGTCAGCTGGTCGACGGATCCTGGGAGCTGCCGCGTCCGACCCGGGTGAAGAAGGGCACGTGGGACAGCGGGAAGTGGGGCCTTTTGAAGGTCCGCGTCGATGACCGGCTGCGTGCCGCGCTGCATGAGATGGCTCCGCAGTTGTCGGAGCAGGCGGGTGTCCGTGTGTTCCCGGGCACGGTGATCCGTCAGATCCTCCTCGAGCGGCTGGGTGAACCCGCCGCCTAGTACGTCCGGGTGCGGGCCGGCCTGGACGCCGACAACCAGCCCGGCCACCGCCCCTCATCACACTGCATAACCCCATAGGAGAGACCTCACATGGCTGCTGCCATTGAGGCCCCCGCCAGCACGACGGCGGAGGGCCAGACCCAGCACACCCAAATCCAGGGCCAGCCGACCGTCTACGACCTGATGGCCCGCGTGATGCGGGACGTCCGGAACGTGGGCAAGAACAGCCAGAACGAGTCCCAGAACTACGCGTTCCGCGGCGTGGACGACGCCATCGGCGCCCTGGCGCAGCCGCTGCGCGACCACGGGGTGTTCATGACGCCGGAGGTCCTGGACTTCAAGACGGAGAACCGGGGCCGTCAGAACGCGGTCCTGATGCGGGTGGCGTTCCACTTCTACGGTCCGGCTGGCGACCACGTCACCGCGGTCACCATGGGTGAGGCGTCGGACTTCGCGGACAAGGCGTCGAACAAGGCCATGAGCGCCGCGCTGAAGTACGCGCTGATCCACACGTTCATGATCCCGGTCGATTCGAAGTCCCTGGACGACGGGGACCGCGATCACCCGGTGGGGCATCGCTCGCCGGTGGACGCGTACATGGAGCGTCTGAAGAAGCCGGCCGTGTGGAACAACCCGAACGCGCTGCTGGCGCTGCACGCGGAGGCCAAGGAGGACGGCCTGCTGGGCGAGACGGTGTACGGGCCGGACGGGGACACGACACTGGAGGCGCTGATCGTGGGCCGCGGTAAGCAGCTGAAGGCCGAGGCGGCAGAGCGTGAGGCACGCAAGGCAGCGGAGGCGCCGGCCGTGGCCGCCCAGGTCGCTGCGGAGACCGGGGCCGGGACGGTGGTGATTGATCCGGAGTCATTCCAGCCGCACCCGGACGGGCAGGACTTCGCGAACCAGGCCGCGCTCGCCCAGTCCCGGGAGGCGGTGGAGAACATCCGGTCGCTGGCCGATGGGCAGGGCCTTGTGAACTCGGGGGTGTTGGCTCCGGACTCGGGTCAGCCGGATGTGCTGAGCGCCTACATGGAGCGCCGTGCGGCGGATCTCGCGTCGGGCAGTGAGACCGAGTTCGAGGGGTTCATGCGCCGGGTCCGCAACGGCTGGAGCAGCATCGCTACCACGCGGATGGCGTTGGAGGAGGCCCGGCAGAAGGGCATCAACGACGTCGTCCCGTTCGACGGTGACCACCTGGCTATCCAGGACGTCCTGGAGATTCGCCTGAAGGCGCTGAAGGAGATGGCGACCCAGGACGGCGAAGAGCAGAGGGCCGCCTGAACCACTCCAGGCCCGCCGCCGCGCGGGCCTCCCGGGAGGCGTTGCCTCCTGTGAAGTCCCCTTCCTGGGGCACTCGTTCCATCACTTCAACCGGCTGTGTGCCGAATCGAGGTTCCGTCATGCCTGAAATCCTTCACTGGCTGTCCGCTCACCCGGAGCGTTGGGTGGTGCCGGCCGTTCTGATCGTCGCCGTCGTCGGTGTCCCGCTGATGCTGTGGAGGGAGAAGCGGCGTCCCTCCTCGTACTCGCGCGCCCAGGACGTCGTGGGCGACTGGGTGTCGAAGCCGAATGACGCCCGGGCCCGGAGCGACAAGGAAGCCATCGACGCGATGGAAAAAGAAGCGCGCCGTAGGTCCCCGCGCCAGCCCTGACCCTGCCCGTCCCCGTTTCGCCCCGCCCATTGGAGGTGAGTGCCGCTGTGGCGCGCACTGCTACGACCGCCGCGGTACTCACCGCGGCGGTCGCCGTTTCTGCCCTGCACCTGTCTCGCCGGAACCGCCGGCTGCGCCGCCAGCTCGTCACGGAGCAGGCGTCGGCGCGGCTGATGACTGGCCGACTTGTCCACGACCGGGAGAAGTTCCTGCGTCGTCTGTCCGAGGCCATGGCTCAGCACGCCGTTGTGGCGGCTGCTGGGCTGGTGGTCTCGGAAGCCCTTGCCCGACACGACCCGACGATCCCGCCGATGGAGGGAGGACCCCGGTGACCGATTCGATTGCTCTGAGGAAGGCGTGGGAGCAGCATCCCCGGTACCGCTACCGGGGCTGTGCTCCCGACCAGGACGATCCCACCCGTGCGGCAGGGGATTTGGATCTGACGTTGGATGCGTGGTCGGGTGCGGACCGCGATGGCGGTGAGCCGCAGAGGGAGCGGGAGGCCCGGCAGGAAGCCGCGATCGACGTGTGCTTCGGCTGCGCGGTGATGACGCAGTGCGATGCCTATGCGTCGTCGGTGCGGTGGGTGAACGGGATCCCGAAGCTCGCGGAGCCGGAGGGGATCTGGGGCGCCCGTACAGCCCTGCAGCGGCATCGGCTGCTGATCGCTTCCCGGCCGGAGATGAAGGCTGCTCCGGATCGCATGTTCCAGACGGAACAGAAGCAGGCGGTGCTGCGTGCGCTGGCCCGTTGCTGGGAGCCGGTGGAGGTGGCGCGGGAGGCTGGCCTGCCGGATGTCCGCACGGCGAACTGGCAGCGCAGTGCGCTGGTGCGGCATTTGGGGCTGCCGAAGGACGCGTCCCGGATGACGGTCCTGAAGACGGCTCGGGAGCGTGGTCTGTTGGAGGGTGTGGAGGTGGTTCCGGATGACGGGTCGGTGCCTGCGATCCCTCCGGCGACGGAGAACCTGGTGGTGATGGTGAAGGGCCAGGTGTTGGCGTGGGCGTCGAAGCCGGCCGAGGTGAGGCCGGTGGAGCGTGCGCAGCGTCGCCGGGGGCGTGGTGTGCGTCCCCGGACGTTGCGGTCGAAGTTCCGGTGTGTGAAGGGCCAGCTGGGTCTGGCCGAGGGCGAGGCCGCCGCGGGCCTGGCCCCTGTTCGTGAGTTGTTCCCCGCCGATGTCGCCTTGGAGGCCGCAGCATGAGCCAGATCCCCGCCACCACCCCCGCCACGTCCACCACGTCCGACGACGCTGCCGAGGAGGCCGCGTACAGGGTGACGTCGACGGATGCCGTTCTTACGGGACGGGTCATGTGCTCGGGGCAGGCGATGTCCTCGGGCGAGTTCTGGGCGGGCCTGCTCGCGGCCGCGCTGGTGGATACGGCGGGCTCGCCGCGGAAGCTACCGGCGGACATCTGGCCGGACCAGGACCCGGCGGTGGTGCAGGAGATCTGGGATCGGGCTGCGGCGGTGGTGTCGCGGGCGGCTCAGTTCGCGTCGGCGCCGTGGCTGCACCGGGATCGCCTGCAGGACTTGCACGGGCAGCTGGCGGAGGCCGGCTTCCATGCGATGGCGGGGTCGGTGCAGCGGTCGCTGCGCCTGGTGGTGGCGGGGCATCCGGCGGACCAGGAGATAGGCCGGGAGCGCTGACGCTCCGTCATGACCGGTGTGACTAGTAGGACATCCGACACGAGGCGATAGGACCCGGGACAGATGCGCAAGTCAACTAGTAGGCTGGTGCCTGCGTCTGACGACCACCTAGTTGCGGGGTGGACAGAAGATGCGGCCCCCAAAACGTTGGAAGGCCCCGCTTGCCACTCGCGGTGGCTGTCTCGGCGGTTGCGACGCCGGACGCGGGACCTGCCGACACCACACCGTTCCAAAGCGAATGAAGGTGCCGACATGGCTCAGAGTACCCGGACCTCCGGGCTATCAGACAGTGTGACCCAGGACTCCGCCGTGAAGATCACACCGGCGTGGAGCGTTTCGGTCCCTGTCCCCACTACCCCCTCCATCGCGTGACCGGCCGCGCCTGGCCCTCCCGCGAGGAGTGGCAGGCCAAGGCCGAGTACGCCGTCCGTACCGCCTGCACGAAGTACGAGCGGCTCGAGCGCGCCCAGCCCGACACAGTCTGGTTTTCCCTTGCTGAGGACCAGGAGTTCGAGGATCTGGCCGCGCCGGCCGCCGCAGAGTTCCGTACGCTCCTGACGGCCGAGATCAGCCGTCTCCGCTCCCTGCTCCCCGAACGCCCCAAGGAGGGCCGCGCCCGCAACGCCTGGTTCGTCGCCCTGGAGGGCCAGGCGTACGAGGATGCGTGCAACCTCGGTTCGCTTGAGGAGATGCGCCGCGACGTTCAGCGGGGCCGCCGCGAAGGACATTGGGGAACCGTCTGCTGGCAGCTGGGACGCGTCCGCCATCACTACACCGAGATCGTGCTGCCGCCGCATCTGATCCGGGCGCACGATCGCATGCTCGAACTGCAGGCTGCAGCCGAGCGGCGCCGGAACGAGGCTGCTGACGCTATCGAGCAAGCGGCCGTCGAGCGAGAGATCGCACGGCGGGCCACTGACGAGGCATGGGCGCAGGAGTTGGAGCGCCGTGCCGCTATCGACCGCCCGCGCGTTATCCGCGTGGGACAGTTCCCACCCATTGAGGGAGATCGAGTGACTTAGCCAGTTTCCGGCGGGAGGTCCGTTCGCCTCGACCGCCTGGCCGCTTCCCCGTTCGGTGCGCCAACACCGTCCGGGCCGTTGCGGCCCTCGTACCACGGCTCAGCACGCCAATGCCGAGCTAAGGCCCACCGGGCGCCAACCCGAGTGAGCGAACTTCCTGGTTCTCCCCGAACCACCCCGGTCACCGAGGGGGCTTTGCTATGCCCTCTCGCCTTTCCGAAGACGAGGTACATAGTGCCTGAGCGCACCCCTGCTTGTCAGCTTCGCATCCCCGGCGCGGGCGATTCGCGAGGAATCTCCCCCCGTGCGGGCGACACCGAGCACCTCCAGCGGACCCCCGACATAGACGCCCCCGCTGTCGAATTCGAACAGGCGACCGATTACAGTGCGGGGCAGGTAGCTCTCGTACGCGGCGACTGCCAGGAGGTGTCCCACACCAAGTCGCGTCGGAGCGGCCCGCGTCGGTGGCGTCGCGCGGTGGGGTGGCTGATCGCAGCCGGCCTGCACCCCCGCGCGACCGCCACCACGTTGCGCGTCGCCGAGGACCTGGCCGACCGCATGGACTACAGCACGGGGCACGTCCGGTACTGCCTCGCCGACATGGTCGACCGGCTCGGCATCCCCCGCTCCACGCTCGCCAAGCACGTCGCCTATCTCCGGGAGCTCGGCGCCCTCGCCTGGGTGCAGCACGGCACACGGGCCAACTCGCGGCGCCTGATGGGTCTCGCGGGTTACGCGGCCACCGCCACGGTGTACGCCGCGGTCATCCCCGCCAGCTACGACCACGCCATGGGCCACACGATCGTCGGCACCGGGTACCAGGCGCGGATCGTCATCGACCAGCGAGGGCAGGCCCGGATCCCGGCTCAGTCCCGGAAGCCTGTGGATAACCCGGCTGTGGATAACTCCAGCTCCGAGGCCCGCGAGACCCCTTCCCTTACCTGGGTTAGAGAAGAGAGTCAGGTTCAGGTAGTGGAGGGTTTTAACTACACCTCGCGCGCGAGGCAGGCGAAGAGCCGGATTCCCCACCAGAGCAGCGACATCAACGGGCGCCGCCGGACCGCCGCCGACGTCCAGAAGGCTGGCAAGACGGTCCGGATGGTGCGGGCCCTGGTGAACTGGACCCAGTCGGTGCCGCTGCGGCGCCTCGAGTACGTGCTGCGCCCGTGGACCGACCGCAGCTGGGACGCCTTCCGCATCGCCGACGAACTGCACGGCATGTGCGCCGGCGTCCGCTGGAAGCCTGTCCGCCCGGACGCGTTCATCCGGGCCCGCATTGCCGCTGACTCCCAGCAGCGTGAAGAGCTGGAGCAGGCGATCGCGTGGGAGGACAGCACCGCCGCCCAGGACATGGCCTCCCTGGCGAAGCTGTTCGGCACCGTCACCCCCGAGCCGGAGCCGGAGCGGACCGCCGAGGACCGGGAACGGGCCCGCCTGTACGGCTGGGACCAGTGGGAGGAAGTCGCTGCCCATCTCGCCGAGGACCAGGACGACGCCATCGACCTGTACGGCGTGGACATCTGCAAGTTCGCCATCGGGCAGCAGGCCCGCCTCGAGCGCCAGGGAGCGTGGGCATGACCTCCGCCCGCCGCTTGAGCGGGCGGAGGGAACAGCCGGGCGGATCCGCGAGACGGTTTACCGCGGTAAACCACACCACCCCCGCCCCTCTTGGAGCCACCGTGCACACCTTCACCATCGACCGCAGCAAGGACCGCCCCGACCCCCGCGTCCTCCTCCACCGCAGCTTCTACGCCAGCGCCGTCCCCCGCCTCATGGCCCTGTGCCGACTCCTCGGCCACAAGCCCGTCGTGGACGGATACGACTCCAAGTACGGGCCCAAAGATCAGCGCCGGGCCCGCTGGGTGTGCTGCGACCGGTGCGGCGTCCGCCCCCAGCCACAAGGCCCGCTCGGCGCCGACCGGTGGAACATCGGCGACCGGTACACCGGCGCCCTGCCCGGCCCGTGGCCCGACCGCCCCGAAGGCGACCTGTCCGCCGAACTCATCGTCGGCCGCTCCCACTCCCTCGGCCTGGGCGTCACGATCGGCAGCGCCGGCAGCGAAAGCGTCCTGTCCGCACACGTCGGCCTCGGCCCGGTTGGCGCCCTCTACCTGTCCACCGAGCGCTTTGGGACATGGGTGCAGCGCCGCCTCAACCCGACCGGATACGAGGCGAAGGACATCAGCGTGGACTTCCACCACGGGCAGGTCTGGTGGAAGGTGTGGGCCCGGGAGAACGAGTGGCGGGCCACGGACCCCAAGTGGATGAACGGCAACGCCTCCGTCGACCCTCGGCACTACCTGCTCGGCCCCCGGAAGAATCACAAGGTGTCCGAGACGGAGCGCGTGCCGGCCGTCGTGCGGATGCCCGAGGGCGACAGCCACGACGTTCTCGTGCACCTCGAGCAGTGGGAGACCCGCCGCACCCGCGGGCGTGCCCGCACCTTCTGGCGGGCCGAATGGGAGAGCGAGGCCGGCATCCCGGTCCGTAACCATGACTGGAAGGGTGACGAGTACTTCTCCAGCTCCTGGGTGATAGAGGGCGTCACCCCAGACACTCCGGGCTGGCCGCTCATCCTCGCGGCGACCGCGGCCGTCCAGTGCTCGAGGGACCGGGCCCGCTATGGCTACCGCCCGGCGCCGGTCGACGAGGGCAGCGCCTGAGCGCAGGGAACGCCGCTGCGGTTGTGGTGCACCGTGTACGCGATCACCGCACCAAGGAGACCACCGATGCCGCAGAATGCTGCTGCCACCCCGCCGACCATGTGCCTGCTCCACGGCGACTTCCACGTCATGGAGCCAGGCTGCTGGGGCGCCACGTTCGACTGGCAGCTGGCCCACCCGCACCTCGAGGGAGCGGCGGCCCGGGACGCCTACCTGGGCGCGGTGGAACGCAAGATGCTCGACAACCTCGTGAGGAAACCCTGATGCCCGCCACCCTGACGCCGAAGCCGGCGTATCCGAAGCCGCCGCTGACCCACGTGCACGCCCAGCTGTTCGTGGAGGCCGTGTACGACAACGACGAGCCGTACGACCTAGCCGACGAGGATGAGGATCCGGCGTAGGTGGTGACCAAATGGTCACCACCTTTTGGTCAGACTGACGCGTCGGTTTACCGCGGTAAACCGCCCGCCCCAGCACGGCAGTCCGGCCCGCGGTGGACGCCCGCTGGTTTACCGCGGTAAACCAGCAGCCCCGCTCCGATGGACGAATCGCCGGAGGCGTCACCCTCCGCCCGGCCGCCGTCTGGAAAGATGCTCCACGCCCGAAGTACCGGAACGTACGGGAAAGCATACGGAGCACCCATGCAAGCAGCTGTATACGTCGTGTCCATCGACCCCCAGGCCTCCACCGTCTGGTGGGCCAACAGGATCACCGACCTCCCCTTCGACTTCTCCCAGGAGCACGAGACTCCGGAGAACCTCGCGATCCTCAAGGACACCGGCGCCAAGGTCCACGTCATCGCCAACCAGAAGGGCGGCGTCGGCAAGACCACCGTCACCCTCAACCTCGGCGCCGTCGTCGCCGACGTCCTCAAGGGCTCCGGCAGTCTCCAGCACGTCTTCATCGACACCCCCGGCAGCCTCCAGGACGAAAACCTTCTCCTCGAGGCCCTGAAGTACGCGCACGACGTCATCGTGCCGATGCCGCCCGAGCCCCTCGCGTTCGACCCGACCGCCCGGACCATCGCCCAGGTCATCGAACCCACCGGCCTGCCCTACAAGGTCCTCGTCAACAACTGGGACCCCCGCGACGGCCGCGCGGACCTGGACGAGACCCGCGACTACATCAAGGCCCAGGGCTGGCCCAGCCTCGAGACGGCCATAAGGCGGTACAAGGTCCACACCCGGGCCTCCGTCGAAGGCCGCGTCGTCACCCAGTACGAAGAGAACAAACCCTCCTTCAAAGCCAGGGAGGACTTCTACCGGCTCGCCATCGAACTCGGCTACGGGGGAGGCAAGTGATGGCGGGGCGCCGTACCAGCCTCGTTTCACTCGCCGGCCAGAAGGTCGAAGACGTACCCGGCCGCAGCGACGCCGTCCTGCTGTCGGTGCCGCTGGACAAGCTGCACTGCACCCGCTTCAACCCCCGCCGCAACTTCGGCAGCGAGGAGGAGCTGCGGGAGTTCGGGGAGAAGCTGAAGAAGGAGCAGCTGCAGCCCGCGGTCGTCGTCTCCCGTGCCGCATACCTGAAGCTGTGGCCCGGCGAGACCGACAGCGTAGGCGCGGCCTCGTACGTCATCGCCAACGGCGAGCGCCGCTACCGTGCCTCCCGGCTCGTTGGTCGGCCCGTTCTCGAGGTCGTCCACCGCGAAGACGTCGCCCAGTCCCGGGCCACCTTCCTGGACGCGGTGCAGTCGGAGAACAACGACCGCCAAGACCTCGACCCGATCGAGCGGGCCATCGCCATCGAGACGATGGTCACCGAACTCGAAGGTGCCCAGCAGGTCGCCGTCTACTACGGCAAGACCAAAGGGTGGGTGAGCCAACAGCGCAAGCTCCTCAACCTCACCCCCGAGTTGCAGGACCTCGTCAGCGCCGGCGACATGCCCGTCCGGATCGCCCGGGACATCGCTGGCCTGCCGAGCGAGGTACAGGCTGCCGCATGGGACGAGCACCTCGAGCGGCGACGCCTGGAGAAGGAAGCGGGGGCCCGCCTGCGGGCTCAGGCCCCCAACCCACCTGCCCCTGCTGCTCCCGCTCCGGCAGCTCGGCCCACGGCGCCGGAGGTCCTCCAGGCCCCGCAGGAGCCTGCTGCCGAACCGGGGCCGGCCTCGCCCCGTGTTGCGGCCCTACCGGAGCCGGGGGTGTTTACCGCGGTAAACACCGGCCACCCGGAGCCGGAGGCGTACGTGCCGCCCGACCCGGTGGTGCGTGCGGACAGCATCCCCGAGCCGCGTACCCAGGGCCTGGCTGATGAGGAGGACGAGCCGCCGCGCAAGCTGCCGTACGACGATCCCCCGTACATCGTCATGCACCTGGACGCCAAGATGACGGACGCTCACTTCTTCAAGCTGGTGGAGCTGGTGTTGAAGAAGGCGAACGACCGCGACCCGGGCCGACTGCGGCCCGCCATCGCGTCCGTTCTGGACGAACAGGCTCAGCGGACCCCATGACTCAAATTTGAGTGATGCGGGCAGGCCCCGCCCTCCTCGCCACGCGCGGGAGGGCGGGGCCGTTTTCTGTGTGCCGGGCCAACTGACGAATGATCAGTTTGCGCTGAGTTGCCGGGGTTTGGTGGTCACCCGTTCGAGTGATCGGACCGTGCACTAGTTCCCTGCGCATACATCTCACTGGTGGAGTGGAAGGGCGGGTTCCACTCGTGGGTGGGTGGCCGGCCGCGAGGCCGAGGACTGCCAGGGAGCGTCCGTGAGGATCGCAGCCCTCCAGACGCTTCTCCTCGGCCCCCGGCGGCCACCACCCCGATGCACCCCCGGGGGAACCGGCTCTAGGCGCTGCCGACTTCTGGACTTAGACTCACGTCTCAAGAGACGGGTACGCCCACCGGGCGCCGTGAGGTCTCTCAGCCCCTGCGCCAGCACCGGATGTTGTCGGCAACACCATCCCGCCGGAACAGGGGCTGACTCATTTCCAGAAACGACTGAAGTTACCGCAGGTAGCCGTTCGAGTCGGCTGGGTGGCTGAAACCGGTCACAGAGGAGTTAAAAACCCAGCCGCTATCCCCCACCAACGCGAATCGGTGCCACAGTGGCATCCCAACGTGTGGACTGGCAGCCACACCACGGGACGGCGACCGGACCTGATCAGCCGGTGCGCGCTGAGTACCCTTCCCACTGCCGGAGGAGAGGGGACCCTAGATGTCCGCAGCAGAACCGGCCGAGCCCACACGCCATCCGATGAACATGCGGGGCGTCGGGGCCGTAATCGATATGACCAGGCGCCGCCGGGCCGGTGCACACCAAACAGCCAAGGGGCGGGGGACAGCGATGACGACACCACCCCTGCCCGACGGCGGCGGGACCCCGGACGAGTCCCTGCGGCTGTGGGCCGAGAGCATCGAGAAGTCGTTCCTGGAGATCCGGCAGACGCTGGCCAACGACGACACGGCAGACACCTTTGTCCGCACGCTCCAGATCTGTGCGCGCCTCCTCGAGGGATCCCACGCGGGCGGCATCATCGACGCCGAGCAACTCGCCAAACTCCTCGACCCGCTCCGGCGGCTGGAGCAGGTACCCGGGCTCATCTGACACCGGCCCACGCCAACCTGTCGCATATGCCGGGGGTTCTTCCCATCTGGTATAGAGCGGTTAAGTCCCCTCCCACCACGATGAGTTGATCATTTCTCACGAAACGTTCAACTCCGGCCTCCCCCGTGCCAAGATGGGCCTCCTGGTTTACTCGGAGTGACATCATCCGGTCCCCTGCGCGCGCCCCTGCACACCGAGTGAGGAAGCCCCGCGCGACCACGGGGGCCGCCTAGGGGACGGGGACACACCCATGGGCACCACGGACACCAGCGAAACCGACGGCGCAGCAGCCCGCCTCCGCCACTTGCAGAAGTTCTTCCTCGAGCACCCCGTGACCGGGCCCATCGAGGGCCACAGCACGGTTGTTACCTCCAATGCGCCTTTCCAGCTCGGCACCTTTGACCACGTACAGGCCTCCGTCCGGGAAGTCGTCTCCCACACCCTGGCCGCCAACCCTGCCGCCGGGCCCGTGCCGGCCGAGGCGGCCGAGGTCTACGACTGGGCCCGCGAACACACCCAGCACGCCGATGAGACCGATCGGCTGCGCCTGGAGATCATTGAGTACCGGCAGTACCTCGAGCACGCCATCCGTGCCGGGGACTGGCGGAAGGTCATCAGACCGATCCGCTGCCCCAAGTGCCGGACATTCGGGCTGATGTGGTCACCGGGCATGGGCAAGCACGTGCAGTGCACCAACATGGAGTGCCTCGACCGCGACGGGTACTCCACCATGCCGACCCTGTCCTGGCTCGCACACGCGCAGGTGACGGGTCGAAAAAATCTTCGCAAGTCGAGTGCAACCTGATCCGGGGTACGTGAGTCTCACTTAGCACCACGACACAACTTCACACTTTCCCCACAACTCTGGACCGGCAACGGTCCACCCGTATTCGGCGCCACCGGAGCTGCGAACGATGGCGGCCGCCGACCCCGGGAGGCCGCATGGCCGTCAGTCACATGAGCCCCTACAGCGCCGCCGACGAGATCAAGCTCGCCGACGCGGTCGTACTCCTCGCGGAGTCCGAGCATCCCATCTCGATGAGGACCCTCCTGCGGCTGTGCCGCCAGAAGGGTGTGCCGCTGGCCCGGCGCGGCCAGCCCAACTTCGCGTCCTGGACCGAGCTGATCAAGCTCCACTCGGAGTGGGTGGACTCCAGGATCTGACCGCGGTGCGCAGGCCCCGACCCCAACACGGGGGTCGGGGCCTTTCGCATACCCGCTACCGTGAATGCATTGCCAACTCATGCATAGCACGGGTATGGTGGTATCACCGATACGGCAACAGCCCTCCCACCAGGGCTGATTGACCACCTCTGCCATTCCTGGAGCACCCGTGGCCGTGATGACGCATGCCCGCGCACGCCTTGAAGCCGACTACCGCGCCCTCACCCCCACCGCCCAGGACAAGTTCGACCAGGTCATGGACCAGGCCGACAACGCCGGCCCCCACGACTACGCGCCCCTCATGGGCCAGATCGCCCTCCTCACCGGCCTCCCCGCCGGCGACATCCGCAAGTGCGGCTGCTCCTGCTACTGCCCGGTCATCTTCGACTCCGAGGACCCGGACGCCCACGTCATCGAGTACGGCGCCGGCTACAACCTCGGCCGCCACCAGTGCCCCACCTGCGCCGACCGCCACCGCGAAACCGCCTGACGATCCGGAGAACCTGATGACCACCTTCTTCCAGCCGGGCCACATCTACGCCGGACGTGCCGGATGGCCCGGCGGCCGGGAGCGTTTCCGCTTCCACTGCACCGAGGTGACCACCGACCCGAAGACCGGGAAGCCCCGCGCCTACGGCTGGCACGGCACGCCCCGCCCCGCCGACGGCGCGTGGCTCTGGCGGCCGAACCCCCGGACGTACGGCGACTGGAACAGCGGCGGCTCTTGGACGGACATCACCGCCGAGCCGGACACCGGAACGGACATCTACATCAACGCACTCGACAGCGAACTACTCCACGACAACGAGGAGTTCGTGAACGGCGGCGAGTATCTGGACCGGCACGGCGACACGTGGAAGTTCCTCGGCGGCATCGTCGAGTTCCTGCACGTCAAGCGGGCCGACGAGGAAACCCCGGCGACGGGCCCGAACATCGTCCGCGACTGCGAGTGCGCCGCGCTGGTCGTCCGCGACTTCGGCCCCATGACCAAAACGGCCGCCTGACCCACCACAGACCTCCCGCCCGGTCGCGGATGACCAAGGGCCCCGGCCGGGCGGGCGAACAACCACCAGGGGAGACCCACATGCACGGCACCGTCCAGGACCTCGAGGCCATGGCCTCCTTCATCGCCCGGTACGGCCTCCACACCGGCGAGCAGTTCGCCGCCCCCGGCCCCGCCGCCCCGATGGACATCTGCGCCGTCGCCTACATCGTCGCCGAACGCTGCGGCCCGCCCGCCGAGTTCTACGAGGACGAGGACGCCTCCATCCGGCTCATCGAATCCAGCGCCCGCGCCATGGACGCCATCAAGGCCATCTCTCAGGCCCTGGACTCCGAACCATGCGAGGACAAGATCGCTCCCGGCCTGTACGTCGCGAACCACCTGGAGCACGTCTCCAACTGGGCCGCCACCGCCTCCCCGGTCGCGCCGAAGCGCCCGCCGACCGTGAACGAGGTCATCGGCCGGATCCTCCGCGCCGCCAACGCCCTTGCCATCCAGACCTCGGGTCCCAAGCCCGGTTACGCCGACGCCTGGGGGTTCTGCCTCACCTGCCGAGGCCACGGAGCACTGATGGTCGACGGCGAGGAGATCCCCTACGAGGACCTCAGCCCGCGCCGCAAGCAGGGCCACGACCTGGGACACCGCTTCTACCGGAACACCAGCAAGCCCTGCCCCGACTGCGACGGCCAGGACCGCGTCACCGACGCCGCCGTGTCCGCCTACGAAGCAGCCCTCTGACCAGAACGGACCCCGCCATGAGCATCATGACCATCACCCCCGCCGCCCCCGCCACCGGAGGAATCTCCGCCGACGACCTCGCCCGCGCCGCCGGCCGCGCCGACGCCTACGACGACCACGCCAACCTCACCGTCGAAGAGCTGAACATCCGCGCCGCATGGATCGCTGACCTCCACCCGAGCGCCGCCTACGGCCAGGGCTACGCCGCCTACGTCAAGGGCGTCCAGCTCGAGCAGTCCCTGGCCTCCGGCCGGACGGAAGCCCTCCGGTGAGCACGCCCACGCTGCCCTGCGTCGGCAACACGGACGTCTACGACGCCTTGTTCGACGACGTCCCGGCGGAGCAGCGGCAGGCCGCGCAGACCCGGGCAGCCATCCTGTGCGGGAGCTGCCCCGCCCCGTGCGACCAGAAGGTCACCGCCACCACGGTCCGCGCCGTGCAGCTCCTGCCGTCGGAGTGGATGCCGGCCGCCACCGAGGGCCGCCCCGAACCCGAACTGCCCGCCTTCGGCCAGCGCCGCGAACGGCAGGACACCGTCTACGGAGTCGGCTTCGACTACGTGCCCACCGACAAGCGCGTCCAGGCCTGGGCACGGATGGCCGCAGAGCACGCCGAACAGGGCCGGTCCACCACGGATATCGCGGTCGCTCTGTGCGTCAGCGAGGAGACCGTCCAGGCACTCCTCAGCCTGCCCCCGTCCACCGCGGCCGCGTAGCCACCCCACCCCCACTCCCCCCCTCGCACCCGTCGGAGCACCACCAGCCCCAGCACAGGACGGAGGCCGGACATGGCCACCCAGACCAACAGCGCACCCAAGACCCTGACCAAGCACACCGCAGCGGAGAAGGACACCGTCAACACGGGCGTCAAACTCCGCCGCCCCCTCCCCAAGCGCAGCCGCGTCCGCATCGGCCCCCTGGGCGCCCACGAGCAGGCAGCCGTCCGCGCCGCCCAGGCCTCCGCCACCGCCAAGCTCCCCGTCCACGCCTGGATATGGGACGGGCCCGTCGCCCGCCTCTCCGACGGCACCGTCCTCACCCACACCCCCGCACACGCCACCCCCGGCCAGCAGTCCGCCTTCCGCGCCGCGATCCGCTGCCCCCACGGCCACACCCACCCCTTCACCGTCCACACCGCCGACGAACTGCAGCAGGCCCGCACTCTCGCCTCCCAGTGCGAGCAGCGCACCGCCCCCGAGCCGTCCGCCCCGAACCCGGCCATCCGCAACCTCGGGGCCGCCCTCGCCCGCGCCCGGTCCGCGATCGCTGACACCCAGTCCCTCTCCCAGGCGGAGATAGCCGCCGGCCTCGCCGCCCGCACCGCCGACAACGACCAGCCCAAGGAGCACCCCCAGCCGTGACCGCGATCGCCTTCGTCGACACCGAGACCACACATCTGGACCCGCGGCTTGGCCATGCCTGGGAGATCGCTGTCATCCACCGCCGCGAGGACGGTGAAGACACCGAACACATCTGGCAAGTCCGCCCCGACCTGACCACCGCCGACCCCGAGGCCCTGGCCATCGGCCGCTACCACGAACGCTTCGCCGTACCGGACGACTCGGACGCCATCGAGATCATCCCGTCAGGACCTCCGCTGCGGTTGAAGCTCCCCGAGATGCTGTTCGACCTCCAGGAAGCTCTCTCGGGCGCTGTTCTGATCGGGTCGCACCCGGGCTTCGACGCGGGGTTCCTGTCCAAGCTGCTGTGGGCCCATCGCCGCAAGCTGCCCTGGCACTACCGGCCCATCGACATCGCCACCCTCGCCGCCGGCTACCGCTACGGCCAGGCCGCCAGCGGCGCCTACGGAGGCGACTTCCTCTTCCCCGGCGACTACCCCACCCACCCGTACTCCTCGCGTCGCCTCTCCCAGGCCGTCGGCGTGGAGCCCCCCGGTCCGGACGTAGCCCACACCGCCCTCGGCGACGCCCGCTGGGCCCGCGACGTCTACGACGCCATCACCCTTCCCAAGCCGTCACTGGAGACGCCCCGTGTCTGAGACCACGACCATCGAATGGACCCGCAACGACGACGGCACCGCCGGCCGCACCTGGAATCCAGTTACGGGTTGCTCCAAGATCAGCGCGGGGTGTGACAACTGCTATGCAGAGACCATCGCCGAACGGTTCCGTGGCCACGCGGCCTTCCCCAAGGGCTTCGATGTCCAGATCCGCTCCGACAAGGTCAACGACCCCCTCAAGTGGCGCAAGGCCACCCGCGTCTTCGTGAACTCCATGAGCGACCTCTTCCACGCCGAGATCGACCAGGCTTGGATCGCCGACATCTTCGCGGTCATGGCGGCCGCCCGCCGGCATACCTTCCAGCTGCTGACCAAGCGCCACGGCCGCATGCGCAGCCTCCTCAGCGACCAGGCCTGGGTGGACGAGGTCCGCACCCGTGCCCTCGGCAAGGGCCTCCCGGCTGATGACTGGCAGTGGCCCCTCCCGAACCTGTGGCTCGGCGTGAGCGTGGAGAACCAACAGTGGGCGGATATCCGGATCCCGGCGTTGGTGGACACGCCAGCCGCGGTGCGGTTCCTGTCCTGCGAGCCGCTCCTCGGCCCGGTCGACCTGTTCGCGGGAGACCACTCGACCCACGCGCGGGACTTCGACGGCACGGACGACTACATCTGCCTTGACTGCTCCACCGACGAGCGGCACGTCCCCTGGCGCGTCATCGACCGGACCAGCCTCGGCATCGACTGGGTCATCGTCGGCGGCGAGTCCGGGCGCAAGGCCCGTCCGATGGCACCCCAGTGGGCCACCAGCCTCCGTGACCAGTGCGCCGCCGCCAACGTCCCCTTCTTCTTCAAACAGTGGGGCGAGTACGCGCCCACTGGCTACCTCGTCATCGGTGGCACCAGTAAGGGCACGCTCCTCGCCGGTGACCCGGTCGACGACCTCGGGCACCGCGTCGAACTCGCCCGCGTCGGTAAGAAGAACGCCGGCCGAGAGCTGGAGGGCCGAACCCACGACGAGTTCCCCGCCCCGGCATGAACGCCTACCTGCGGGCCTGCCACGGCAAGGCCCGCTTTCCAAGCAGGCGAGCAGCTCGACGCCGAGCCCGACAGATACGTGGCCAAGGCGGACCCCGCTTCAACACTTACCGCTGCAAGTAATGCCGGGCCTGCCACCTCGGCCACGCCCCCGGACTCGCCACCTACCTCCGCCCCGGCCCCCACGGCCCCATACCCGTCCAGGAGTACCCCAAGTGAGCATCACCGCCCCCGAGACGACCACCCGCTCTGGACTCGGCCAACCCGTAGTCGTAGGCATCGACCCCTCCCTCACCGGAACAGGCATCGCCTCCAGTAACGGCTGGGTCGAAGTCATCGGCTACAAGCGGCCCCGCGCCAAGGACCCCGGCATCACCCAGCTCCCCCATGCCCAGCGCCTCACCGAGATGCGGGCCCTCCTCGAGCAGGTCACCACCGCCGTCGGGACCCCGGACCTGGCCGTCATGGAACTGCCCGCGCCCTCCCGTAGCGGGGGCGGCGCCCACGAACGCGGCTGGTTCTGGTGGCAGATCTACAACCACCTAGGCCTTCGAGAGATCCCCGTCGGCCTGATGACCCCCAACCAGCGGGCCCTGTACGCCACGGGCAAGGGGCAGGCGGGCAAGGGTGCCGTCATCGACGCTGTCACCCGGCGTTTCCCCGACTGGGTGACCGAAGGCGATGACAACGCCGCTGACGCGGTGGCGTTGATGGCAGCCGGCCGTGACTGGCTTCGCCACCGCATCACCGATCTGCCCAAGACGCACCGGGCCGCCCTCGACAAGGCGGTCTGGCCGACCACTTCCGGAGTCACCGCATGAGCACCACCACTCGCCCCGGCACGACAACCGCCGCGCGTGACTGGCGAACGCGAAGCGCCTGCCGTACCCAAGACGCTGATCTCTTCTTCCCTGTGGGAGGCGGCAGTGCGGCCAGGCTGCAGGAGGCGGATGCCAAGGCAGTGTGCCGAAGGTGCCCGGTGATGGAGTCGTGCCTTGCATATGCGTTGGCGACTCGTCAGGACGCCGGCGTCTGGGGCGGGCTGACAGAGGAGGAGCGCAGGCGCCTGCACGGGCGCAGGCGCAGGGAGTACCGCGGTCGCGTGCAGTCGGCGTTCGAGGACATCCTCAGCAACCGGCTCACCGAGTTCGAGACGTTGGACGCCCAAGGCCTGGGGGCGGTGGCGATCGCCCGGCAGTTGGGGACGAATGTGCAGACCGTGAACCGGGTGCGTCAGCGGCTCACCGGCCAGGAGGCGGCCCAGGGCGCGAGGGGAGCGACGACCACATGAGCGGCAACCTGACTGCTGAGCAACGCGGCAACATGGTGGAGGCGCTGATGCCGGAGGCGGCCGGCCTGGTCGTGGACGTCCACGAAGGCTCTGCCGACGACATCAAGGCCCGGCTTTCGGGCCTGACCCGGCATGAGTTGGAGGCTCTCGCGGTCGTCCTGGCCGCGGTCGTCGATCCCGAGCGTCCGCTGAAGGAGGCCCTGGCCTGGGTGACGTTCGACGAGTACGGCGACCGGATCCCGCCGTCGCACACCACCAGGACGGAGAAGAGCATCCGGGACCTGGCGCCGGCGCTGCGCCGGCAGCTGGCCGGTGTGGACGTGGTCAAGGTGAACCGGGCGCTGTCGTCGAAGCGCGAGCAGCTGCCGTTGAACCAGGATGAGCGGCGCCTGGCCATCGAGATCGGGTTGCGGCGCGGCATGTCGTACGAGCTGGTGGCGCAGCGGCTCGGGATGGAGGTGCCGGCGGTTCAGCGGTCGTGGGAGCGGATCAAGAAGCGGGCCCGGGAGACGGGCAAGCCGGTTCCACAGCGGCCGCTGGTTGTCGTGTCTGACGTGGCGTGACGTTGGTGCTGCCGGTTCGGTGAGGGGTCTGGCCTTCGGGCCGGGCCCCTTTCCATATGCCCGACACCACTTCCCGCATATGCATTGCTAAGTCATGCATTCATCGCTAGAGTGGAGTTATTCAAGTCCACTCCTCCCGGGGGAACCCCATGCTGACCCTGCGCCTGATCGAGCCAAGTGGCTACTCCGTCCCCGGCGGTCTCCGCACCGTCACCCCCCAGGACGAGGCGCAGGCCCGCACCGAGCTGGAGGCCCTCGCCGCCCAGCAGGCCACCCAGTGGGCCGACTTCGGCTACCACGCCGGCGACTACCGGATCCTCACCGCCCCGGCCGCCTGACCTACTCCCATACATTCCGAAAGGCCATGCCACCGTGACCGTGTACGCCCTCAAGCACCCCGACGGCCGCTGGCTCTACCACCTGCCCAAGCCCGACACCTTCAAGACCCCGGGCAACCAGCTCCGAATCACCGAGCTGACTGGCGTGTTCGCCGACGGCCAGCCCATGGAGAAGTTGCACGGCGGGGGATGAGCAGGTCGAGTTCTGGCTGTCCGTCGTGAAGGACGCCAAGGTTGCCGCCTGCTCCGCGTGCGGAGGTACTGGGCACGTGGCGGACGGTTCCGAGAAGTACAACTCCCGCTGACCTCGGTCCCCTTCACCCCCTCGCGGGGACCGTCCGAGCCGCGTCCCCCCAGCGCGGCACTCGCTGCCCCACCCCGCACCCCCAGCGGGGTGGGGCAGCCCCACTCTCAGCCTGACGGAAGGCCCGGCATGGCCCGCGCAATCGCCACCGACACCCTCACAACCGCCTGCACCCAGTTCGCCGCCCTGAAGGCGACCCTGCCTATGGACGTGAGCGTCCGCGAGATGGAGCGTGCCGCGTTCACCCACGCCCTGCACTGCCCGACCTGCGGACCGATCGCCGACGACCTGCGCCGCATGCACGCCGCGCAGACCCGCCGGCTCGCCGAGGAAGTGCAGGAGGAGACGGAGCGGGAGGCGATCCCCGTCCTGGACCAGGCGGCTGACGTCCTCGAGGGCAACGGCTTCTGCAGGAACTTCCTGTGGGACACCCGTCAGCACGCCGCTGGTACGCCGCTCGAGCTCTGCCGAGTCGACATCGCGGGAGCCCTCGCGATCGTCCTGCACGGCTCCCCGACCTGCGCGGGCACACCCGCCGTCCGCAAGCTGGAGCAGCTGCTCGTCGACCGGATCCCGGCGCCGAGCCTGACCGCCTGGCTCAGCCGTCCCGGCATCGGCAAGCGGCAGGCCCTCGAGCTGCTCCGCGACACCGCCGACGAACTCCGCGCCCGCCACGACGGCCGACCCGTCCAGGGCCGCCCCGAGAGGGCTGCCGCGTGAGCGCGTTCCTGCTGTGGCCGCTCGCGCTGATCGAGCTCGGCCCGCACATCCTCCAACACACCATCCGCACCCTCACCGACCGGCGCACCTGACCCTCCGTCCAAGGAGTCCCTGATGCAGCTCCACGACCACAAGCCCGCCCAGTTCTACTGGGACGCCGAAACCGAGCACTGCCCGCACAAGCCGATCCCCGAGCGGTACACCGAGGCCTGGGACCAGTGGATGTGCAACCACCAGCCCTACGACGACGGCATCCTCTGCCTGTCCGCGCCCGCCGGGACCGCCTGCCCGGCCTGTTCCGCCGAGCTCGGCGACATGGTGCCGTGGGACCGCTGCGAGGGCCGCGACCACGTTCGCCCCGCCCGCGGCATCACACCGACTCCGGAGCCCGAGCACCAGCAGGTGCCGGTCTGGGTTGGCGGCCTGGAGTGCCTGGAGCGGGAGTGCGAGGAGTACTTCGACGACGACGGCGAGGAGCGAACAGACCTCGAGGTCTGCTCTCACATCCGCGAGGACATCTCTTGCAGCTGCCGGCGATCCGCCCCGGGCGAGTACTCGCTGGAGCCCTGCCCGCTGGCCACCGTCGCGGCCTGACAACGCTCACGAAGAAGGAGACCACCCGAGCATGAAGAAGACCCGCTTCGTCTACCTGGACTGCGAGTTCCTGCCCGCCGACCCCACCACCCGTGGCCTGGTATCCATCGGCCTCACCGACCACGAAGGCGTCGACTACTACGCCGTGAACCGAGGCATGAATGTCGATGCACTACTCGCGGTGCCGTGGATGGTCGACAACGTGTGGCCCTACCTGCCGACCGAAGGCCACGACCTGGACTACGCGCACCCGGACATCCACAGCGACATCGCCATCCGGTCCGGGATCGCCTCGTACTTCGCCAACACGGATGCCACGGAGACCCGCCTCTTCGCCTGGTACGGCGGCCAGGACATCTGCCGCCTGCACTCCCTGTGGGACAACGACTGGTCGGTGATGCCGGACCAGATCCCGCGGTGGTTCACCGAGCTGGAGTCGCTGATCGCGGACGCCAGCCTTCCGGAGCGCCTGGAGCTGCCGGTCCAGGACGGGGGTGAGCATCACGCCCTGGCGGACGCGCGCTACAACAGCAAGCTGCACGGGGCGGTCATCAACCACTCCCTCGAGATGCAGAGGAAGTATCGGTGACCGTTCTGACGATGATGCCCACCGACACCGAGCTGTCCGTGCACGTGGAGCAGAAGCAGGACCTGGCCGGCGGCATCGCCGCCGCCGTCTTCGACAGCAGCGCCCGCGAGTACCGGTACCTGCTGACCCGGATCTGGGACCCGACGGTGAAGCCGGTCGTCTTTCTGATGCTGAATCCGTCGACGGCTGATTCCCTCGAGGACGACGCGACGATTCGGCGCCTTGCTGGGAAGAACGGCTTTGCCCGGAAGCTGGGCGCTGGCGGTCTGGTGGTGGTGAACCTTTTCGGGTTGCGCAGCACCGACCCGCGTGCCCTGCTCCACCACCCGGACCCGGTAGGCCGGCACAACGACGTCTTCATCCGGCAGGCCGTGCGCATGTCCGGCACGGTCATAGCCGCCTGGGGCGCAGCCGGAGTAACCGGGAACCGGGGCCCGGAGGTCACGGCCGCGCTGAAGGCCCGTGGCGTGGCCCTGCAGTGCCTGGGGACGACGTCCACGGGCCAGCCGCGGCATCCGCTGTACCTGCCCGGCGCCGCGGCCCTCGAGCCGTACGGGGCCGCCGCGTGACCGCACCAGTTCAGGTGGGCCCGCCGTCGTCGCACGGCGGGCCCGACCCGTCTCCGGGCCTCCACCTCTATCCCCAGCACCTTCAGCTCCTCCGCCTGGCTGCGAACGGTTACTCCAGCCGGGAGATCGCGGAAATGCTGGTCTTGTCCCCGCACACGGTGAACGACTACTGGCGGGAGATTTACCGTCGGCTCGGGGCGAAGAACCGTGAGAACGCGGTGGCCATGGCCATTGTGCGAGGTCTGATCCGCCCGGACGAGGTGGAGCTTCGGGCGCCTCGCTGGCAGTACGAGTCGAACCGGGCTGCTGGCCTAACCGCCCGGCGACGGACATCGTGACCAATTCGAGGAAGGGTGCAATGCCCGGCTTCATGTGTGCTTCAACAGCTTGCTCGGCAGAGGCGGCGCTGTTCGTTGCCGACATCCCTGTGTGCGAGGAGCACCGAAAGGCGCTCCACAGCCACTTCTCTCGGCGGACCAAGCCAGGCCCCTCAATCGACATGGCGGAGATCTTCCGGCTTCAGAAGGCACGGGACGCCTCAACGGTGTGCATCAGCAGCCGCGAAGCTCTAACGCCAGCTCAGAGTGCTGTCGCCCCGGACACAGCTGAGGAGATGGGGTGCGTCTACTACATCACGTGGAGGCGTGACAGCGAGTTCGTCAAGATCGGCACGACCCAGACGGCCAGTCGCCGTTTCAAGGAGCTGGCCGGTCGGACCGGGGACCGTATTCGGCTTCTAGTCGCAGAGCCTGGAGGCTACGAGCAAGAGGCGCGGCGGCACGAGCAGTTCGCCAACTTGCGGAAGCCGCGCACTGAGCTGTTCGCGTACGCGCAGGAAATCGTCGACCACATCGCCGATCTGCGTCGGCGGTTTCCGCACTACCGCGACTTTACAGACGTCGGCATGTCCTACGACTGATGCACGCAGCGTAACGAAAGTCTCCTCTGCCCACAGGCGGGCGCCTACTCATCGTGACCCCGCCATCGACGGGCAGCACCGATCAACGCCCGGGAGGGCTCTCATGCGCAGCATCCGCCCGCTCGGGCACCTCGGACTGATCACCGGAAGCCTTGTCGGCGCCGCCGTCGGCACCGGCAACGCCCTGCTCTGGCTCTACATCCTCACCCCAGGCCTGCCGCGCTGGGCGGTCGACCTGCTCGCCGGCTCGTCCGCGCTGCTGCTGATCGCGGCACTGGCAGGCCTGCAACGAATACGAGATGCGCGCCGACGACCTCGCCGCCGTGCCCATGCCCGACCCACTACCAAGACGTGGAGGAACGTCACATGACCGACCAAACAGCGACCGAAGCGACTGAGCTGGACACGTGTCAGCCGCTGGACGTCGAGCGGCGTCTCCGTCTGGCCCTCCAAGCCCGCCGCGCGAAGGAGCACCAGCTGGACGGCATCCGCCGGGCCCTGTGTGATGCAGGGTTCATGGAGGACGACGACCCGTACAGTCACGCCGACCTGGCCGACGTCGTCCGGCAGGCAGGCGAGCTCGTTCGGCCGCTGCTGGCGGAGGTGGCCGCGGCCCGGAAGTACGCCGAGGAGTTGCGGGACTTCTGCTCCCCGCACGGTGTCGCCGCCCAGTACGCGGGCGAGCTGGTGGAGGCCATGGACCGGGCGAAGGACGGCCAGGGGTGACCGCTGGTGGGTCTGCGGCCCGGTGGGGTCAGGAGCAGCGTGCCGCCGCCCGTCGGGGCTTGTGGCGTCGTCTCCTGGCCGCGCTCGGCCTCAACTCGGCGGCGCGCCATGCGGATGCTCTCGCGGCCCGTACGGCGCTCGGCGCGGAGTGGGAGCAGTACACCGCGGCGATGCTCCGCCCGCTCGAGGCGGTGGGCTGGCACATCTTCCACGACCGGCGATTACCGGGACCCGGCAGGGCCAACCTTGACCACGTCCTGGTGCCGCCGTGCGGGACCGCGCTCGTCATCCTGGATACGAAGCGCTGGGACCGCTCCCGGACCACGTCGATCATCTGGGGCCGGGTGTGCTGCGGCCGGGAGGACCGGCACCGGCAGGTTGAAGCCGTCGCCGGCTACGCCGACCGGGTCGGTCGGGCGCTCGGGCTGCCGGGGGTGAGCGTGTGGCCGCTGCTGGTGGTCCACGGCTCCCCGGTGGCGGGCGGCCAGCTGGAGGCGTACGCGGACGACTGGCCCGGGCCGGTGTGGGTGCTGGGCCCGGACTGGCTGGTGCCGACCCTGGCCGGCGCCCCGGAGGGAGTGGACCCGGCGAGGGCGGCCGCGCTCGCCGGGCACGTGGCCCGGGTCCTTCCGCCGTACCTGTAGTGAGACGTAGGGTGGGCGGACACCCGGGAGGTATTGCCCGCCATCTGTGGCTCAGGCCCAGATGGCGGGCTCTTTTTTGCTGTCGATAGACTCGAACGCATGTCCGATCTTCCGCCTGTGGAACGTCTCGCCAAGCTTCGTGCCCTCGAGGAGTGGCTGGACTGGCAGCTCAATGCGACCCGGGCGAAGATCCGCACGGTGGAGGCGGAGGTGGAGCGGGACAAGCTTGCCGCCGCCCGCGCGTACGCGGAGCAGCGGTGGAAGCTCGAGCCGGCCCGGGACCGCAGGACGGTGCTGCACCGCGGCGGGTGCGGGCTCTGGAAGAAGGAGCACGGCTACCTCGAGCGGCAGGAGGTCCTGCTCGCCCTGGAGGACGACAGCCTGGCGGTGGAGATGTGCGGGGTGTGCAATCCCGAGCCGGGGCTGGGGGCGTAGGGCGTCCAGGTGTAGACAGGTCTACAGGCTTGACTGTAGTCTGGTCTACAGATGGAGCGAGGGTCGCTCCCGGAGGGGACCGGCATGCTGACGATCACCAGCCGCACCGGCGACTACTACGGCGACGCCAGCAGCAACCACATCTGGGAGACCCGCGACGTCGACGGCACGCTCATCGCCGAACTGTACGTCTCCACCGACCGTCGCGAGATCATGAACATCTGGGTCGCCGAAGCCCACCGCGGCGAGGGCCACGCCCGCCGACTCTACGAGACCGCCACCGACCAGATGGACGTCTTTCATGCCCCCATCGCCCACCGCACCCAGGAGGGCAACGCCTTCGCTGAGGCCGTCGGCGGCGAGACGGTCGACCCCTACCCCTGCGACTGCTACGCCTGCGACACCTTGGAGGACTGACCCCATGCAGCTGTACGAACTCGAAGCCTGGCTCGGCAACGACCACGGCCTCAACAAGGACCAGGTCGGCGAACTCCTCCGCACCGCCGATGAGATCGAAGAGCAGTACCCCGATGAGGACGACCGTGACGACCGCGAGGCCGCCCTCACCGCCGCCTACCGGCTCATGACTGAGGCCCCGGAAGACCTCATCGCTGAACTTTCCGCAGCGCGCTCCGCCGCCCGCGTCGCCGAGCGCAAGGCGCTCGTCTCGCTGCGGCAGATCGGCGTTACCCGCATCAATAGCGGGGACGCCACCGAGGCCGGATTCGCCCAGCAGGCCGGCGTCGACCGCATGGCCATCCGCAGGTGGCTGGGCAAGCGCTGACGCACGACCGCCCCCACCGCGACGGGGGTTCGCGGCAGGGGCGGAAGGCTGGACGCCGGCTAGCTAGGCCGGCGTGGGGCCCGGTGCCGATCGGCGAGTGGCCGGGGCCACCCGCACCGGGCGGTGTGCGACTGCACCGCCAACTATGGCCGCTGCAGCGCCTGTCGGCAGTGTGACACGCGGGTGTGACACTGCGCCCTCGTTAGGTGGTCCAGGTGCCGTGGAGGGCGGAGACGGAGAAGCCGGGACCGTAGGCGACCATCAGTGCCCCGGTGCCGTCGGCGGGTGCCTGGCCGTGGGTGCGCTCGAGGACCCTCAGAACCGAGACGCCGCCGAGGTTGCCTTCCTCGCTGAGGGTGTCGAGGCTGTGCCGGGCGTCTTTTTCGTCCATGCCGAGGGCTTCCGCGGTGTCCGCGATGATGGGCCGGGAGCCAGGGTGGATGACCGGTGTGTCGACGGGGCGGCCGTCCAGCCAGTCGAGGACGGCGGGCATGACCTGCTTGGCGGCGCCGGTGGCGGCCTTGGTGGAATCGAAGTGCAGTCCGCCGGCGTCGATACGGCCGGCGTAGTGGGTGAGGCTGCCCGGAAGGACGTACTCGAAGAGGCCGGCGGGGCTGTCGATGGTGAGGCCGGGGCCGAGGGGGTCTGAGCTGACGATGGTGGCTGCGCCGCTGTCACCGAACAAGGCCTTGTAGATCATGTGTTCGATTCGGTCGTCTCGGTGGTTGTAGGCCGTGGAGAGGACTTCGGCGGCTGCGACCAGGATGCGGGAGCCGGGACAGAGGAGGGCCTGTTCGGCGGCTCGGATGAGTGCGTGGACTCCGCCTGCACAGGCTGCGCTTGTGAGGGCGAGCCGGCGGCTGGTGGGGCGCAGGCCGAGTCGGTGGATGAGGTGGACGTCCAAATTCGGCACGGACCAGCCGGTGGCGTGGGTGGTGATGATCCCGGTGACGTCGCCCGGGCTGAGGCCGTGCCGCTCGAGGGTCCGGCGGGCGGCGGTCTCGGCCATGTCCAGTCCGTCGTTGAAAGCGCGTGGGGCGCGTTCCCCGATGCTGGCCAGCCCGGAGATGGTGTCGGCGGTCAGAGGCTGCGTGAAGTAGCGGGTGTTCACGCCGCAGTTGGCGATGACGCGGAGGATCGCGCCGAGGCGGGGGTGGTCGGGGTGGTGGGCGGCGATGTCGTCGGATATCGCCGCGGTGGTCACCTTGTGAGCTGCGAGGACTGTTGTGGGTTGGGCGATGTGGACGGGCATGGGTCCCCCCTTGTGAACAGCGCGACCTGATCGAGGTCAAGCTACGGCAAAGTGGCTTGTTTGTTTCCTCCGTGCCGTCCGGCCATCGTTCCGCACCGCCCTCCAAAGCCGGGAAAAGACAGGGCAGTTAGTTATGTAGCTGGGCCCGCAGCATCGACGGGCGCTGCGTCATCGTGCGCCGACCTGGCCGAAAAACGAGGATCATGAACCGGGACCCGGGTGCGGTGAGGGGCTGGGCGACACATATGGTGACCCAGCCCGGGCCGTGGACGGCGTGCCGGATCGGCCGTTCGTCACCGTCGGGGTGGATGGTGGTGCCGCCGACCTTGTACAGGGACCGGGCGACTCGGTCGGCGAGGACGTCCTGCTCGATGCCGCTGAGGACGTGGTCGTCGGGGCGTGCGGCGAGGGCGTACTGCAGCTGCGACATGACGAACGGCGCCCACGCGGTCGCCCAGTCCGTCAGCTGCGCACGTCCCTCCAGCAGCATCCACCGCATGGTGTTGCGGGGGGCGCGGCCGGCGTCGAACAGTGCGTCGAAGCCCCGGTTGTGGGCGAGGACGTTCCAGGATGCGTCGGTGACGTAGGCGGGATGCGTGACACCGTTGACGGCGTCTTGCCAGGCGGAGGGGACCGCGTCGCCGGAGGAGTCGTACAGGGGGAAGGGCGGGTTCTCACCGCGCGCGTACCGGCACAGGGTGGTCCACTCCTGCTCGTTCATGCTGTAGAGGCGGGCGACATCGCGCAAAAGGTCAACCGGGGGGTTGTCGTAATTGCCGGACTCCAGACGGTGGTAGGTGCGGTCGGTGTAGCCGAGGAGCTCGTCGACCTGGGCCTGGGAGAGACCGCGGGCGCGGCGGCCGGGTCCGGTGGGCTTGGGTAGGCCGTGGGAGGCCGGGTCTATCTGGGCGCGCCGGTCCGCTAGGAGCTTCTTCAGGGCGTGGCGGTTCATTGGTGCTTTATCCCCCGGGATGCATTTTGACTATGGGTCAGCGTAATTAATGACATGCGGCTTTGCTGCAAAGGATCTGCCGTAGATATCTAGTTGGTGTGTGTTGCATGCTCTGTGGCGTGAGGTCACTGGCCTGCAAGTGTGATCGCCAGTGATCACATAGATACACCCCATCCCCTGGGCGGATCCGGCCGGAAAAGAAATTACCGGCCGGTATCTGCTGAGGGGATTAGGGACGGAAGGCTGAGCGTGCTTCCGGTTTCTGGTGTCGTATCGCAGCACGGCATCAGAGGCCGGACGCACTCTCAGCAGATCGTCCCCTTCCGCTGCCAGGCTGCGGCCGGTGCTCTCCCACCCCATTCCGGGGGCACCGGCCGCTTGGCCGCAGCTCGGCTACGGGCAGCCGACCTTCTCGCGGATGTACGGCGGAGTCGACGGCGTAACCGCATCCACCCCCGGCCGGTACGGCCGGCGCCGGACACCGCCCCGCGGCCCGAACTCCACCACCTCGCACGGCTCCTTCGCGTCCGGGCCGTCGTACAGCAGAACGCCGGAACTGGCCTTGCTGCCGTAGAACTGGGCGTCGTCCTTCTCCCCGCGGTACACGTACCGGGCCGTGCACCGGGACACGGTCAGCGCGCCGGGAGTCGACGGCATGTAGAGGCGTTCCCGCATCGACCGGAACAGGGCGGACTGGGACGGCCACCACTCCATCCACGACCGATCGTTCCCGTCTTCGGCCTTCACGGGCGTCCAGATCCCATACAACTTGTTCAACGCGTCTCCTCAAGGTCTTGGTTGTCAGCGAGCTGGTGTTCGTACCGGTGCGCCCCGCAGGTGCTGCCGAAGCGCTCCGTCCTGCACGGGCCGGGGCCTTCGTAGGTGTGGCTGCCGATGGTGGCCACGCTGATCGTCTCCTGGCCGGGCATCGGGGGCGGGGTCGGCTGGCGTTGTGCGGCCTCGAGGGCTTCCAGGCGGCGCAGGATCTCCCGCCGCGACACCCGCCACCTCACCCCTCCTCCTGGGCCGCAGCGCGCCGCTTGGCGGCCCAGTCCGGGTCGAACTGCGGTGCCGGACTGCGGGGCGGCGGCGGATCGTTGCGGTGCTGCCAGGCGTGCCAGCCCTGGACGGGGTGGAGGAAGAGCCAGGTGAGGTTCTCGGCGGACAGGATCGTGAACACCGCGGCGTAGCGCAGGCCGGTGGGCTTGCCGTACTTCTGCCAGTTCGCCCAGTCGGAGGCCTTCCGGGCCGGCTGGTAGCGGCCGAGGGCGTACCCGGCGGCGAGCAGGGCCAAGCCCGTGGCGACGACGGTCCAGGAGTTCATGCGCCGCCTTCCCGTGTGACCTGATGAATGGCCTCCACCGCTGTGGCCGTGCGGATCGTGTCGGGCAGTCGCTCCGCCCACGCGGCCGCCATGGCATCCAGCCGCTTCACCTTCTTCGCAAGCTGGTCCCGTTCGCCCCGGAGTTCGTTGATGACGGGCTGTACGACCGACATCGCCTCGTCCGCCGCGTGCCGGGCGTCTTCGGGGTGGCCGTCGTTCTCGAACCGGGCCTCGTACGCGCCGGCGATCCGCATCCACAAGTCGTCGCGGAGCTCCGGCCGGTCCGGGAAGTAGGAGGCGATACCCATGAGGGCGTCGGCGACTTCCGCGGTGCGGATGGTGTCGGGCAGCGTGGTGATCCAGACGTAAGCGGTGTGCCGGATCCGCTGGGCGAAGTACCGAGAGGCAGCCTGGTACTGGTCGCGTTCGGTGCGGGCGTCGGACAGCGCTCGCGCGTACTCGAGGACGCTGTGGCTGTCGGCGTGTTCCCGCAGCGCTACCTCGGTGCCCATCGGTCCCTCGTTGGGCGGGACGTCACGTGTCCAACCGCAGTTGGGCAGTGGGCAGGAGTAGCGGGTTGTGGGCCCGATCATGCGGTGGGCTCCTCGTCCTCGAGGGCGGTCAGGATGCGGCGTGCGTGCTGGTAGGGGAGGTCGTGGCAGGCCCCCTCCACGCGGGTGATGACGTCCTCGGAGACGGTCCACAGGCCGAGCTGGCCGCGGACCGGGCGGACCGGGAGCGGGAGCGCCTGAACATTGGTCAGCTCCCAGTGCCACGTGTCGGGGAACCCCCAGGGGCGGCAGCAGCCTTCGTCCTTGTGGCAGCCGGCGAGGGTGGCCACGGCGATGATCGCGCGGCACTGGCGGGCCCACTGGCGGACCATGTCCGCGGGCAGGGCGTCGGCGTCCTCGGCGGCGCCGGCGTGGATGAGGATCGTGGTCCCCACGTGCTTTGTCGGGATGGGCTTGCTGCGGTTCTCAATGCGCTTCGGGCCGTGGGCGATGGCGGCCGCCCATGGTTGCTTCACGGTCAGAGCCCTCATGTGGTGGTCTCCGTCTTCTCGAGGGCGGTGGCGGGCGTGCAAGCAGGGTGTTGGCGGGGGCCGTCGCTGTAGACCTGGCCGGTGTCGATCCACCCGATGTAGGGATTCAGGCGCTGCTCTTCACCGCGGGCGCCGCACAGCCGGCACTTCCAGTACTCGCCGCCGTCGGTCGCGACCAGGTCGAACCGCTCGTAGAAGGCGTCGAACTCGGCCTTGCGGCGGGTGTAGATGGTGGAGCGCTTCTTGTACTCCTGGTACGTGAAGCCACTGCCGGACTCGGGCCTGTCGATGCACCGGTTCCAGCCGGGCACGTAGTCGGGGTGGTCGCGCCACAAGCGGGCGAGTCCAGTCATGGTGAGGCAGGGGACGCCGCCGTCGGAAGGCCTGCAGGTGATGCAGCGCGCGTGGGACTGGCCGCGGAAGTCGACCCAGATGTTGTGCTGGGACGCGATCAGGTACAGAGAGTCGATGTCGGAGAGGACCTCGTCGCGCTCACGCCCGGGCGTCAGGTCTTCGGCCACGGCCTGGGCGTCGGCGAGACGGGCGTAGACGAAGTCCTCGCAGCGGAACTCCCACCGCCAGGCGGGATCGTCCGGGCTGGTCACTGGGTGGTCCTCTCAGGGGTGCGGCGGTTCCACGGCTGGCCGCAGTCGGGGCAGCGCGTGTGCTTGTCGGGGTCGCCTTCCCAGTTCCAGCAGCGGTCGCAGATGCCTGCGCCAGCCGGGGCGCCGTAGTCGTTCGCGACGAGAAGGAGCAGGGCAGCGTGACAGTGATCGGGCTCGCCGGGCTTGGGCAGGTCGCACCAGCAGGCGAGGTCCTTCCCGGCCAGCTCGTTGCGGATGTCCTCGTAGCTGGGGAGCGGGTAGGCGTGGCGGACGCCGTTGCGGTCTTCGGCGACTATGCCGCCGTGGCGGAGTCCCATCCGGTAGTAGAGGGTGGCTTCTTCTTGGGTGAGGCAGCCCTTGGTGATGCCGCAGCGGTCGCCGGTGCGCCACTCGGAGCCTGCGGAGGCCCAGCCGCCGATGCGGGCGGGGTTGCCCCAGCGGGTGCCGCGACCGACGTACTTGGCGCCTTCCGGGATGCCGGGCCGGCCGGGCAGGCGGGTGCGCTGGACTCGCTGCGGCATCACAGCTCCTTCAGCAGGTCGGCGGCCTGGGCTCGGAGGCCTTGGACGGTGTGCTGGACGCCGGTCCAGTAGTGGGCGTTCTCCTCGGGCTTCTGGACCTTGTCGATGACGCCCTGGAAGAAGTCGGCGGCTTTCAGCAGGGCGGCCGCTTCGAACCGGGTCTGTGCGGTGCACAGGACGTCCGCGTAGACCCGCATCTGCCGCTTGCCCTCGTCGGTGAGGAGTTCATCGGCGGGCCAGTGCTTGCAGTTGCCGTACAGGGCTTCCTGGAACAGGTTGTAGTGAGCGACGTTGTAGGCCTTCTGGGCTTCGGTCAGCTCGGGCTCGTCGTCGTCCTGCTGCTCGATGACCCGGTCCTGGCATTCGGGGGCGGGGCAGTCTTCGAGGAGCCCGCGGTGGGTGGTCGGGGCGCCGGCCTGGTCGTGGCCCTCGTGGGCGTCGATGATGGCCTGTTCTGCCGGGGTGCGGCCTTCCATGAACGGCTCGGTCAGGCCGCCGCACTCGGTTTCGAGGTGCGGGGTGGTGTGTCCGCAGTCGCAGACGACGCCGAACCCTTTGGGCTGCGGGTCAAGGAGCTGCGCCCGGTCGCGCTCCAGGCTCTCGGGCAGGTTTGTCTCGGTGGCGTGCTGGTGGGACAGTTCCAGGGCCTCCGCACGGACGTTCTCCGGCACGCTGGTCGCGGTGACCACGATGTAGGAGCCGTCGTCGCACGGGGTCAGCCCGTGCCAGGGAGAGCCGTCGCACTCGCGTTCCCACTCCACGGTGACGGGGATCGGCCCCATGGAGACGAGGTCGTGCCAGTCACCCCAGTTGGCCGGGGGCTGCTTGCCGCAGGTGGCGTGGACGAGGACGGCTTGTCCTTCTTCGATCTCGAGGAGGTACTGGTTGTCGCCGGGCGGGCACTGGCAGCCGGTGTTGTCGTAGTCGGGGTTGTCGGGGATTGGCTCGGTGGCGAGTTGGAAGCCGAGGCTGGCTTGGGGCACGGCCGGAGCGGGCTCGTACAGCTTGGCGAAGTCGGCCGCGCTCACCTCGAACAGCTCGGTGCCGCGCTTCACCACCCAGTCGCCGGGCTTCAGGCCGCGCCAGGTGCCGTGCTCGGACTCACGGACGGCGGCGGTCTCCTCGGGGTCATCGACGCGGTCTTCGGGGGCGATGGTGTCGAAGTCGGCTCCGCATAGGGCGCGCAGGGCGGCGGTGTTGTCGCCGGTCCACTGCCGGGCTTGGACCTCGGCGGTGCGGTTCCGGTAGCGGTCGGGCTGGGTCATGGTGTGCTCCGTGGGTAGGGTCCGGGCAGGCCCGGGCGCGATATCGGCGCGCCCGGGCTGCTTGCGTGGTGTGCGGGTCATAGGCCCGGTGTCTCGAAGCGGCGGCGGAGCGTCCACTGGTGGCGGCAGTCGTCGTTCGTGCACACGCCGCGGGTACGCAGGTGCTCTCCACCCCAGACCTCCGCCTTGTTGGCGACGGGGCGGACGGTGCCTTCGTCGTCGATGACGGCTGCGCCCCAGACGTCGTGCACGGTGCCGTCCACGACGACGTCTGCCGGGTATCGGCACTTGGGGCAGGTGAGGATGCGTTCGGTCACGTGCGGTCTCCGTTCGGTGGGTGGGTTGTGCCGGTCACGGCCAGCAAGAGGTGCGGGCCTTCCCGTCGATGAATTCCAGGGCCCGGTCAATGTCGGCGCTGTGCTGTTCGGTGTAGTGCTGCTCCATGGCAGCCCCGGACGTGTACGGATCTCCCGCTCGGGTGACGTGGCCGCAGTTGAAGAAGCAGTGAACTGAGTACACGGGCTCACGCTGGGCCGGGGTGAGATCCGAGAGATCGAACAGGGTGTCGTCAGTCGGGCAGGAGCAGCTGCAGCCGGTTCCGGAGCAGTGGCCGCAGTCCAGGCAGGTGTCGCAGTGGGTGCAGTGGCCGCAGGGCCGGCGGGTGGGCGGCATACAGGTGCAGCTGGTGAGGGTGGGTGCCGGGTCGGGCCAGAGCGGCTGCTTGAGTTCCATGGGTGGGCTCCCGGCGGTTGGGGCGTAGTGGGTCAGCCTGCCGCTGATCGGCGCATGTGTTCCCTGCGCGCGTGCGTGGCGACTTTAACCCTCGCATCATACCCGCTTTATGCATGACTAGGCAATGTGTGCAAGGTTATAAGTCAGGTGTCCGCGTGGTCTCCCGGAGCACACTCGAGGCCGGAGCCGATGAACCGGTAGACGACCTCGGTTCCCTCGCTCGCCTCGCGGTCGATGCGATACCAGGACCGGGTTCCGTTTCGGAGCATCGTCCCGTACGACTTCCAGAAGTCCGAAGGCGCGGCATGGACCAGGTGGTCTACGCGCCCGTCCTCGCAGCCACCGACGAACCGGCGGTGGCCCTTGTGCTTGGCGCAGTCCATCGGAGGCGGGCCGGCGCCCGGGATGTGGCAGGCGCAGGGGCATTCATCATCGGGGCCGGTCGTGGTGTGGTCGCAGGCCCCGTAGGTACACGAGGGGATCGGCCTCCCGCAGGTGATGTCCTCCCCGGCGTGCTGGGGGAGTTCGCCGTGGAGCCATCCCGTGGCGTCAGTCCAGTGGAGGGGGCGTCGGCAGTTCCGGCATGCGTGCGGTCGGGGCATGCCGTCAGGGTCCCGCCGGTCCGGCCGCCTGTTCCCTGGCCTCCCCAGTCGCCCGGCGCCACACCTCTGGCACTTTTGATCCGGCCCGGTCCCGGCCGGGGGCGCCGTGCAGTCCACGGTCAGGACCGGGCCTCCATGCGGCCTTCGCTGCCCCGGCGTGCACTCCGAACCCATCCCATCACATCTCAACTCGTCACAGCGATGAGATGTGATGCAATGAAATGAGATGGAATCTCTGTGGTACAACTCGGACGCCGAACTGCACAGCGACCAGGGAGAGCGAACGTTCATGAGCGAGCCCACCGCCGGTGCCCCGGCCGGGGAGAACGCGGAACAGGTGACCTGCAAGTTCCCGGGGTGCGGGGACGTGAGGGAGCCGAAGAAGGATCCGTCGGCACCCGGGCCGGCGCCGGAATACTGCGTCCGCCCGGACCACAACGCCGGCAGCGCATGGCGGGCGAAGCGGAAGGCGGCCAGGACCGCGGCGGGCGCGGCCGCCATGGAGGAGCCGGAGACCGACAAGCCCGTCACCGACTCCGCGGCCGACGCGGTCAATGTCCGCGAGGACATCGTCCGCCAGATCACCCAGCTCGACGCGTCCCTGGAGCGCTACGTGACGCTGCTGCAGACGGTCACGGACCCGGAGGCGGCCGAGGCCCAGGTGCTCGCCGTGGAGAGCCACGCCAACACCCGGATCGCGACGGCCGACGCGCGTGCCGACCAGGAACGCACTGCCAAGATCGCTGCTCAGAACGCCAAGGCGGCGGCTGAACAGGAGACGGCGGCCGCCAACCAGGCCGCGGAGCAGATGGAGGCGGAGCTTGAGGAAGCCCGCGCCCACTTCCAGGCCGAGGTCGAGCGGATCACCGCGGAGGCCGACGCCAGGGCCGAGGCGGCGGAGGCGTCGGCGGAGGAGGCGCGCGCCAAGGCTCGGCGCGAGGTCGCGGAGGCGCGGGCCCTGGCCGAGACGCACGTCAACGCTGCTCGCCAGGGCGCGGCCGACGAGATCGCCGAGATCCGCCGGCGTACGGCCGAGGAGGTCCAGGCGGCGGAGAACGCTGCGGGGGAAGCGAAGGTCAAGGCCGAGCGTGACATCGCGGCGATGACCCGGGCGCTCGAGGAGGCGCAGGCGGACGCGGCGGCGAAGGTCGAGGAGGCGGACCGCAAGACTGGGGCCGCCGAGGCGCGCGCCACCGAGGCCGAGGAGAACGGGCGTCAGGCCCTGCGAAGCGCCGAGGCCATGGTGCAGGCGGCGAAGGAAGCGGCCGAGACGGTCCAGGCCGGGCTGAAGGCCGAGCTCGACCGGACGAACGCCCGGCTGGAGACGCGGGAGACCCGGGTCGACGAGCTGCGCAACGAGCTGGACGAGGCGAAGGATCAGCTCCGCGCGGCGGCAGAACGGGAGCGTGCCGCCGAGGAGCGGGCGCGGACCGCCGAGGCCGCGCTGCGCGCCCAAGAGGAGCAGGACGACACGGAGTAGCCGCCGCAACAGCGCCTTCCCTTGGGCTGCGCGCTACGGTTGTCGAAGGGCCCGGTGCCGCATCCCTGTCGGTACCGGGCCCTTTCGTAGCCAGTTATCCCCGCAGGGGCTGTCGGCAACTGCAGATCAGGCTGCGTCTGCCTTCGCGGCTGCGTCGCCTGCCATCTCCCGCAGCTGGCCGACGACGGCACGGCAATCCGAGATGGCCCGGTGGTCGCCTCCGTACAGCGGCTGCCAGCTGTAGTTGCCCCAGTAGTCCGACCAGTCCCCGATCCAATTGCTGTAGGGGATCATCACGTCCTCGAAGCGGAACCGGGCCAGCCACGCCTCCGCCTGCTTCATCGCCTCGGCCACGGACCGCTCCCGCAACAGCGACGGCAGGACACCCGAATCCATCACATCCCGTGCGGCCTGCCGGGCAGAGCGTTCGAGGTAGTGCAGGGTCAACTCGTGCCGCAGCCGCGCGACGTCGTACGGCGCGTTGTAGATCAGGACCCGCTTGCCGGCCAGGGCCGTCTCGAGCTGCGCGAGGGTGTCCCCGAACGAGGGCGCCTCGGCCACGTCGGTGTCGGTGATGCCGTGGATGTCGGTCGCCACAGGGGGAATGGGCTCCCCCGGGTCGAGGAGCGTATCCACCAGGACGT
>NZ_JBWKFL010000032.1:44608-100236 GCF_056434305.1 Streptomyces sp. NPDC044061 | reverse complement strand
CTGCTTCTCGACGGCGCGCTCCGAGCCGGCGTGCGTCGCCTCGTCGATACGGCGCTGCAGATCCGCGAGCTTGCCCGCGGTCGTGTGGATGTCGATCTCTCGGCGCTCTTCCGGCTCGGACATCGGGATCGCGGCTCCCTGCCTGCTCAAAAGGGGGGACGGTTACTCATCCGTAGCGTAGTGGTGTGCCTCCGTGTCGGCAGTGCGGCGTTTCCCACACCTAGGGTGACTTGCATGACGCCGCACAATGCATCAGACGACAGCCGTTGGTCCGACCTGGACCGTCCGCCTCTGAACGCCGCCGCGCTGCGGCGCGGGCTGGTCCGGGAGGGCGGACTGTGGTCGGAGGTCGAGCTGGTCCAGCGCACCGGCTCCACCAACTCCGACCTGGTGGCCAGGGCCGCGGCCGGCAAGGCGGGCGAGGGGGCGGTGCTGGTCGCGGAGGAGCAGACGGCCGGGCGCGGGCGCCTGGACCGGCAGTGGACCGCGCCGGCGCGCTCCGGGCTGTTCTTCTCCGTCCTGCTGAAGCCGGTCGAGGTGCCGGTGGCGCGCTGGGGCTGGCTGCCGCTGCTCACCGGGGTGGCCGTGGCGACGGGGCTGTCCCGGGCGGCGGGCGTGGACACGGCACTCAAGTGGCCCAACGACCTGCTGGTGACTGTCGGTGGTGAGGAGCGCAAGGCCGGCGGGATCCTCGCGGAGCGGGCGGGCGACGACGGTGTGGTCATCGGGGCCGGCATCAACGTCACCCTGCGGGCCGGGGAACTGCCGGTGCCGCAGGCGGGGTCGCTGGTGCTGGCCGGGGCGGTGAGCACGGACCGGGATCCGCTGCTTCGGGCGGTGCTGCGGTCGCTGGAGGAGTGGTACGGGCGGTGGCGTGCTGCGGGGGGTGATCCGGTGGTCAGCGGGTTGCAGGAGACGTACGCGGCGGGGTGCGCGACTTTGGGGCGCACTGTGCGGGCCGAGCTGCCGGGGGATCGGTCCGTGGTGGGGGAGGCGGTGGCCCTCGACGGGGACGGGCGGCTGGTCATCGCCACGGAGGCGGGGGTGCAGGAGCCTGTGGGGGCGGGGGACATCGTGCATCTGCGGCCTGCCTGAGGGGTGCCTGCGGTGGCTTCGGCGTCTCTGTCCGGCCGTGGGTTCGGTGTGGGTAGGTGGGTGGGTGCCTGCGGCGCTTCTGCTGCCGGGTGGGGGTGCCTGCGGTGGCTTCGGCGTCTCTGTCCGGCCGTGGGTTCGGTGTGGGTAGGTGGGTGGGTGCCTGCGGCGCCTCCGCTGCCGGGTGGGGGCGCGCGTAGCGCCCAGTGCGGTTTGGGGGTCGGGGCCGCGTCGGGGGGTGTCCGTCCTCGGAGCGGCGCGGAATCGGTCGGCCGGCCGGTTACCGGTGTTGACGCGCCAACCGCTGCGGGCGGACACCCCCCGACACGTCCCCTTCCCGCCGTGGGCGGCTGCGGGCCATGTGGCCGACGGTGCGGGCGGCGTCGCCTCACGGGTGCGGGTGACTGCGCGAAAAGCCACCTGCGACCCGCGCTCCGTGACGGTGCTGCGGCCTCCGGACTTGCTCGGCACTGCCACCGGCGCGAGCTGCACCGTCCCGGTACCGAGCACCTGCCGCCGGCCGAACCCGCCGGAGTGAGCTGGCGCACACCTGCCGTAGAGTTGAGGCCGGTCGATACCTGACCGTGGCAGATCGGAAGGGCAGCAGGCGTGACCGTCGACGACACGGACTCCGGCGAGGACGCGGACGCCGCCGACTCCGGCGACTCCGGCGAGGACCCGCTTGCCCTGCGTCTCGAGCAGCTCATCCTGGGCGCCGAGCGGCGCTACACGCCTTTTCAGGCGGCCCGCAGCGCCGGTGTCTCCATGGAGCTGGCGTCGCGGTTCTGGCGGGCCATGGGGTTCGCGGACATCGGGCAGGCGAAGGCGCTCACGGAGGCCGACGTGCTGGCCCTGCGGCGGCTGGCCGGTCTGGTCGAGGCGGGGCTGCTGAGCGAGGCCATGGCGGTGCAGGTGGCCCGGTCCACGGGGCAGACCACCGCCCGGTTGGCGGAGTGGCAGATGGATTCCTTTCTGGAGGGGCTGACCGAGCCTCCGGAGCCGGGCATGACCCGCACCGAGGTGACGTATCCGATCGTCGAGCTGCTCCTGCCCGAGCTCGAGGAGTTCCTCGTCTACGTGTGGCGGCGGCAGCTCGCCGCCTCGGCCGGCCGGGTGGTGCAGGCCGCCGACGACGAGGAGATGGTGGACCGCAGGCTCGCCGTCGGCTTCGCCGATCTCGTCGGGTTCACGCGGCTGACCCGGCGGATGGAGGAGGAGGAGCTCGGGGAGCTGGTCGAGGCCTTCGAGACGACCGCCGCCGACCTGGTCGCCGCGCGGGGCGGCAGGCTCATCAAGACCCTCGGTGACGAGGTGCTGTACGCCGCCGACGACGCCGGCACGGCCGCGGACATCGCCCTGCGGCTGGTCGAGACGATGGCGAACGACGAGACCATGCCGGAGCTGCGGGTGGGCATGGCCTTCGGCACGGTGACCACCCGGATGGGCGATGTGTTCGGTACGACCGTCAACCTGGCCTCCCGGCTGACCTCGATAGCGCCGCGCGACGCCGTGCTGGTGGACAGCGCCTTCGCCGAGGAGCTGATCCGCACCGCTGAGGCGCCCGCCTCCGAGGCGGAGGCGGCCGAGGCCGCGGCCGCTGCGGAGAAGGAGGGCGAGGAGCCTCCGACGTACCGCTTCGGGCTCCAGCCGATGTGGCAGCGTCCGGTCCGCGGGCTCGGCGTGGTCGAGCCGTGGCTGCTCGCCCGCCGCGACGGCCAGTCCTGACCCCTACGGCCGCGCGACGCCAGGCAGGTCCACGCACAGGCCGATGATCGGTATGCACGCCCCGTTGTTCTGCGGGGGCGTTGTCGAGCTGTGGCTCGGGGTCGGTGTCGGGGTCCGGGTGGGCGTGGGTGTCGTGGGCGCCGGGCGGGGTGCCGTGGCGGTCGGGGTGGCCGTCGGCCGCGGGGCGCCCGTCGGGATGGTGGTCGGGATCGCGGTGCCGCCGGGGAGCGAGGTCGGGGTGGCCGAGGGCGTGGGGGTGGTCGTGGCCGTCGTGGGCGCGGCGCTCGCCCCGCCCATGACCGAGGTGGCCGAGGGCGGTGCCGTGGGGTCGGCGCCGTGCGTGGCCGCGCCGGTCCGGCCGTCGGTGGCGACGCCGCCCGGACCGTGCCGGGGTTCGGCCTCCGCCGTCCCCGGGGCGCCGACCCCGGACTCCGGGGCGACGCGCACCAGGCTGAGGACACCGGCGGCGAGTGCCAGGCCGCCGGCGGCGAGCAGCACCTTGCGGGGGTGGGGCTTGCGGTGCCGGCCGCGAGGCAGGCCCTGCGACCGCTGGTCCGTGCCGGACTGTGCGCGTATCGGTGTCATGAAGGTCCTCCCCGCCGCGCGCGCCGGGGGCGCGCCGTGGCGGAGCGCACGCTATGCGCTCCTGTGGGTGGTGTGGGGCGAGACGACCGGGATGTCACTCGAACGGGCGTAGAACAGTGGACGGGGTCGGCTCTTTCCCGTAGCGGGGTACGGCTGCGATGATCGGCCCGACAGTGAGTTAACCCGCGTTAACCGGAGGGTGTCATGAGCGAGGAGCGGTTCGGGGAGTTCGTGCTGGTGCGGCGGCACGAGTACGTGGCCGAGCTGGTGCTGGACCGGCCCAAGGCCATGAACGCCGTCTCGACGGAGATGGCCCGCTCCGTCGCCGGTGCGTGCGCCGCCCTCGCCGCCGACCGGGACGCGCGCGTGGTCGTCCTGACCTCGTCCCACGAACGGGCGTTCTGTGTGGGCGCCGACCTCAAGGAGCGGAACTCCTTCAGTGACGCGGATCTGGTGCGGCAGCGGCCCGTGGCGCGCGGGGCGTACACCGGGGTCCTGGAGCTGCCCATGCCGACGATCGCCGCGGTGCACGGCTTCGCGCTGGGCGGCGGGTTCGAACTGGCCCTGTCCTGCGACCTGATCGTGGCGGACCGTACGGCGGTGGTGGGGCTGCCGGAGGTGTCCGTGGGCGTGATCCCCGGCGGTGGCGGTACGCAGCTGCTGCCGCGGCGGGTCGGCGCGGCGCGGGCGGCCGAGCTGATCTTCTCGGCGCGGCGCCTGGAAGCGGCGGAGGCCGCCGAGCTGGGCCTGGTGGACCAGCTGGTGGAGGAGGGCCGGGACCGCGAGGAGGCGCTGGCGCTCGGTGCGCGGATCGCCGGGAACTCTCCGGTCGGGCTGCGGGCGGCGAAGCGGGCGCTGCGGCTGGGGCACGGACTGGATCTGCGGGCCGGCCTCGAGGTCGAGGACGCGGCGTGGCGCTCGGTGGCGTTCTCCGGGGACCGGGCGGAGGGTGTGGCGGCCTTCAACGAGAAGCGCAGGCCCGAGTGGCCGGGGGAGTGAGCGCGGCCGGCTGATCCGCTGCTCGGGCGGTGAAGGGCACTCCCACCTGATCGCCGCACCAATGTCCCGAATGCGCCCATTTCTTCCTAACCTGGAGTGATGGGTGACGACAAGCGGCTTGCCGCTGTGGTGGCGCTGGCTCAGGGGATGGCGGCGGCGCACACTCCACGGGAGTCGTGGCGGGCCGCGGCTCTCGGTGCGTGCCGGGCGCTGGACGGCAGCTTCGCCGCGCTGTCGGTGTGGGAGCGGGAGCTGGGGCGGTTGCGGGTCCTGGTGAACGTCGGGGAGTGCCGCGAGGACGAGGCGGAGTTCCCGGAGCTGGAGACCTATCCGGTGCACCAGTTCCCGGAGATCACCGAGTTCCTGCACGAGCGGTGGGCGGGCGGCGGCGGGCCGAACGCCTGGGTGGAGACCGCCGAGGGCACGGCGGCCGGCACCCCCGGCTACTTCCACCAGCGTGTCGCCGCCCTGCGCCGCCGGGGCCGCGGCTGCTGTGTCGTGGCGCCCGTCGTGCTGCACGGCAGGGCCTGGGGCGAGCTGTATGTCGCCCGCGCCGTCGGCGTGCGGGTGTTCGCGCGGGCGGACGCCGACTTCGCAACGGTCCTGGCCGCCGTCGTCGCCGCCGGGCTCGCCCAGACCGAGCGGCTGGAGGAGGCCCGCCGGCTCGCCTACACCGATGCCCTCACCGGCCTGGCCAACCGCCGCGCCGTCGACGTACGCCTGGAGGAGGCCGTCGAGCGGCACCGCGTGGACGGCGTGGTCGTCAGCCTCGTCGTCTGCGACCTCAACGGGCTCAAGCGGGTCAACGACACCCTCGGGCATGCCGTCGGTGACCGGCTGCTCGAACGGTTCGGCTCCGTGCTCTCGCTGTGCGGGGCGATGGTGCCGGGCGCGCTCGCGGCGCGGCTCGGCGGTGACGAGTTCTGTCTGCTGGCCGTGGGGCCGCCGGCGGACGACGTGGTCAAAGCGGCGGACGAGCTGTGCCGCAGGGCGGCGGAGCTGGAACTGGGCGAGGGCGTGGCGTGCGGGCTCGCCTCGACCGAGGACGCCATCGGCCCCGTGCGCTCCGCACGGCGGCTGTTCCGGCTGGCCGACGCGGCGCAGTACCGGGCCAAGGCCGTGCGGGCGGACCGGCCGGTCGTGGCGGGCCGGGAGGGGCCGGACGACCCTGTCGTACGTCTCGCCGACGAGCCGTCGCCCGGGCAGGCCGAGCGGGGCGAGCGGCGCCGCTTCCGCGGCCGCCGGTCCTGAGCGCACGGATCGGTAAGGGGCTCTCCCGTTCCCCACTAGTGACATCAACGCATTCAATGCGTACGCTCCTGAATATGGATATGCACACTGTGGTGGTGGGGACGTCCGGTCTCACGGCGTCCGACGTTCTCGCCGTGGCGCGCGGCGGTGCCCGCATCGAGCTGTCGGCGGAGGCGGTGGCGGCCCTCGCGGCGGCCCGCGGGATCGTGGACGCCCTGGCGGCCAAGCCGGATCCGGTCTACGGCGTCTCCACCGGCTTCGGAGCCCTGGCGACCCGGCACATCAGCCAGGAACTGCGCGCCCAGCTGCAGCGCAACATCGTCCGCTCGCACGCGGCCGGCATGGGCCCCCGGGTCGAGCGGGAGGTCGTCCGGGCCCTGATGTTCCTGCGCCTGAAGACCGTCTGCTCCGGACACACCGGTGTCCGGCCCGAGGTCGCGCAGACCATGGCCGACGTGCTGAACGCCGGCATCACCCCCGTCGTGCACGAGTACGGCTCCCTCGGCTGCTCCGGCGACCTGGCCCCGCTCTCCCACTGCGCCCTCGCGCTCATGGGCGAGGGGGACGCGGAAGGCCCCGACGGAGTCGTGCGGCCCGCCGGCGAACTGCTCGCCGAGCACGGGATCCAGCCCGTCGAGCTGCGCGAGAAGGAGGGCCTGGCCCTCCTCAACGGCACCGACGGCATGCTCGGCATGCTGATCATGGCCCTCGCCGACCTGGACACCCTCTACAAGTCCGCCGACGTCACCGCCGCCCTCAGCCTCGAGGCGCTGCTCGGCACCGACAAGGTCCTCGCGCCCGAGCTGCACGCCATCCGGCCCCACCCGGGCCAGGGCGACTCCGCCGCGAACATGCTCGCCGTCCTCAAGGACTCCGGACTCACCGGGCATCACCAGGACGACGCGCCCCGCGTCCAGGACGCCTACTCCGTGCGCTGCGCCCCGCAGGTCGCCGGCGCCGGACGCGACACCCTCGCGCACGCCCGCCTCGTCGCCGAGCGGGAACTCGCCTCCGCCGTCGACAACCCCGTCGTGCTGCCCGACGGCCGCGTGGAGTCCAACGGCAACTTCCACGGCGCCCCCGTGGCCTACGTCCTGGACTTCCTCGCCATCGCGGCCGCCGACCTCGGCTCCATCGCCGAGCGCCGCACGGACCGGCTGCTGGACAAGAACCGCAGCCACGGCCTGCCGCCGTTCCTCGCCGACGACGCCGGCGTGGACTCCGGCCTGATGATCGCCCAGTACACGCAGGCCGCCCTGGTCAGCGAGATGAAGCGGCTCGCCGTACCGGCCTCCGCGGACTCCATCCCGTCCTCCGCGATGCAGGAGGACCACGTGTCCATGGGCTGGTCGGCCGCGCGCAAGCTGCGCACCGCCGTCGACAACCTCACCCGGATCATCGCCGTCGAGCTGTACGCCGCCACCCGCGGTGTCGAACTGCGCGAGGGCCTGACCCCGGCACCGGCCTCGCAGGCCGTGATCGGGGCTCTGCGCGCCGCGGGCGTGCAGGGCCCGGGCCCCGACCGCTTCCTGGCCCCCGACCTGGCCGCCGCCGACGCGTTCGTGCGCGGGGGGCATCTCGTCGCCGCCGTGGAGTCGGTCACCGGACCGCTGCGGTAAGAGGCGAGCGGAACAGTAAAAAGGGGCCCTGTCCGTGCGGCAGGGCCCCTTTTCGACGTCACTTCAGCTTGGCCGCCTGGGCCTTGATGACCGGGGCCGACACCGTGTAGGCCTTCTTGCTCATCATCGCGCCGATGTTGATGGTGGTGTACGTGGCGAGGGTGTTCCCGTGCCGCACGACCTCGGCGTGCAACGGCAGGGCGCCGTCCTTGCCCGAGTCGTTGGTCGCGGTGAAGGCCACCGACTCCTCACCCGTGCCGGAGGACTTCTCCACGGCGACCTTGGTGAACTTCCCCTTCTCGCCGTCCTGCACGCCGGAGAAGCCGCCCGAGCAGGCCTTCACGGCGTCGGAGACGGACTTCAGGCCCGCCGCGGCGCCGTCACCGTCGTACGAGGCCAGGGTGACCACGGTGACGTCCAGGTCCATGGACTTGCCGAGGGCGTCCTCGAACTTGCCGTCGGCCAGGTCGTCGAGGGACGTGGCGTCGTCCGTGGGGTCCTTCTTGTCCTCCGTGGCCATGCGGCTGGTGTTCGCCGCCGGGTCGCCGGGGGCGATGCCGGTCAGGGCCCGCAGCACCGGGTCGCACCGGGCGTCGTCCGACGTGACCTTGCTCTTGGCGGGGATGCCGCCCTCGACGGGTTCGACCTTGAAGCCGGGCACCTCGCCCTTGGCGATGATCAGCTTCTGCAGCTCCGCGGCGCTCGGCGCCTTCGCGTCCGCCTGCTCGGTCCTGCCGCCCTTGCCGTCGCCGGAGTCCTTCGAACCCCCGTCGGAACAGCCCGTGATGAGGGCGAGCGAAAGTGCGCCCACAGCCGCGGTGGCGCACAGCCGCACGCCCGATGATCTCTTCATGGGCGGACTATGCGTTCCCAGTCAAGGAATCGTCAAGCGGAATTAAAAGCCGAGGCGTTCCCGACGTACCGAATACACCACGAATCCGGCGCCGATGGCGAGGAAGGCGCTGCCGCCGATGACGTACGGCGTGGTGTCGAAGCTGCCGGTGTCCGCGAGCCGCGTGCCGTCCGCGGTGTCCGAGGTCTCCGCGGCGTCGGTGGCCGCCGCTTCGGACAGGGCCTTGGCCTGCTGCGTGACCTGCGACGTCGTGCTCGTGGCCGTGGTCGCTCTCGCCGAGTCGTCCTGCGACGCGTTGGCGGACGGGACGAACCACAGGGCGCACAGCAGGGTCCCCGCGGCGGTGGCGGTCAGCAACGGGCGGCGAGCGGATGACACGGAATATCGATCCCCCTTGTGACGCTGGCGAATTGGCCGTGTGGGGCGATGTTAGTGAAAGTCGCGGGTCACAGGAAAGTCACGGGAGGTTTCGGTCGTACGCTCCGGGCATGAGCACGGAAGAGACATCACAGTTTGTACGACTTCGGGTGGAGCTGGTCCTCGAGGTACAGGACGAGGACGGGCTGACCAAGGCCGCGCTGCGCCGGCTGGCCGCCGATCCGGAGCTGCCTCCGCAGGAGCGGACGCACGCCGAGGCCGCTGTGACGGAAGACACCGCGGAGGCCCTCGCCTATCTCGTGGACCCGTTCGACCTGGTCAGTGAGGTACCCGGCGTGGAGCTCCAGCAGGCCTCCTGGTCCAGCGAACGCATCGAGTACGACCCTGACTCGCCCGACTGGGACCTGGACGAGGATGATGGGCAGGACGACGACGAAGAGGACGGCATCGGCTGAACGTCGCGGGGCACCCATGACCCCGGGCGGCAACCGCCGTCCGGGGTTTCGACGTCTCAGGGGGCGCACGGACGACTTCCGCACCACCCGCCGCGGGCGGACGTGGTGCGGCCCACACATGGCGACCATGTGATAAGGGACGGACCGCCCGTAGGTTGAAGGTTCCCCAACGGGGACTGGGGTTTCCGCGATTACGGCAACGATGGAGAAGCGTGTGATGACGAACAGTAAGCGGCGCAAGGGCCTGACGGTCGCGTCCGCACTGCTCGGCGGTGTGCTGGCACTCACCGGATGTTCCGGCGGCGGCAACGCCAAGGCCACCGACAACGGCGACACCTCCCAGGCCAAGGCCGACGAGGCGGCGGCCAAGAAGTCGTCCGAGGCCCAGATCACGATCACGCCCAAGGACGGCTCCAACAACGCCTCCATCAACAACTCGGCCGCCGTCAGGGTCGCCAAGGGCACGCTCACCGGTGTGACGATGACCACCGTCGACGGCAAGGCCGTCGCGGGCGCGCTGTCCGCCGACAAGTCCAGCTGGAAGCCCACCACCCAGCTGCAGCGCTCGACCACCTACAAGGTCGCCGCCGAGGCCAAGGACTCCGCCGGCCGGGTCGCCCACGAGAACGCCTCCTTCACCACGGTCTCCCCGGCCAACAGCTTCATAGGCAACTTCACGCCGGAGGACGGCTCCACCGTCGGCGTCGGCATGCCCGTGTCGATCAACTTCGACAAGGCGATCACCGACAAGGCCGCCGTCCAGAAGGGCATCACGGTCACCTCCAGCAGCGGTCAGGAGGTCGTGGGCCACTGGTTCAACGCCAACCGCATCGACTTCCGTCCGGAGGAGTACTGGAAGGAGAACTCCACCGTCACGCTGAAGCTCGACCTCGACGGCGTCCAGGGCGCGAGCGGCGTCTACGGCGTGCAGCAGAAGACGGTCACCTTCCACATCGGCCGCAACCAGGTCTCCTACGTCGACGCGCAGACCAAGCAGATGAAGGTCACGCAGGACGGCAAGGTCGTCAAGACCATACCGATCTCCGCGGGTTCGCCGGAGAACAAGACGTACGAGGGCGTCATGGTCATGCAGGAGAAGTTCAAGGAGACGCGCATGAACGGCGCGACCGTGGGCTTCACCGACGACGACGGCAAGGGCGAGTACGACATCAAGGACGTGCCGCACGCCATCCGCCTGACCAGTTCCGGCACCTTCCTGCACGGCAACTACTGGGGCGCGAAGTCCATCTTCGGCAGCGTGAACACCAGCCACGGCTGCGTGGGCCTGTCCGACACCAAGGGCGCGAAGGACCCGCACACGCCGGCCGCCTGGATGTACGACCACTCCCTCGTCGGTGACGTCGTGGTCGTCCAGCACACCGGCGACAAGACCGTCTCCCCGGACAACGGCCTCAACGGCTGGAACCTCGACTGGGCGCAGTGGAAGGCCGGTTCGGCCGTCTGACAGCCCGCTCACAGTCACACCGATGCCGCCCCAAGGGGCGGCATCGGTGTTTCCGGGGCGTGCCACAGCCTTCTCATGGTTCTTTTATTTCGGCCTTATCGAGTCATCACGGTCCGTCCCTAGCTTGCGGGCATGTTCTTCACCTACCTGAGGCGCGAACTGCGCCGCCGCAGAAAGGCGGCCCTCGTCGTCGCCTCCGGCCTCGCGCTCGGCATCGCGCTGGTCATCGTGGTCAACTCCGTGTCCAGCGGCATGGGGAAGGCCCAGGACAAGGTCCTGCAGTCGCTGTACGGGCTGGGTACGGACATGACCGTCACCAAGGCCTCGACACCGACCGCGAGCAGCTCCCAGCGCCCGCGGTTCCGGTTCGACGCGCGCAACGGCGACGACGACTCCCGGCAGAGCAGCGACCGCGTCATGGTGCAGGGCTTCACCACGCTGGCCTCCTCGACCGTCACCAAGGTCGCGGATCAGAAGGGTGTTTCGTCGGCCGTCGGCGGGCTCAGCCTCAACGTGCTCAAGGTCAACGGCCAGTTCACCCGCGGCCAGTTCCAGCAGAACGGCAACGGCGGCGGCGAGCAGGGCCGGCCGGGCGGTGGGACCGGCGGGCAGCCGCAGGGCGAAGTCCGTGGCGGCGGCGCCGACTTCGACGTCAACCAGTACACCGTCTTCGGCACCGACGTCACCAGGACCGCGCTCGGCCCGCTGACCTCGTCGAAGATCACCAGCGGTCGCTCCTTCAAGGCCACGGAGACGAACGCCAAGGTGGCCGTGGCCGACTCGGCCTACGCCAAGCAGAAGAAGTACAAGGTCGGCTCCACCGTCACCGTCAAGGGCGTCGAGTTCGAGGTGATCGGCATCGCCACCGCCGACAGCGGTGACTCGGCGGCCAACCTCTACATCCCGCTGAAGCAGGCCCAGACGCTGGCCGGTCAGAAGAACAAGGTCACCACGATCTACGTCAAGGCGACCGACTCCCAGCGGATCGACACCGTCAAGAGCGCGATCCAGAAGAACGTCTCGGGTACGACCGTCACCACCTCCTCCGACCTCGCCAAGACGGTCTCGGGCTCCCTCTCCACCGCCTCCTCCCTCGCCACGAAGGTCGGCACATGGCTGTCCATCGCGGTGCTCGTGGCCGCGTTCCTGGTCGCCGGTCTGCTCACCTCCTCGGCGGTCTCCCGCCGGGTGCGCGAGTTCGGCACGCTGAAGGCGCTGGGCTGGAAGTCCGGCCGGGTGACCCGGCAGGTGGTCGGCGAGGCCGTCGTCAACGGCCTGGTCGGCGGCGCCCTCGGCATCGCCCTCGGCCTGGCGGGCGCGTACGCCGTCACGGCCGTCAGCCCCAGCCTGCAGGCCCAGCTCGGCGGCGGCACGGGGGGCGGCGGCCCCGGCGGCGGCGGTTTCGGCGGGCCGGGGCGGCAGACGGCCAAGACCCTGGAGGTCGCGCTCACGGCACCGGTCAGCGTGGCGACGATCGTCCTGGCGGTGGGCCTGGCGGTGGCCGGCGGCCTGGTCGCGGGCGCGTTCGGCGGCTGGCGTGCCGCCCGGCTGCGTCCGGCGGACGCCCTGCGCCGTGTCGAGTAGGACGCGCTCGTTCGACCCGAGGAGCGCGGAGAACCGCGCGAACAACCCCCACTCACCCGCGGCGGCGACGATGCGCCCCGCCCCCGAACCCTTCCAGGAGCCACCATGTACGAACTGAAGAACGTCACCAAGCGCTACACCAGAGGAAAGGACACCGTCGATGCCCTCGACGGCATCGACCTGACCATCGGCGACGGAGACAGGCTGGTCATCCAGGGCCCCACCGGCGGCGGCAAGTCCACGCTGCTGCAGATGCTCGGCGGCCTGGACCGCCCCACCTCCGGCGAAGTCGTCCTGGACGGAACCGACTTGGCGAGGCTCTCCGAGGCCCGCCTGACGAGGGTCCGCAGCGAGAACATCGGCTTCGTCTTCCAGTCCTTCAACCTGATCCCGACGCTCACCGCGCAGGAGAACGTCGAGACCGCCCTGGTGCCGCTCGGCGTGAAGGTGAGGGAACGCCGGGAACGGGCCGCCGAGGCCCTCGACTCGGTGGGACTCGGCGAGCGTCTGAACCATCTGCCCTCCGAGATGTCCGGAGGACAGCAGCAGCGCGTCGCCATCGCCCGCGCACTCGTCAAGCGCCCGAAGGTGCTCCTCGCCGACGAGCCGACCGGCAACCTCGACGAGGGCATGCGCGACGAGATCATGGACGTGCTCGAGCGCCTCTGGAAGGAGCACGGGCTGACCTTCATCATGGTCACCCACGACTCCGCGATCGCGAAGAAGGCCCCGCGCGTGGCCACCATCCGCAAGGGAAAGATCACCGTGCGCGAGAACGCGGGCGCCTGACGCCTCATAACACCGTTCGCACGCAAGGGACTTCGCGATTCTGTAACGGTGTCTGCCCCGGCGCGTAACAGTTCCGGGCAGCGCTTTCTCACCGCCCTCTCATCTATTGAGCCGTCTGATCACCCCCCGGCATACTTCGTGATCCGGGGGATTGACGTTCAGATGTGCGAGACATCCCCCGGCCGGGTGAATGGGGATTTCGCCCGGTACTCCATCTCCAGGGGGAGAACTTGCGCAGACAAGTGAAAAGAGCAGCTGCGGCCACGGTGGCCACCGCCGCAGCCGTCGCCCTCGCAGCGGGTATGACCAGCCCGGCGTCGGCGAAGCCCGCGCAGCAGACCTCGGTCGCTGCCGCGTCACTCACCGCCAAGCACCACGTCACCCTGATCACCGGTGACCGCGTCGCCCTCGACGCCAAGGGCCGCGTCGTCGGCCTGCAGCGGGCCAAGGGCCGCGAGCACATACCCTTCCAGGTTCGCAAGGCGAGCGGACACACGCTGGTCGTCCCCGCCGACGCGGCCCACCTGGTCGCCTCCGGCAAGCTGGACCAGCGGCTGTTCGACATCACCGAGCTGAACAAGGCCGCCACCCGCAAGGCCCAGAAGAACGGCCTGAAGGTCATCGTCGGCTACAGCGGCGCCGCCGCGGCCACCAAGGCCGACGTCCGGGACGCGGGCCACCTGCGCCGCAGCCTGAAGGCCCTGAACGCGGACGCCGTGCAGACCCCGGTCAAGGACACCGCCGAGCTGTGGAACGCCGTCACCAACGGCGACACGGCCGCCTCCGGCATCGCCCACGTCTGGCTCGACGGCGTCCGCAAGGCCGCCCTCGACAAGTCCGTGCCGCAGATCGGCGCCCCGGTCGCGTGGGCCGCCGGCTACACCGGCAAGGGCGTGAAGGTCGCCGTCCTGGACACGGGTGTGGACACCACCCACCCGGACCTCAAGGACCAGGTGATCGAGTCCAAGAACTTCTCCACCGCCGCCGACGCCGCCGACCACTTCGGTCACGGCACGCACGTCGCCTCCATCGTGGCGGGCACCGGCGCCAAGTCGGGCGGCAAGTACAAGGGTGTCGCTCCCGACGCCAAGATCCTCAACGGCAAGGTCCTGGACGACAGCGGTTCCGGTGACGACTCCGGCATCCTCGCCGGCATGGAGTGGGCGGCCGCGCAGGGCGCCTCCGTCATCAACCTGAGCCTCGGCGGCTACGACACGCCCGAGGTCGACCCGCTCGAGGCCGAGGTCAACAAGCTCTCCGCCGAGAAGGGCGTCCTGTTCGCGATCGCCGCGGGCAACGAGGGCCCCCAGTCGATCGGTTCGCCGGGCAGCGCGGACGCCGCGCTCACCGTCGGCGCCGTCGACAAGAAGGACAAGCTGGCGGACTTCTCCTCCACCGGCCCGCGGGTCGGCGACGGTGCCATCAAGCCGGACGTCACCGCGCCCGGCGTGGACATCACCGCCGCCGCCGCCAAGGGCAGCGTCATCGACAAGGAGGTCGGTGAGAAGCCCGAGGGCTACCTGACCATCTCCGGTACCTCGATGGCCACCCCGCACGTCGCGGGCGCTGCCGCGATCCTGAAGCAGGAGCACCCCGACTGGGGTTACGCCGAGCTGAAGGGCGCGCTCACCGGCTCCGCCAAGGGCGGCAAGTACACGCCGTTCCAGCAGGGCTCGGGCCGTATCGCGGTCGACAAGGCCATCAAGCAGTCCGTGGTCGCCGACCCGGTCTCGGTGAGCTTCGGAGTGCAGCAGTGGCCGCACACCGACGACAAGCCGGCCACCAAGAAGCTGACGTACCGCAACCTCGGTGACAAGGACGTCACGCTCGACCTCGGCAGCACCGCCACGAACCCCAAGGGGCAGGCGGCTCCGGCGGGCTTCTTCAAGCTCGGCGCGACGAAGGTGACCGTCCCGGCGCACGGCAAGGCCTCGGTCGACTTCACGGTCAACACCAAGCTGGGCGGCACCGTCGACGGCGCCTACTCCTCCTACGTGACCGCGACCGGCGGCGGGCAGACCGTCCGCACGGCCGCCGCGGTGCAGCGCGAGGTGGAGTCGTACGACGTCACGCTGAAGTTCATCGGCCGTGACGGCAAGCCCGCCCCGTACTACGCCGCCGACCTGACCGGTGTGGCCGGCCTGGCCAACGGCCAGTGGCTGAACCCGTACGACAAGTCCGGCACGGTGAAGGTGCGCGCGCCCAAGGGCACGTACATCCTCAACACCGCCGTCTACGGTGACCCGGAGGACGCGAGCAAGGGCATCGACTCGATCGCCCAGCCGAAGCTGACCGTCTCCAAGAAGCAGACGATCACGATCGACGCGCGCAAGGCCAAGCCGGTGGACATCACCGTCCCGGCCTCGGGTGCCAAGTCCGTGTTCGCCTCGCCCGAGTGGGACGTCACGATCGGCGACGGCCAGTACGGCTACGGCTGGTTCCTCGACTCGTACAAGAACTTCCACACCGCCCACCTGGGTCCGCAGCTGCCCGCCGGCACGCTGTCCCAGCAGTGGGACGGCCACTGGACGAAGGGTGCCACCGAGGAGTACGACGTCACCTCGGGCGGTCCGGTCAAGCAGCTCGCCACCGGCTTCACCAAGCACTACAAGACGAGCGACCTGACCACGGTCAAGGCCCGGCTGGGAGCCCCCGCGAGCGGCAAGAAGGGCTCGGTCAGCGCGGTCGGCTGGCTGCCCGGCAGCTCCGGCGCCTCCTCCGTCAGCATGCCGCAGAAGCTGCCCGGCACCCGCACCCTGCACCTGTCCGCCAAGGGCGGCGTGAAGTGGGACCTGGAGTTCGAGCAGGACGGCGGGGTCGACCAGGACGGCTTCCCGATCGCCGAGGCGGGCTACGGCCTGGGCGCGCAGTCCTTCACGGCCGGCAAGACGTACACGAAGACGTTCAACACCGCCGTCTTCGGCCCGCACGTCAACGCCGACTTCGGCATCTACCGGGACGGCAACGAGATCTCCGGCTCGCTGCCGCTGTTCGCCGACGGTGCCAAGCACGCCGGTTCCTCGCTGTTCACCTCGGTGAACACGACCCTGTACCGCAACGGCAGCAAGGTCGGCTCCAACCACGACCCGCTGTTCGGCGAGGAGTCCTTCAAGGTTCCCGCCGGTGACGCCGCGTACAAGCTGACCACCTCGGTCAAGCGCTCGGCCAAGGTCGCGGAGGCCTCCTCGCGGATCGACGCGGCGTGGACCTTCCGTTCCAAGAAGCCGTCGAGCGGCTCCGCCAAGCTCCCCGTGTCCGCGCTGCACTTCGGCGCCACGACCGGCCTGGACAGCCGTGTCGAGGCCGGCAAGAAGGTCACCTTCCCGGTCACCGTCGAGGGCGCGGCCGCGGGCAGCAACCTGAAGTCCCTGACGGTGTACGTCTCCTACGACGGCAAGACCTTCACGAAGGTCGACGTCCGCGGCGGCAGGATCACCGTGAAGAACCCGGCGAAGAACAAGGCCATCTCGTTCCGCGCCAAGATCGCCGACAAGAAGGGCAACACGTCGACGATCACGATCTACAACGCCTACTTCGGCAAGTGAGCCTCAGCATCTGAGTAGGCCGTGAGCGAACGGCCCGCCGGAAGCGCTGCTTCCGGCGGGCCGTCCGTGTTTGTGTGCACTCATGACGGCTCACACGGTCGAATACATCCGGTACCGCATCCCCGAGCAGCAGTCGGCGGAGTTCCTGGCCGCCTACACCCGCGCCGTGACGCATCTCGCGGCGGCACCGCAGTGCGTGGACTACGAACTCACCCGTTGCGAGGAGGACCCGGAGCATCACGTCCTCCGGATCACCTGGAAGTCCACCGAGGACCATCTCGAGGGCTTCCGCAAGTCGGCCTCGTTCCCGCCGTTCTTCGCGGAGATCCGCCCGTACGTCGAGAACATCGAGGAGATGCGCCACTACGGGCCCACGCCGGTCCGGGGCACGGGCGCGGCGACCCCGACTCCGTACGACTGGGCGGGCGGCGCGGAGGCCTTCTCCCGCCTGACCGAGGTCTTCTACGACAAGGTCCTCGAGGACGACCTCCTGGCACCGCTCTTCGCGGACCTGCCCGCCGAGCACGCCGCCCATGTCGCCCTCTGGCTCGGCGAGGTCTTCGGCGGCCCCGCCCACTACTCCCAGAGTCAGGGCGGCCACGGCCACATGGTCGCCAAGCATCTCGGCCGCAACATCACCGAGCCCCAGCGCCGCCGCTGGGTCAACCTCATCCAGGACGCCGCGGACGAGGCGGGCCTCCCCACCGACGCGGAGTTCCGCTCGGCCTTCCTGGCCTATGTCGAGTGGGGCACACGGCTGGCCCTCTACTTCTCCGGCTCCGACGCGAAGCCGCCGGCGGAGCAGCCGGTGCCGAAGTGGAACTGGGGGGCCGCACCGCCGTACCAGGGGTGACGGGATCCGTCAGGGTTTCAGGAGGACGGCACGACCCTCGCCGCGTCCGTGCCCCAGCTGGCCAGCAGGCGCAGGGACTGCGCCGAGGGGGAGTGCGGCTCGGCATGGTACGTGATCAGGGCCTGGTCGGTGTCGCCCGCCACCCGGAACGTCTCGAAGTTCAGGGAGAGGTCGCCGACCAGCGGGTGGTGCAGGCGCTTGACGCCGTAGCTCTTCTCCTTGACGTCGTGGGTCGCCCACAGCCGCCGGAACTCCTCGCTCTTGACCGACAGCTCGCCGACCAGCGCCGACAGGCGGGGGTCGTCCGGGTAGCAGCCCGCGTCCATGCGCAGGGCGCAGACGATGTCGATCGCCTTCTGCTCCCAGTCGACGAACAGGTCCCGGTACTCGGGGCGCAGGAAGACCAGCCGGGCCCAGTTGCGGTCGGCGGGCGCGAGCTCCGACCAGTCGCCGAAGAGCGCGGCCGCCATCCGGTTCCAGGCCAGGATCTCCGCGCGGCGGCCGGCGACGTACGCGGGCACGGCGTCCATGGTGTCCAGCAGCTGGCACAGCGCCGCCCGCACCTGCTGCTGCCGTGCCGCCGGCTTCTTCCGTTGCGTCTTCGGCTTGGCCAGGTGGGTGAGGTGCGCGTGCTCGGCGTCCGTCAGCCGCAGGGCGCGGGCGATCGAGCCCAGCACCTCGGCCGAGACGTTCCGCCCGTTGCCCTGTTCCAGACGGGTGTAGTAGGCGACCGACACCCCGGCCAGCTGGGCCAGCTCCTCACGGCGCAGCCCCGGCACCCGGCGGTGCCTGCCGAAGTCCGGCAGCCCCACGTCCTCCGGCTTCAGCCGGGCCCGCCGGCTGCGCAGGAACTCGCTCAGCTCGGCCCGCCGGTCCAGGGGCCGGCCTGCGGCTGCTTCCTGCTGTTCGTCCATACGTCCAGTATTCATGGTCGTACGCACACCAGCCTGATCCCGCCAGTGGTAGGCACAGCGGTCGTACGAAGAGGCGTGGTCTGGGTGCCGGACCGCACCTGCGGCAGGCTGGACGCCGTACCCGGTCGGAAGGCGACCGGGCACGGAACCCCTGCTAGGAGAACCCCGGCATGACCACTGTTGCTGCGTACGCCGCGCCCGCCGCGAAGGCTCCGCTGGAGCGGACCACCATCGAGCGGCGCGCGGTCGGCGAGTTCGACGTCCTGATCGACATCGAGTTCGCCGGTATCTGCCACTCCGACATCCACCAGGCCCAGGACGGCTGGCGGCCCGGCACCTTCCCGATGGTCCCCGGCCACGAGATCGCGGGCGTCGTCTCCGAGGTGGGCTCCGGTGTGACGAAGTTCGCCGTCGGCGACCGGGTGGGCGTCGGCTGCATGGTCGACTCCTGCCGCGAGTGCGACAACTGCAAGGCCGGCCTCGAGCAGTACTGCTCCACGGGCGGCACCGTCTGGACGTACAACTCCGTCGGCAAGGACGGGCAGCCCACGTACGGCGGCTACTCGCAGAAGATCGTCGTCGACGAGAACTACGTCGTCCGCGTCCCCGACGGCCTGTCCCTGGACGTGGCGGCGCCGCTGCTGTGCGCCGGCATCACCACGTACTCGCCCCTGAAGCACTGGAACGCCGGCCCCGGCAAGAAGGTCGCCGTCGTAGGCCTCGGCGGTCTCGGCCACATGGGCGTCAAGATCGCGCACGCGCTCGGCGCCGAGGTCACCGTCCTGTCGCAGTCCCTGCGCAAGCAGGAGGACGGCCTCAAGCTCGGTGCCGATCACTACTACGCCACCAGCGACCCGAAGACCTTCGAGGAGCTGGCGGGCACCTTCGACCTGATCCTCAACACCGTCTCGGCCCCGCTCGACTTCGCCGCCTTCCTGTCCCTGCTGCGCACGGACGGCACCATGGTGAACGTCGGCCTCCCCGAGGAGCCGGTGCGGGTCGTGCTCCAGTCGCTCTTCGGCAACCGCCGCAGCCTGAGCAGCTCCGGCATCGGCGGCATCGCCGAGACCCAGGAGATGCTCGACTTCTGCGCCGAGCACGGCATCGGTGCCGAGATCGAGCTGATCAGCGCCGCCGAGATCAACGAGGCGTACGAGCGGGTGCTGGCGAGCGACGTCCGCTACCGCTTCGTCATCGACACGGCGACGATCTGACTCCGTCGATCGGGCGGGGGAGCGCGGGCGCGGGTCCGTCGGCCGGGTGCGGGTCCGTGGCGGGCTGGTCGCGCGGTTCCCCGCGCCTCCGAAGGACTCGGGCGTCGTGCCCTCGACCGCGCGGTGCGGGCTACTCGACGGGGAATCCTTCCCCGGCGCGGTGGGCCCGCACCAGCGCGCCCCCGTCACCGTCGGGTCGCACGACATGGACCTGTCCGGCCCCCGACACGCGTGCCTCGCCGTCCGTCACGGTGAGCAGCGTGTTCTCGTCCACCGCGACCCCGTACGGCACGGCACCGCGCCCCACCGCCGCGACCAGCCGCCCCAGCGTCCCCCACTGGGCCGCGTGGACGTCCACCGCGAACGGCACGAGCCCGAGACCCGCCCGCACCTCGACCTCTTCCAGGTCCTCCCCGGTCTCGTCCGGGCACACCGGCACCCCGTCCACGAGCCACCCGCCGACCACGGCCCGCCGCGCGGCGAGGGCCGCCCCGGCGGAGAAGCCGGCGTACGGGACACCGCGCGCGGCGAGCAGCCCCGGCAGCCGGTCGAGGCAGCCGGCGAGGGCGTCCTGGTAGGCGGGAGTGAGCCCACCGCACACCAGCAGCCCGTCGATCCCGGCCAGCGCGGCCTCCGGCTCGAACCGGCCGCCGAGCGGTACCAGCAGGGCCACCGGCGTGCACGGGCCCGCCTTCCCCAGCGCCGCCGCATGGCGTTCGAACTGCGCCGTCCCGTCCCCCTCGTCGAGGACCAGGCAGCCGACCCGCGGCGGCCCGTCACCCACGGCGGCCCGCAGGAACGGCTCGTACACCTCGGCGCGGTCCCACCCGCCGCCGATCAGAAACGTGCGACTGCTCATCTCCGGTCCCTCCCCTTTTCCGGTTCCCGGTTTCCCGGTTCTCCGGTTCTCCGGTCTCCCGTCTCATGACACGAGGGGCGAATGTACGGGGCCGCGGGTGGTGCCGTCGCCGGAATTACGCGGCGCCCGGCAGCCAGGCCGCGTTGCCGCCGAGCACGCGGTCTCACGCCGTGCCCGGCCTGCCCGAGGCCCTGCGCAGCCGCCTCGCGGAACTGGACCGGAGCGCGGCGAGGCTGGACCAGGAGCGGAAGGAACTACGGCGGCTCGTGGCGGAGTTGGGTGGGGGATGGCGCGGGGCCGGCCGGGACGGGTCTCAGAGGCGGCTGTACTTCCCGATGTCCTCGGTGAACTCCTCGATCGCGCGTGCGGTGAGCGTCGGGCGGGTGTCGGCGATGGCGGTCATGTAGTCCTCGGTGGTGGCGGGCCGGCCCTGGCGCTGCGCGACCTCGCGCTCGAACGCCGCCTGCGCGCCCTTGCGGGCGGCGAACTCGATGTCGGCCGGGGTGAACAGCTCGCTCGCAGCGACCAGTTGGCCGATGTCCACCGAGTCGCGGGCGGCCCTGAGGTAGCGGCCCCAGATCGCCGCGCGGGCGGTCGGGTCGGGCGGGCCGATGGGAATGACGTAGTCGAACCGGCCCGGGCGCAGGAACGCCGCGTCGAGAGAGCGCACGGAGTTGGTGGCACAGACCAGCAGCCGCGCGTCGTGCTCACGGAAGCCGGGGATCAGCTTGAGCAGCTCGTTGGTCACCCCGTGCCCGGGGTCGACCGCCTTCCCGGACCGTGCGCCGGCGATCTCCTCGACCTCGTCGATGAAGAGCAGCACCGAGTCCAGCTCCGCCAGGTCCGAGAAGGCCTCCCGCAGCGCCGCGGCCAGCCCCTCGCTGGTGTCGGCCGCGAGCCGGGACGGGAACAGTTCCACGAACGGCCAGCCGAGCCGCGAGGCGACGGCCTTGGCGAAGCTGGTCTTTCCGGTGCCCGGCGGCCCGAACAGGATGACACCCTTGGGCGGCAGCACGCCGTACCGGTCGGCCAGCGCCGGCTCGGTCAGCGGGAGCACGACACGGCGTTCGACGACCTGTTTCTCCCGCTCCATGCCGGCCATCGCCTCCCAGAGCCCCTCGGGCAGCATGCGGCCGCCCAGCGCCGCGAGGACGTCGGCGTTGGCGGCTCCGGGCGGTTCGAGTTTCTCGTAGTAGGTCAGGCCGTCGCGGAACCGGTAGCCGGAGTTCTCCAGCGCCTTCGTCCCGGCGGCGCCCGAGGGCAGCAGCGCACTGATGTGGCGCACACCCAGCGCACGCAGCCGGCGCTCCAGCTCGGCGAGCAGCGCGCTGCCGATCCCGCGCTCACGCCAGCGGGAGGCCAGCGCCACCAGGACGACCCACGCCCGCTTGCCGTGCGCCTCCGCCACCGCCATGCCGACCAGCTCGTCGCCCACCACGGCGACCACCGCCGGCTGACCGGCCTTGGCAGCGGTCATCACCTCGGAGACCGGGAACACCGACTCCGCCTCGGCCTGGCGGCTCTGGTCCCAGATCTGGATGGCCTGGTCGAGATCGTCGTCGTGATAGTCGCGCAGATGCCAGGGGGGCATCGCCACCACCTCATCTGGACCGGGAGTCCCATTGTCCCCCGTGGGCGGGCGGCCGCACATGCGGGCACGGGCACCAATCCCAAAGGGCGCCGCCGACGTACTGGAAGTAGGCCCTGAACTCTGGGCACGCGCGAGACGATGGAAGGAAAGGTGTATCCATCATGCGAGCACAACGCGCCAGGCGTCTCGCCGCGGCGTCCGCGGCAAGCATCCTGATGGCCGGCGGCGCCGCGGTCGCAGTGGCGGGCACGGCCGCGGCAGCGACCCCTGCCGCGCACACCCAGGTGAGCACCGACCGGTGCTGGGACCGTGGCGATTGGCGCTGCTTCAACAACCGCTTCGACAACCGCTTCGACCGCTTCGACAACCGCTTCGACCGCTTCGACCACTTCAACCATCGCTTCGACAACCGCTTCGATCACGGCTTCAACAACGGGTTCGTCGTGATCATCGTGTCCTGACACCGGCGTGGCCGCGGACACGACTGCCGGTGCCGGTACGTGCAGAGCCCCCTCCGTCCCGAAGGGGGCTCCGTCGATCACGTCACTGGGGCAGCGCCCCGGGCCGGGCGGGCGGGGAACCGGCCACGGCCGCGTCGTACAGACGCCGGATGTCGGAGCCGAAATACGGGCTGTAGGAGACGTCGGCGGTGGGTCCCCCTGTCTTCCAACCGCCTATGCTCCCGACCACGTCGCCCTTCCCCGTGTGCGTGTCGAAGTTCGCCAGGAACGGGCCGCCACTGGTACCCGACCGGTAGTCGTCGCAGGCGATCCGGAGGTACGAGCCGGGCGTGCCGTCGCTCGGCGTGAACCGCGTCGTGGAGTCGGTGCAGGTCAGCGGCTGCTGGTCCGTGTTCGGATAGCCGACGAGCCGCACTCGGGGAAACGCGTAACCGCGCCCGGTGGCAAGGGCGTTGCCGCCCACGACGTCCTGCACCTGCTTGCCGTCGGTGCGCGCCCCGAGCCGTGCGAACGCCACGTCCCACGGCGCGCCCTTCGTGTGCCCGCGGTCGTAGTAGCGCTGATCGATCCAGACCTGGCTGCGGCCCCTGGAGTCGGTGGCGACCGGGAAGATCCCATGCGGTCGCGGCCTGGCCGCGGTCCACTGCGGCACGAACGCCAAGGAGCCGGTCCCTGCCCTGGAGTCCAGGCAATGGCCCGCGGTGAGCACGATGTTGTGGTGCGGGCTGCTGATCACGCTCGCGGTGCAGAAGTAGGAGCCACTGCCCCGCTGCACGTACATCCGCCCGATCATCGGCAGCCCGCCGAAGTGCGAGCTTCCCGGGCCGACCCCGGCGCGCCGTGACAGGGGCCTCGCCGCGTCCGGAGACGGTGCGTCGGCGGTCGCCGGGCTCCGGTCGTCCGGAAGCGGCATCGCCTCGGCCATCCGTCGGTCGGTCCAGAACCGCTGCGCCGCCGCGGCGGTCCAGCGCGGCGCCGCCTTCCCGTCCGCGGCACTGGCCGTGTCGACCACACCAGACGTGGAGAGCAGGCCGGCGATCGCGCCCGCGGCCATGAGAAAGGCACCGCGTCGGCCTGCACGGTGCCTTTGTGATATGCGTCTCTTTATATGGCTCTTCACTTGGGTTGCGCTCCCCCGGCGGGTGACTGGACAGGACGAGCAGAGAATAGGCGGCGACTGCTCGTGAGTCGAACTATTTACTTTTACTTTTTCTTTGCTTCAAGAGTGGAACCTTCATCGGAAAGTTTCCGAATTAATCATTCGCCTTAAGGGGTTCGATCGTGCCCTGACCTGCTGGTGGGATGCTTCGGCAGGTATGTCGGGCGGGAAATTCATGGATTCCTACTCCGCTTTGCCGGCCCTCTTGCGGACATTCGGAGTTGGTAATTCCATGTAGGGGTGCGCGCCCAAGGCAATTCCCTTGACGCATGTTCGGCTCTGGGTTTCGATGACGATCGACCGTTTGGTCACACGGGGAAATTCACATCATTCAGGGGGATTCTCGTGCCCGGTTTCCGAACCAGGTTCCTCGCGCTCGCCACCGCCTCGTCCTCAGGCGCGTTGCTCGCCGTCACCGTGACGCCGGCGGCCGAGGCCAACGACGGACAGCGAGCCACCAGCACCGACGCCGCGCTCCTCGCGCACGCCAAGAAGGTCGCACCGCTGAACGCCGTCGCCAACGCCCTCGGCGAGCAGGGCCGTGGGGCGTTCGCCGACAGCTACAGCGACCTGCACGTCGACGAGGACGGCGGCCTCGTCACCCTCTTCGCCACCGACAGCGCCCGGGCGGCGAAGCTGATCGCCGCCGCCAAGCAGGCCCACCCGACGATCAACACCGCGCTGATACGCGTTCGGCACGCCGATTTCAGCGGCGACTACCAGGTGGTCGTCGTCATGTCGGTCCAGCCGCAGGGACCGCCCTCCGACGCCACGCCGGCAGAGGGTGTCCACAAGTTGCCCCTCCTCGAAGCCACCCACGACTTCTCGGCGAAGAGCCAGTGAACGCACGGGCGAGGGCGCGATCCGAGAGAAGATCCGTCATCCACCTGAGCCACGCCCGTCGGACGGGACGGCGGAGCTGTCCGTGGGCCGATGGGCGTGGTCAAGTGCCCCGTTGACCCTCTCCTGCCGGAACGGCCGTGGACCCGCCGTCCGCCGGCGCCGTCGAGGGTTCGGTGGCGACGGGAGCCCAGGAGCAGGCCAAGGAGCCGCCGATCAGACCGGTGATCAGTCCGAGGAAGAGACCGCCGAAGTTCGCGACGGGGAAGGAGATCAGGGTGAGCAGGAGAGCGGCGATCCCGGAGAACATGCGGAGGTGCGGGTGGTACCAGAGGGTGAGCCCCAGGGTGATGAGCAGGCCTCCGATGACCAGGGCTCCGGCACCGGACGTGGTCGACATGGCCAGCGGAATCCCGCCCAGGTCCAGCTTCGCGTACGGCCAGTAGAGGATGGGCAATCCCGCCGTCAGGGTGAAGAGCCCCGCCCAGAAGGGACGTTCGCCACGCCAGGTTCTGAATCTGCGCCGGGCGCGCGCTGCGGTGACGCGCGGTCGGGGGCGTCTGCCCTGGAAGTCGGTGATCACGTGTCTTCCTGATCAGCGGTGCGGGGTGCGCACGGGCCGTGTGAGGCGGCTGCGGGGGCGTTCGGCAGGTTCGGCCCGCCCGGGACTCAGAAGCATTCGTGACGGCCGTGCTCGAGCCGCACGCGCAGGCCGGGGATGTTGAACGTACCGGCAGTCAGCGCGACCGCGGTCACGCGCACGTCGGTCAGGGTGACCGACGTGGCCTGCTGCCCGAAGCCGTCGGGGTCGAAGAAGCGCGAGTTCCTGTCGCCCGGATTGATCGGACCCTTGGTGATCTCCCCCTGCGCGATTCCCTGGTCGAGGCCCCGGAAATTCGCCTGCCCGGCCGACTGGGACGTCGTGTCGAGGAACAGGTTCGATGCTTCGACCGGTCGTTCGTCCCCGCCGGTGAGCTTCAGCGTCTGTACGCCCAGGACCGGGATCTCGACCAGTACGGACTGGCACAGCGCGCTGATCGTCGAGTGCCGGGATCCGGTGACCATCACCGGCACATGCTGGCCCTGCCTGGTCACGTCCACCATGCCGTACACGCTGAACCCGCGAGCGGTCAGCGTGTCCGCGGTGACCTGGAACTCCTTGCCGGAGATGAGGAACGACGCGGCCAGTACACCCTGTCCCATGGCGATGCCGAGGGCCGCGCAGGCTGCGACGCTGGGTACCAGGACCGCCGCAAAGCGCCGCCAGCGGGTTTTGCCGACGCGGGGCGACATCCCGTCTCCTTCGGTCATGGCGCGAGCCGCCTCTACCTGGACGAAGCAGACATTTGCCTCGCTGTCCAGTGACGGATCCTAGGCTTCCGGTTGTGCCGATCGGCTGCACGCCAGGGCCGCCGTACGGGTGACGCACATGTTGCTCGGCCGTTCGGGCGATGCAGTGCTCACGAGCCAGGCGGCACCGCTGCGGCGTACGCGACGAGGTTCGCGAAGCGCAGCCACACGAGCGGATGACCGTTCAGGGGCGCCCAGCCCTGTTGAAGAAGGCTCTCGCTTCCGCTGATCGCCTCGGCCAAGGCGTCCCGCGTCGGGGCGTCCACGCGACCGAGGTTCGTGAGGTACGAGGCGGCACAGCTGTCGATACAGGCGTGCAGGCCGGCCAGTTGCCGGCCCTGGCTGTCGCGGTGGAGGCTCTCGTCGGGGAAGGGGAAACGCCAGAACGCGGTGTGGCGGTTCGCGACGTCGGCGATGAGTCCCAGGCGAGAGGGGGCCGTCTCGCCGGGCCATCGAAACACTGACAGCGGCATGGTGACGCGGCGTGGAGTACGTCGGCCCGCCGCCTCCTCCGCGTGGCGTCGGACGGCGAAGGACTCGACTTCGTCTTTCGAGTGCGGGCGTGGAGAACGCGGTCAGGCCGGGAACCTTGACGATCGGGCCCTCTTCGATGCCTTGGCTGCCTTTCAGCTCTCCGACTGCCTGGCCCTCACTGCAGCCTCCTGGTCACGGTGGTACGAGCGCCAGATCAAACGGTGCACCCGCGTCCAGCGCGGGATGGACCGCACTCCGGGGATGAAGGGGACCAGGAGCAGACCCAGACTGAGCAGAGCCATCAGGCCCCAGATCAGCGCATCTGCGTTGCCGGACGACTTGAAGGGTTCGATCTGGTACCAGAACGTGTAGAGCCACAGCCACGCCTGGCCCGGGTAGTTTCCGGTCTCGTTCATCATTCCCCACTGGTCGCCGCCCAGGTGCTCGGCGCGGGCCAGGGACTCCAGGTAGGAACCGTCGGAGAGGAAGAGCAGAGGACGGGTGTAATCGGTCTGGTAGAACTTGCCCTCGGCCTGCAGTTGCCCGTCCAGTGCACCGGACCTGGCCAGGTCGAGAAGGCGGGCGGTGAGGACAGGGACCGGGCCGTAGTCGCCCTCGGCGACCTTCGCGGGGTCGCCGCCCGGAGACTTGGCCAGCGCATCGGAGTAGGCCTTGGTCCACGCCTGGTGCCGGGTGGCCGGAGCAGCGGCCCAGGCTGTGAGGGCCCCCCTGACGCCGGGCGGTTCGGGGGCTTGTGCCAGAGGGCGGAGCACGAAGTCGTTGGCGGTGTCCACCGGGATACGGACTCCGGCGGCGCCCTGTAGCCCGAGCGGGCCGAGCTTCTGTGCCGCGCCGGGTGTGTGGTTGTACGGCGGTCCGTACTGTGCCGTTCCGCTGGTGCCGCCGAGTTCGGCCACGGCGGTCGTCGTGAAGTCGCCGCCGGCTGCCCGCGACCAGGAGGCCAAGGTGACCGGCTTGACGTCGGGGGAGGAGAAGACAGCAGCCAGACCGGCGGTGAGAAGCGCGACCACCACCAGGGCGATCACGAACTCCTTGACCAAGTCGTATGGTCGGGTGGGGAAGGCGGCGGGGTCCGGTACCGGGTACTTCCGAGAGTGTCGGTCCATCACGGCACCTCCCCCGGTGCGGACGCGGGCGAGATCGTGCCGCTGTCCGCGGGATCGGTCGCCCCGATGGGCGGCACGATTCCGAGCCGCCGGACCAGCAGGACGTGCCATGCGGTCAGAAGACCAAGGACGAACGGGAGCAGCACGATGTGCCACATCAGCATCTGCCCGAAGTCCAGCACGTTGAAGAACGCGCCGATACCGACCGAGTTGAGCCCGTCCTTGGCCTGCCCGGCGATCCATTGCGAGTCGAAGTTCTGCTGGACCAGGTAGCCGGTGAAGGCGGTGCCGATCGAGGTGAAGAAACACACCGCGCCGGTGACCCACGTCAGGGCCCGCCGGCCGCGCCAGGCGGCCATGAAGAACTTGCCCCACAGGTGGATGACCATGAAGAACATGAACAGCTCGACGCTCCACAGGTGCAGGCTGTTCACGTATTTCCCGCTCGCCGAGATGTGCCACCAGGCGGGTCCCTTCAACGCGAGCACCCCACCGGTGACGAGCACCACGATCAGCGAGGCCACGGTGAGCACGCCGAAGACATAGACCCATGAGGCCATGTATGCCGGCTGGGCGTCCGGCAGCAGCTTGTCCGGGGGCAGAGCCGCGACCGCCCGCCGCCGCACCGCTCCGGTCCAGCCGCCCCTGGCGGACACGTTCTTGTACGGCCCGATGGCCGCGCCGCCCTCACCTGGACCACTCATCTGCGGCCTCCAGGGAAGGGCAGCAGCAGGGCGGCGACAAAGACGACCACCATCAGGCCGATGACCACGAGGTTCGCGACGGACACCTGGATGACGCCCCAGTGCACATAGCGCCCGGTCCCGTTCAGATCGATGGGCGCGGCCAGCGCCCGCCCACCCGACAGCACGAGTCCCGTGATTGTCATGATCTCGCCGCCCATTCGTCTCCGCGCCGCCGATGACAAGCGAAGCGCCTCGTAGCGCTCTGGGCATCCGGGCTCGCCCGGACCATAGGCTGAAAGGCCGAAGGGGAACATGCTTCAGTGCGGGCGCTCTGTCCGCTTTCGCCCGCACTCCGGAGATCTTCGGCCAGGAGGATACCAAGGTGCGGCCACCGGCGTTGGTTCGCCGAGATCCGCCGCTCTTCGATGGTCCTCGACGAGGGGCGGTCGGCTGACCAGGTGCGGCTGGGAACAGCGTCAATTCCCCCATGACGCTGCTCAGCCGCTCGCCGGCCAGCGGCTTCCTCCGCTTCTGATCAGCAAAGGGAGGCGCGCTGCCGGCGACGGGCGGGCTACTCGTCAGTGACTTCGGACGCGGGAGCGATGCTCGTGGGGCACGACGCCCCCCAGTTCGTCTCGACCGGGGTACTCAGCTTGACCCCCGTCCCGCCGAGCCTGTGCTGTCATGTGATCCATGGGCGGCGGGTTCCGCTGTCATCCCCGCAGGTGGGCTAGAAGCTCGCCCTCAACGGGATAGGCGCCTCCTGGGGCAGCAGGCGGGCGGCGGAGTCCAGGTCACCACCGCTGACGAGGGCGTGTATCTCGTGGGCGAGTGGTGTCACGTCGCGGATGGCGACCGTCCATTCGTCCGCATAGCGTCGTACAGCCTCACCGGAGATGCCGAGTTGCAGGGACCGGTAGGGCAGCGGCTGTAGGTGCAGGTCCCGCTCCGGGTCCCACTGCGGGCGGGCGCGCGCTTCAATTGACGCTGCCAGGTGGCTCGGTCGGGGTGTACCCCGCACACATGGCTCGACAGACACGCGTGGCGCAGCGCCCACTCGAAGCCGTCGGTTGATCTCGACGGCGAGCACGGTCTCCTGCCCCTCCTTGGCGCCCCAGCCGCAGCGGCACATCATCCACGGGAACGACGGCTTGATCCAAGTCAAGTCGCGTTCATAGTCCTTTTCTGGGTCTGTGCACACTGTCAGCTCGGTGCTGCTGAGTGCCACAGTGCTGGCACGGACCGCGTCATGCAGCCGCCACGCCTCAATCGCGATGACCTTCAGCAATGGTCAGGTTGGGTCGCCTGAACGCGGCTTGATGCCCATGTCGAGCCGTGCTCGCAGCAGAACGCTCGAGCGCGACGGCGGCCCGCGCTCCGATGCCCTGCGGTGAGTACAGCTTGATGATCGTCCGCGGATTCCATGGACGAGGAGGCGCGATTGCCTATACGAATGAAACCGTGTACTCACTGCGCCAGCGTGACAATCGACGGTCACTGACCGAGCGCCTGTTGCTCTACATGCTGCCGGGCCTAGCAGTCGCGATTGGGGCCTTGCTGGGGCTCCTCACGTCTGACCGCGTCTCCCCTGTCCTGGTGGTCCTCACAGCCCTGGTCATGGTATGCGGATTTGCGGTACCACCTGCGGTTGATGCGCTTAGCGATCGAGTTTCGAGGCGGGCGCAGCACCAGCAAATGCTGGCTAATAGGTCTGATACCGCGGCTGCGCAGCGGGCGGAGCAGTTGCGCAGTCACTTCCACCCTAGAGGGCGTGGAATTCTGCCTTCGCTCGTGCGCGAGGGTTCATACTTCATGGGTCGGCTTCGAGTGCTGCGTGAGCTGGTGGACTGGATCAACGGCGCCGGTCTGGACGTTGCGTGGTCTCGTGTCGTGACCGGTGCCCCGGGATCCGGTAAGTCAGCGGTTCTCGGAAGGCTGGTGAGTCTGGCCGATGCCGGACAACCCAATGAGGTGCTTGCCACTGCACCAGCCGGGACGCGACCGCCGGTCGGCTCCATCAGCATCGCGGTGCACGTACGTGGCCGCACGGCAGACGAAGTGGCCGCCGAGATCTCACAGGCCCTGACGATCGACGAGGGGACGTGCAGCGGTCTCCTCGCACATCTCCGCGAGGATGTCGAGCATCGACCAACTGTGGTCGTCGTCGATGGGGTGGATGAGGCTGCCGACGCCCATCGGCTCATCGTTGACCTACTCGAGCCGCTGGCGGCGGCGTCGGAGCGGACGGGTATCCGTCTGCTCGTCGGCACGCGCCGAGGTGGCGAGGACCACCTGGTGCGGCTGTTCGGAGCTTCGGCGCTCGTACTCGATCTCGACGAGGAACAGTATCTGGATCGACGCGATGTTGCTGAGTACGTCTGTAGCACATTGCTGGCCGATCCGGACCCGCAGGTCCGCACTCCCTACCGTGCCCGCCCTGCACTCGCGGAAAAGGTCGCTGCGGCCGTAGCAGCTCGTGCCGGCTCCAGTTTTCTCGTGGCACAGCTCACGGCGCTGTCCCTGATGGGATCTGACGAACCCGTGGATACAGGGAGCTCTGGGTGGGCGGAGACGTTTCCCACCACAGTGGGTGCCGCCATGGACCGATACCTTCGTGACGTCCAGCCGGGTGGGCCATGGTTACGCGATCTGCTGATGGCTCTGGCCTGGTCCCAGGGCGATGGCTTCAGCGACCCAGGAACCTGGGCGGCCGCGGCCACCATGCTGGGAACGGCCGCGTACTCCGAACGCGATGTCACCCGGCTGCTCCTGGACAGCGCTGCGGTGGACCTGCTCCACCGCAGCACCCACGGAGACCGTGTCACCTTCCGGCTCTTCCACGAAGCGCTGGGCGAGCATTTGCGCCAGCTGAGCACTCGTCAGCGTCCGGCAGCCGAGGTCCACCGCCGTCTTGCGGACATCCTCCTCGAGAAGCTGTCATCGTCTTCCCTGGACGAGCGGGACTGGGCGCACGCCGACAGCTACACGCGTACATATCTGCCTTTCCATGCGGGCGAGGGCCAGGTGCTGGACCAGCTTCTCGATGACGCGGGCTTTTTGGCTGCCGTGGATCCGGCTCGGCTGCTGACGGCACTCCCCACCGCTCGCACCGGGTCGGGCCGGCGAGTGGCTCGCATCATTCAACGAGTCGGCCAGCAGCTGCTTGTGGCACCGGAAGACGAGCGCATCTGCTACCTCGAGATGGCGGCCCACATGGCCGGCGACGCACGCCTGGCGGGCGAACTGGCAGCTACAGCTCCCGATCGTCCCTGGTCGGTGCTCTGGGCTCGCTGGGACACTCTCGTTGAGAGCCGCATGCTCGGTCACCATGACGACTACGTCCTTGCTGTCGGCACCGTTGAGACAGCGAGGGGGATCGTGGTGCTCTCGGCGAGCGCATGGGGCATCCAGGCGTGGCGCCTCGCCGATGGAGAACCCATGGTGACCGGCGTACGGGAGCCGGATTCACCCATCCTCGACATGGCTACCTTTCGGCAGGGTGACGGCATCGCCATCGTGACCCTTCACGAGGATGGGCATTTGCTGCGGACCACGCCGGACGCGACCGATCCGCAGCAGATTCTCGCGGAAGGTCGTGCGCCAAGCGGTGTCTGGTCGATAGACGTCGCAGGTCAATCCGCAGTGGCTACGATCAGCCGAGATCACGTAGTCGAGGTCTTGTCCGTGCGGGACGGTCATGTGCTGGATCTGCCGCCCGTCGTGATCGGTCGAGAAGACCAAGTTCTCGTGGTGGACAACGTAGGCGGGCGGTGCCTTGCCGTGGTGAGCGGCAACAGTGGTGACATTAAGACGTGGGACCTCAACACCGGTCGTCCGCTCAGTGAATCGCTGCATCCCGGAGTACACGTGCCGGGCTGGCGGAGTGACACGCGCTTCTGGGCAGCATCGCTCGCTGAGCGCCAGGATGGCCCCGTGATCCTTCTGGGAGCTGCGGCAGGCCAGGTGATCGCTTGGGACCCAGTCCGTGGAGAGATTGTCGGGGACCCGCATCATGGTGACGCGGGAGTATTCACCACCCTCATCACGGGCCACGACAACGATCTGTGGTGTTGGGGCGATTGGAACGGCAACCTGTTCATACGTGGCGCCGCCCAAGAGGAGGTACGGCAACTGGCCGTTCATGACGGCGGGGTGCAATCGCTGGCACAGTGCGAACTGAACGGTGCCCGCCTGCTTATCTCGGGAGGACGTGACGGCGCCGTACGTGCCTGGAACATCCAAGCAGCCCGCCCGGTGGTCTCTGTCGGCGACCACCACAGCGTCGTCACGGGAACCAACTCCACCCGACAGAGCTGCATCGCGTCCATCAAGGCCGACGGCTCTCTCGTGATCTTCGAGGCGGACGGCGGTGACGTCCTCGCCGAACTGAGTCGATCGGCCGAGGAAGGCTTCCGCAGCGCAGCCGTGGTCCCGGGCGACCCGCGGTCCTTCGTCACGCTGGATAGGCAGAGGCACATCACGCTACGGGTCTTCCCGGACGGCCAACCGTCATACGACTTCCAGTTGGCCTCGGACGAGGAGTGGAGGTCCATCGCTGTCGTGAACAGGGAGCGGCCACTACTCCTCGTCACTGCGACAAGCGGGCGACTGGGCTTCTTCGACCTAGCCACTTGTGATGCTATTCGGCCACCGCTGGCCTGCCACACCGGCAGCTTCATGGTGGCTCCGCTCCCAGAGCAACCGGACGAAGCACACCGGTTCGTCACATGGGACTGGGAATGCTTCCAGGCCCGGCTGTGGACCGTGACGAACGACGAGACGCGGCATCGCGTCCTCAGAATGGACAACGGCGACCCGTTTCCCATAACGGCTGTCTCCTTCAGCCACATAGGTGACATCCCGGTCGCCGTCGGAGTCGGCGGCTACTCTCGTCTGCACATCTGGAACACCGAAGACGGTTCCCCGATGATCGATGCCCAACTCGAGCAGGCCCATCACATGCAATTGGCCGATGTGGACACCACCCAGATCGACAGGCAGCCGCTCATCCTCTCCGGCGGACACACCTGCTCCGCTGCCCTGTGGTCCGCGGAAAGTCGACGAGAGCACCATCTACGGGTCGGATCACCGTTGCGGAGCACCAGGTTCCTTCCCGGCAACCGAGCCGTCGTGGCCGGGCCACGCGGCATCATGGTTCTCGAACTGGGCTCCCGCCTGCTCAGTCGATTCGAGCACGCCTGAGAAGCGATCAACGAAGTAATCCCACCCTCTTCAGCCCACGAAAGAGAGTTCATGAACGCGGGTTTATGACCCAGGTCAAGCCTTGTTCATAGACGCTTTTGCCAATTCGGCGCGACCGCGATAGCGACCAACGGGGCCCGGAGCTGTGTCATTGGTCGACTTCTTCACCACTCCGTGATCCACACTTCGGTCCCATGGCGCGCTTCCGCCTTGCTCAACAGCTGACGTACTCCCGAGTTCGGGCAGGAGCCCTGTGGAAACGGATGCGACATCCTGGTCCGCCGAGCGGTGGCACAAGCCCGGGCTCATGGGGACGCTGCACGTCGTGACCTTCATTCCCGGCATCCCCCTCGGCCATCCCCGCCGTCGGCTCCGGATCGTCACGGCGGCCCTGCTGTCATGCGCAGCCGGCTGAAAGATCATTATGCTGAGAAGCCTCGCTCCAACCCATGCTCATCATGATCGGTAGAGCTGCGACTCTCGGAATCGTGGTGTTCCCGCGAGCTGCCGACCGCGGCTGCAAGCGGCGACCGGCAGGCGGGGCTCAGCCGGATCTCGATGGCGTCGGACACCGTTTCCGGTGCTGGGTCGGCGGTTACGCAGACCCGTATCGGACGGCCGGTGTCGGCCTCGACGAATGACAGGGGCGGGCGACCTTCCTGCAGGTGCGCATCGCCCCACTGCACCAGCGACAGGAGCACCGGCAGCAGGTCCTCGCCGGCCTTGGTCAGCCTGTACTCGTCGCGGGCCCGGCTCCCGGGCTCCCGGTAGGGAACAGGCGCGACGATCTGCGCGGCCTTCAGCTGCGTGAGTGCCCGTGACACCGCCGGTGCCGAGGCCCCGATCCGCGCCACGAAGTCGTCGAATCTGGTTGTGCCGTAGAAGCATTCCCGGACCACCAGGAACGCCGTCTTGGTGCTGAGCAGGTTCAGCACCCGACTCGCCGAGCATTCGTCGCCGATCGGCCACGGATCCCGGTCGCGCAGCCGTTCCTCGAAATTCATCGCCATACCATCAGTGTAACTAACGCTTGCGTTATCCAGCAGGGCGTGATTCCATCTCACTAACGGATTCGTTACTCAGATGGGAGACGCCATGGTTGCAATAGCAGACAGGGTGGTCATGGTGACCGGGGGTCGACGGGGACTCGGCTCGGCACTGGTGGACGAAGTGCTGGCACGCGGGGCGCGAAAGGTGTATTCGACCGCGCGTTCGACGTACGTCGACGACCGTCCAGGGGTGGTCACCGCTGAGCTCGAGGTCCGCTCGACGGCATCGGTCGCCGCCCTGGCGGACGTCGCCGCCGACGTCGACATCGTGTTCAACAACGCCGGGATCCTGCTGCCGGCTCCTCTGCTGACGGGCGACCTCGAGGCCGCCACCACGACGTTCGACGTCAACGTCTTCGGGCTGCTGCGGGTGGCACGGGCCTTCGCGCCGATCCTGGCCGCGAACGGCGGGGGCGCACTGGTGAACATGCACTCCGTGCTGTCCTGGCTGGCCGGCAGCGGCGCCTACGGGGCGTCCAAGGCGGCGGCGTGGTCCGTCACGAACTCGCTCCGGCTCGAACTGGCGAACCAGAACACCCAGGTCGTCGGCGTACACGCAGGGTTCATCGACACAGAGATGGTCTCCGCCATGGATCTGCCGAAGGTGACGCCGACCGAGGTGGCCGCGCGGATCGTCGACGGCCTGGAAGGCGGGGGCACGGAGGTGCTCGCCGACGACGTCACCGTCGCCGCCAAGGCGGCACTGTCCGGCCCTGTGGAGGGCCTGACCTTCTCGTTCGCCCGCTGACATCGCATCCCGACACCCAAGGAGCACCGCCATGCCGCTGTGGACCATTCACCACGCGCCCGGAATCTTCAGCGACGAGGAAAAGCACCGACTGGCCTCCCGCATCACTGACCACTACGAAAAGATCGGGCTGCCCCGGTTCTACGTGGTCACGGTGTTCCACGAGACCCGGCCCGAGGACTTCTACGTCGGTGGAGAGCCCACGACGGTCGGGGTCCGCATCACCATCGACCACATCGCCCGCCACAACCCCGACCGGGAGAGCCGGCGCCGGACTGCCCAGTGGGTCAAGGGCATTCTGCAGCCCCACCTCGAACGGATCGCAGGGCTGCACTGGGAGTTCCACGTCGACGAGACCAGCGAGGACCTCTGGATGATCAACGGTCTTGTGCCGCCCCCCGGAGGCTCCGATGTCGAGAAGCTCTGGGCTGAGAGCAACGCGGCCTCCCCTTACTGACCGAGCTTCGACCTGCCGAGCGGACCTGCCTTGGGCAGTGCCGAGGGTCTCCCCCTTCGCCGCCACCACGATTTCTGTCGCCGACGGCAGCATCCTCGCCTTCTGCACCGCAGCCCTCATGCTCACCTCCCCGTCCCCGGACACCCTCCAACAGGTGCTGGCCCACCCTGACCGGCCGCTGCAGGATCTGTGCGATGACATGGTCTACCGGCTGGTGATCGGCGACCGCCGCAGCGATGTCGTCCTCCTCCTCGCCCGCGCCCACACACTGCCCGCTGACCATGTCGCGGCGTGGCAACTCGACCTCCACCCCCCAAGCTGCAGCCACGGCGCGTGCCCGCACCCGAGACCAGCTCGTCCATTGGGGTGTCGACAAGGACACCGTCTACACCACAGAAATGATCGTCAGCGAACTGGTCACCAACGCCGTCCGCTACGGCACCCTGCCTCTGCGGCTGCGCCTCATCATCGACCACACACTCACCTGCGAAGTCCACGACAGCCATGCCCTCGCGCCGCGGTTGCGCCACGCGAAGATCGTCGACGAAGGCGGGCGCGGCTTGTTCATCGACGCCCAACTCGCAGAGAAATGGGGCGTTCACCACTCCCAGGGCGGCAAGACGGTCTGTGCCGAGCAGATGCTCTGACCCGATCGACCAGCGCACAAGGCAGGTCGCGCGCGAGGCGGGAAAGCCGACGAGGTGCCTGCGCTGGCAGGTATCCACTCGGAAACGCGCGGGGTGATCCAAGTCGTCCTGTCCCGCTTCCAGGCGGCGGGAAAACGGCCCTCGCAGGCGGCGGGCAGACCGATCTCCGAGGAGTATGCCTGGTAGACGGTGATCGTGGATTCCGCGTAGGCCGCACGGATCCCGCGTTGAGGTTCTTCTATGGCGTACAGCGTGGGGTCGGCCACTGCAGGCGGCCACTGATTTTCGACTGCCGTTCGCCATAGAGGGAGGGCCGCACTGCAGCGCCGGGCGGGTTGTCGGTGCCACGGCCGCCCTCTTCAGGCACCTGGGCTCACGCCGGCTACTTGTCCGTGGCCTCTGGAGCAGGGGCGACGCCGGTCGGGCAAGACGCACTCCAGTTCGTCTCGACCGAGGTACTCAGCTTGACCCCCGTCCCGCCGAGCCCGCAGTAGCCGGCCGGGTTCTTGTCCAAGTACTGCTGGTGGTACGCCTCCGCCGGGTAGAAGGGGCGGTCCTGTGCGGGGAGGATCTCCGTGATGATCGTGCCGTGGCCGGAGTAGGTCAGGGCCTTCTGGTACGAGGTGCGGGAGGCCTCGGCCGTGGCGGCCCGGGCCGGGGTGTGGGTGTAGATCGCCGAACGGTACTGCGTGCCCACGTCGTTGCCCTGGCGGAAGCCCTGGGTGGGGTCATGGGACTCCCAGAAGGTCTTCAGGAGACGGTCGTAGGAGATCACCGCCGGGTCGTGGACCACCCGGACCACCTCCGTGTGGCCGGTCAGGCCCGAGCAGACCTCCTCGTACGTGGGGTGCTCGGTGTAGCCGCCCTGGTAGCCGACCAGGGTGGTGTGGACGCCCGCCGGAAGCTGCCAGAACTTGCGTTCCGCGCCCCAGAAGCAGCCCTGGGCGAAGTCGGCGACCTCCAGGCCCTCGGGGTACGGGCCGAGCAGCGGGGTGCCCAGGACGGTGTGGCGCTCGGGGACCACGAAGGCGGGCATGTCGCGGCCCTTGAGGGCCTGTTCGGGAGTGGGCAGCCGGGGTGTGCGGCCGAAGAGCATGGGCTCTCCCTGTCGGTCTGTGGGCGGGGCGGCCTCAGCGGGCCGGCGCGTCGTAGAACGGTCGCCATGCCCGCCGAATTCCGGTCAGGAGCCCTTTCAGGGTCCGGTCAGGGGGCCGCCTGAGTGCCGGTCAGGGGCCCCTTGGTGCCGGTCCGGGTGACTCACGCCCCCGACGTCGCCGCCTGTGCCACCGTGTTGCGGACCTTGCAGTAGTAGGCCGCCATGCCGTCACCCCGGTACCGCCACGGCAGTGCGTTCACATGCCCGTCGACCAGCTTGAACTGCTCCAGTGCCGCCTCGTCGCGGTCCTGCAGGTTGAGGTAGAAGGCCAGCAGGTGACGCAGTTCCGGCAGGCGCGGGTGCGAGGGGTCCGCCGCGGCCGCGTCCGCGAGGGCCGCGTCGACCCGGGCCACCATCTCCGGTGTGTTGTCGGCCGCGGTGTCCTCCGACTCGTCGTGCTCGAAGTGCGCGATGAGCGGCAGCGCGGTCAGCAGGCTGCCCAGCGGTGCCTCGGCCGCCGCGCGCTCGGCGAACTCGAACGCCAGCCGCTCGGACCCCCGCCACTTCGCGCACCAGTACTGCAGCGCCGAGAAGTGCGCCTCGTAGTGATGCGGGGCGCGGGTGGTGATCTCCGCCCACAGCTTGTCCATCTCGGCGTTCGGGTAGCCGAGTCCCAGCGCGACCCAGATCTCGGCGATGTACGGCGTCGGGTCGTCGGGGTTGAGGGCCGCGGCCCGCGCGATCTCCTCGCGGGCGTTCTTCAGCGTCCGGTGGAAGCCCTCGAACTGCTCGTGCGTGGTGTGGTTCGCCATCCTGCCGCCGCGCAGCTTCCACGCGAGGATCACCGTGCTGCGCGCCCGGACCATGGCCGCGTCCGGGTCCTCGGGACGCGCCGTCTCCCAGGCCAGCAGCCACTCGTCCTCCTCGGCCGCGCACTCGGCGAGCAGGTAGCCGACCGCCGAACGGCGTTCCCAGTCCCGGCCGATGCCGCTCAGCAGCTCGGCGGCGGGCTGCCAGTCGCCGGCGCGCACCGCGGTGAGCGCGGCCGCCCAGTCCGCGGGCAGCGGGGAGGCGTGGTCGGTGTTCTGCCGCCCGGCGGGCAGCAGGCCGAGCTTCTCGGCGGTCTCGGCGGCTTCGGTGCCGTCGTCGGGGCTCGGCTTGAAGAACTCCTTCAGGAACACCCCGGCGAGCCACAGGACGATGATCAGCGTGGGGACGGCCAGGACGGCCAGGATCCAGAGCAGGACGGTCATGGGAGGGGTCCGTTCGTCAAAGGGGCGGCGTCGCGGGGGCGGGGCCGGTCACGCGGGCTGCGTCTGCGCCGGCGGCAGCAGCGCCCGCAGCGGGCCCGTGTCGGGGTGGTCGGCGAGCGCCGCGTCCACGGCCGCATCGAGCGCGGCCTCGGGGCCGTCGTCCGGCGTGTTCTTCGAGGCCCGGCCGGGCAGCCGTACGGTGGCCGCCTGGGACCAGGAGAACTCCCAGTGCAGCAGCGAACGGGCGCTGAACTCGGCCAGCACCATGGTGCGCAGCGACTTCCGCAACTGCGGCCGCACGAACTCGCGGAAGGCCCGGCCCTTCGCCTCGGCCGCCTGCTCGGACAGCGGCAGCCGCTCCGCCAGCCGCCACAGCCGGCCGTCGTCGACGACGTCCAGCAGCGCGGACAGCGTCGGCGGCTGCCCGGTGTAGTCGGCGAGCGCCCGGTGCAGCGGGGTGTGCGCGGAGGACATGCCCTCGGCCATGGAGGCCTCGAGGAGCTGCCGCCACTCGGTGGCGCGGGAGAAGGCGAGGACCTCGTCCGTGAGGACGGCGTCCTCCAGCGCGGCCAGGGTGCGCTCGGGGTCGCTGAGCAGGGCGAGGGCCGCGCTCTTGGCGTCCTCGGTGCGCCCGTCGGCGGGCAGCGCCTCGATCCGGCGGACCCGTTCGGCGATCGGCGGATGGGAGTCGTACGGCGAGGCGGGCTCGGTCGGCAGCTCGGTCCGCAGTCGTGCCAGCTCCGGTTCGCGGGCCGTCAGCAGCCGGCCGAAGCCGCCGAAGAACTCGCCGCGCGGCGGCAGCATCCGGGCCGTCAGGCCGAGGGTGGCGTAGGAGTCGAGGTAGAACTCGTGGGAGGCGGCCAGGACCGGGATCTCGCGCAGCGCCGAGGCGGTCGCGTCGCGCCCGGCGATCCGGGCGGCGGCCAGGTCGGCGGCGTACTCCTGGCCGCGGGCCGTGGTGAGGGAGGCGCGCAGGTAGAGATTGCCGTACAGGGTGTAGAGCGAGGCCATCATCCGGTACGTCGCCCCGGTCCCACCGGTGTCGACCTTCTTGGCCTTCCTGCCCTTGGCGACCCGCTTGGCGGCGGCGTTCTCCTGACGGGCGCGCTCCGCGGCCACCTTGCCGTCGGCACTGGCGTGGAACTGCCCGATCACCCGCGCGATCTGCACCCGGCCGCGCACGACGAGCGCGGAGAGCCGGGTGTCGCCGCCGGTGAAGTGGCCGTACTCATGGGCGAGTACGGCGCGCAGCTGTGCCTCGGTCAGACCGGTCAGCAGCGGTACGCCGAGGTAGAGGCGGCGCGGGCCGGGGAGCAGGCCGAGCAGACGCGCCTGTTCGCTGACGGCCGCGTTGACCTCGGCGGTGAGCAGGATCCGGTCCGGGGCGCGGGTGCCGGTCGCCGCCGCGAGTTCCCTGACGAGGGCCCACAGCCGGGGCTCGTCGGCCTCGGTGACCTCGATGCCGGGTCGCGGCTCGCCCCGGGGAGTGCGCAGCATGAACACGCCGCGTACGACGGGGATGGCGAGCAGCACGGTGACGATGACGATCTTGATGCCGGCTGCGCCGTGCACCCAGGTGAACACGGCGGCGTCGAGACCGGCCAGTGCCGCGAGCAGCAGCAGGCTCAGCAGATAGAAGCCGCACAGCAGGACGAGCGCGCGCAGCGCGCGCAGAGTTGCGCCCATCGGGCAGATCCCCCCACAGGACCCGGAGACATGGACATGGCGAACACCGGGTTGCGGTGCTGCCGGTGAGTGTGGGGGGACTCGGTGCAGGCCCGGAGTGTGCTCATGGCAAAGCGCGAGCAAACTCAGAGTAAGCGGAGTATGCCCTACCGCAGGTCAGCGGGGCAATCCCGATGATCGTCGGTCAGTCGGTCAGGCTCGCCGGGCTGCCGCCGTTCGCCTCGTATCCAGCCACCGCCAGCGCGCGGTGGACGGCGAAATCGGCGGCCGGATCGGCGGACAGGGTCCAGGGCAGCGCGCCGACGTGGCCGTCGACGTGCACCAGTTGGTCCATGGCCTCCGCCCAGCGCTCGGCCCGTACCAGGAAGAAGACCAGCAGATGGCGGACGTGCGCGAGCACCGGATCGTCCGGGCTTGCCGCGTGCACCGCGTGCAGCGCGCCGTGCATCGCCTTGGTGACGACCTCGCTCTGGTAGAAGCTCGCGACCAGGTTCACCTCGGGAAGGTGCTCGAAGACCGCGAACAGCGGCAGCGCGGCGAGCAGCGAGCCCTCGGGGGCGCGGGCCGCCGCGGCCTCGGCGAAGGCGTACGCCTGCTCGCGCGAGCCGTGCCACTTCTCGCACCAGTAGTGCAGGGCGGCCAGGTGCGCGCCCATGTGGTGGGGCGCGCGGTCCAGGACGTTCAGCCAGAGCTTCTCGAACTCCGGCTGCGGGTGGGCGAGGCCCCGGGCGATGGACAGCTCGACGATGTACGGCACCGGGTCGCCGGGTGCCAGGAGCGCCGCCTGACCGCAGGCCTGACCGGCCTCCTCCATGATGATCCGGAAGTCGTCCGTGCCCGGCGTCGACGTCCGCCACGCCTGCTGCACCAGGAACTCGGCGTGCACCGCCGCGCCGCCCGCGTCCTTGGGCTGCTCGGCCCGCCACACCCTGAGCCACTGGCCGCCCGGCGTCTCGTGCACCCCGCCCGGCCGCTGCCGCAGCTCCAGGGCCGCCGCGCCGGCGAAGGCCTGCACACGCTGCCAGCGCAGCTCGCCCTCCGCCTCGGAGCCCGCCAGCAGCTGCTGCGCCGCCCGGTAGTCCTGGGTGCGCTGCACCAGCTCCAGGACGTCCAGCAGGTCCTGGTCGAGGCCCGGCATCCGCACGTCCAGCTCCTCCTGGCGCACGAAGCCGTAGTTCTCCGGGTCGGCGCCGTCCGGGTGGCCCGCGGGAACCAGCCCGATCGCCCCGCGCCTGCGCCGCACCAGCGGAAGCAGCACGAAGCTCAGCAGGAGCAGCGCCATGAGCAGCCAGAGAATCGCCATGCGTCAAGCGAACCAGACGCCGCCGACAAATGGCCAACCCCGCCCCCGGGCCTGTGGAAAACCTCGCGCACGGCGGCTCGGGACCGCGCCGGTCGCCGGTGGGGACACCACCATCCGGCCGAGCGCACTACGCTCGGTGCAATGAGCGACAGGCACATCAGTCAGCACTTCGAGACCCTCGCGATCCACGCGGGCAACACCGCGGATCCCCTCACCGGCGCGGTCGTCCCGCCGATCTACCAGGTCTCGACCTACAAGCAGGACGGCGTCGGCGGCCTGCGCGGCGGCTACGAGTACAGCCGTAGCGCCAACCCGACCAGGACCGCCCTGGAGGAGAACCTCGCCGCGCTGGAGGGCGGCCGCCGCGGCCTCGCGTTCGCGTCCGGCCTCGCGGCCGAGGACACCCTGCTGCGTACGCTGCTCAGCCCCGGCGACCACGTGGTGATCCCGAACGACGCCTACGGCGGCACCTTCCGCCTCTTCGCCAAGGTCGTCACCCGCTGGGGCGTGGAGTGGTCCGTTGCCGACACCAGCGACCCGGCCGCCGTACGGGCCGCGATCACCCCGAAGACCAAGGCCGTGTGGGTGGAGACCCCCTCCAACCCGCTGCTCGGCATCACCGACGTAGCCGCCGTCGCTCAGGTCGCCCACGACGCGGGCGCGAAGCTCGTCGTCGACAACACCTTCGCCACGCCCTACCTGCAGCAGCCGCTGGCGCTCGGTGCGGACGTCGTCGTGCACTCCCTGACCAAGTACATGGGCGGCCACTCGGACGTGGTCGGCGGCGCGCTGATCGTCGCCGACCAGACGCTGGGCGAGGAACTGGCCTACCACCAGAACGCGATGGGCGCCGTCGCCGGTCCCTTCGACTCCTGGCTGGTGCTGCGCGGCACCAAGACGCTCGCGGTGCGCATGGACCGGCACAGCGAGAACGCCACGAAGATCGCCGACATGCTGACCCGGCACGCGCGCGTGACCAGCGTGCTCTACCCGGGCCTGCCCGAGCACCCCGGCCACGAGGTCGCCGCCAAGCAGATGAAGGCGTTCGGCGGCATGGTGTCCTTCCGGGTCGAGGGCGGCGAGGAGGCCGCCGTCGAGGTGTGCAACCGCGCCAAGGTGTTCACGCTCGGCGAGTCCCTCGGCGGTGTCGAGTCCCTCATCGAGCATCCCGGCCGGATGACGCACGCCTCCGCCGCCGGCTCGGCCCTGGAGGTCCCGGCCGACCTGGTGCGCCTGTCCGTGGGCATCGAGAACGTCGACGACCTGCTGGCGGACCTGCAGCAGGCCCTGGGCTAGCACCCGCCCGGGTCACCAGCCGCTGACCGGTGGAGTCGTCTGTGACGGCGGCTCCACCCAGGGGTGCACCTCGGCAGCCCAGACGGTGAACGCCACGGCCGCGGCGCACAGCAGCAGCCACAGAACGCGGTGGGCGAGCCGCCGGCGCCGCAGCAGGCGGTCGCCGCGGCGGACGGCCTCGCCGTACAGGTCCGGCGGCACGGGCGCCGGGGTCTGTTCCAGGGTCCGCCGTACGGCGGCCTCTCTCTGGGGACGGTTCACCGGGGCCTCCCCGCGGGCCGGGAGGCCCATGACGGCGACGTCTTCCCGCCCACCGCGCGCGGGGCGGCCGCAGGCGCCGGATGCAGCACGGTGGCCGTGGCCCGGTCGCAGATCGTGTGCACCCGCTCGACGGGCAGGCCGAGCAGGGCCGCCGTCTGTTCCTCGGCGATTCCCTCGTACATCCGCAGCACCAGGATCAGCCGCTCCTGCGCCGTCAGGGCGGCGAGCGGGCTGCCCGGATGCGGCCGGACGCGGCCGAAGGAGACGTTCTCGTGCCACGTGCCGTGCTGGAAGCGGGCGGCGAGGTACTGGCGGGCGCAGTCGTAGGGGTCCTCGCCGCGCAGCCGGTCCCAGCAGGCGTACGTGTGGGCGAGCGCCAGTGTCAGCAGGCGCCGCGCGCGCGGGTTGGCGGCCGGCGGCTCCGCGGTGAGCAGCGTGGCGGTGTGCTGCAGCCGGCCCGCCGCACCCGCGACGAACGCCTCGAACTCCCGGGCCCGGCGGGCATCGCGGGACGCCCGACGATCACGCACCGCGCCTCCCCCCTGAGGGGGCCCCGTCCGGTACGCGACGGTCGAACCGCGTACGCCGCAGGACCCGGTCTCATATGAGGCCAGCGACGGCCCGGGGTCAAGACTTCGGACCGCAGCGGTGCGGTGTTCCTCAGGAAGCGGGCGGCTGCTCCGCGGACGGCATGCCCTGGACCGTCATCCGTGCGGAGAGCGCGGTGTTGAAGCGCGTCAGGAGCGTGCAGAACTGCTCGCGCTCCTCCGGCGCCCAGTCGTGTGTCAGCTCGGCCATCAACTGACGCCGGGAGGAGCGCACCTCCTCCAGCCGCGAGACCCCGCGCGGGGACAGCTGGAGCACCACCGCGCGCCCGTCCTCCGGGTGCGAGGTGCGCTTGACGAGTCCGGTGTCGACCAGGGGAGCCACCTGCCGGGTGACCGTGGAGGAGTCGATCCCCATGCTCGCGGCGAGCGCCTTGACGCCCATGGGGCCCTCCTTGTCGAGGCGGTTGAGCAGCAGGTACGCGGCGCGGTCCATGGAGTTGCGCACCTGTCCGACGCCGCCGAGCCGGGTCTGTTCGGCACGGCGGGCGAAGACCGCCACCTCGTGCTGGAGGGTGTCGAGAAGACCGGGGTCACCGACGGTCGTCATGTCCATCGACATTTCAGGTGTTGTGGGCATGGCGGGGGGCTCGCTTCATGAAGGGCTGCTGGGTTGGGGGACAGGGTACGCGGCCCGGGGGCGGACCGTACCGGCGCTGCGCAAACCGGTCTCGGAGCTTGGTCACACCCGTCGTGTGCGACCGTGAACTGCGAGACTTGTGTCATGAGCTACGGCACGGCTGACTCCTTGCGCTCCGTCACCCTCGACGATGTGCGCGGAGCCCAGAAGATGCTCTCGGGCGTGGCCCGCGTCACCGCGATGGAGGGCAGCCGGCACCTGTCCCAACTGGCCGGCGCGCCGGTGCATTTCAAGTGCGAGAACCTGCAGCGGACCGGGTCGTTCAAGCTGCGCGGGGCCTATGTCCGGATCGCCGGGCTGCTGCCGGAGGAGCGCGCCGCCGGCGTGGTGGCCGCGAGCGCCGGGAACCACGCGCAGGGGGTGGCGCTCGCCTCGTCGCTGCTCGGCGTGCACGCCACCGTGTTCATGCCGAGGGGCGCCCCGCTGCCGAAGATCAGCGCCACCCGGGAATACGGCGCCGAGGTGCGCCTGCACGGCCAGGTGGTGGACGAGACGCTGGCCGCGGCCGAGGAGTACGCCGCCGAGACGGGCGCGGTGTTCATCCACCCCTTCGACCATCCCGACGTCATCGCGGGGCAGGGCACGGTCGGGCTGGAGATCCTGGAGCAGTGCGCGGAGGTGCGCACGATCGTCGTCGGGATGGGCGGCGGCGGCCTCACCGCGGGCATCGCGGTCGCCGTGAAGGCCCTGCGGCCGGACGTCAGGATCGTCGGGGTCCAGGCGGAGGGGGCCGCCTGCTATCCGCCCTCGCTCGCCGCCGGCCGCCCGGTGTCGCTGGAGAACCCGGCCACGATGGCGGACGGGATCAAGGTGGGGCGACCGGGTCTGGTGCCGTTCGGGATCGTCGACGAGCTGGTGGACGAGGTGCGCACGGTCAGCGAGGACCAGCTGTCGGCCGCGCTGCTGCTGTGCCTGGAGCGGGCCAAGCTGGTCGTGGAACCGGCCGGGGCGAGCCCGGTCGCGGCGCTGCTCGCCGAGCCCGGGGCCTTCCCCGGTCCGGTCGTCGCGGTGCTGTCCGGCGGCAACGTGGATCCGGTGCTGATGCAGCGGGTGCTGCGGCACGGCATGGCCGCGCAGGGCCGCTACCTGGCTGTTCGGCTGCGGCTGACGGACCGTCCCGGCGCGCTCGCCACGCTTCTCGGGGTGTTGTCAGTGGTCGACGCTAACGTCCTCGACGTGAGTCACGTACGGACCGACCCGCGGCTCGGGCTCACGGAGGCGGAGGTGGAGCTGCACCTCGAGACGAAGGGACCGGTGCACTGCGCCGAGGTCGGCCAGGCCCTGCGCGAGGCGGGCTACACGGTCATCGACTGAGGCCGGCCAGGGCCCGGAGCGGCGGTGTCACTCGTCCGGGAAAACCCATTGAGAGACGCGATACATCGCGTTAGGGTGTGTCGTGTCCCGTCGGTCCGTCGGCCTGTACGCGGAAAAGCCCCAGGTGGAAAACCGCAGGCGGAGCCGGGCGCGCAAACCTAGCCTTTCCCGAAGAATCCCCGACGACGTGGAGACCACATGCCAGGCGCCATCTATGCCGAGGGTCTGGTGAAGACCTTCGGCGACGTGAGAGCACTGGACGGCGTCGACCTCGATGTCCCCGAGGGCACCGTCCTCGGCCTGCTCGGGCCCAACGGCGCCGGCAAGACGACGACGGTCCGATGCCTGACCACACTGCTCCGCCCCGACAGCGGCCGGGCGGTCGTCGCCGGTGTGGACGTGCTCAAGCACCCCGACACCGTGCGCCGCTCCATCGGCCTGTCCGGCCAGTTCGCGGCGGTCGACGAATACCTGACCGGCCGGGAGAACCTGCAGATGGTCGGGCAGCTCTACCAGATGAGGGCCAAGGCGGCCAAGCAGCGGGCAGCGGAGCTGCTCGAGCAGTTCAACCTCGCGGACGCCGCCGACCGCCCCGCCAAGACCTACTCCGGCGGCATGCGTCGCCGGCTCGACCTCGCCGCCGCCCTCGTGGTCTCACCGCCCGTGATGTTCATGGACGAACCGACCACCGGCCTCGACCCGCGCAACCGCCAGCAGTTGTGGGAGGTCATCAAGCAGCTCGTCTCCGGCGGCACGACCCTGCTGCTGACCACCCAGTATCTGGAAGAAGCAGACCACCTCGCCCACGACATCGCGGTGGTCGACTCCGGACGGGTCATCGCCACCGGCACCTCCGACCAGCTCAAGGCCCGCACCGGCGGCGAGCGCGTGGAGGTCGTGGTGCACGAGCGCGAGCACATACAGTCCGCCGCCGAGGTGCTTCGCGGCTTCGGCAAGGGTGACACCACGGTCGAGGAGCACACCCGCAGGCTCATCGTCCCCGTCACCGGCGGCGCCAAGCTGCTCGCCGAGGTCATCCGGGAACTGGACACCCGCGGGATCGAGATCGACGACATCGGGCTTCGCCGCCCCACCCTCGACGACGTGTTCCTGTCCCTGACCGGACACGTGGCCGAGGCAGCCGAAGGCGACGAGGAGAACGGCAAGGAGGCCGTGAAATGAGTGCCGTCAGCGACGCCGCGCCCCTCGCGGCGCCCGGCAACCCGATCGGCCGGTCCGTCCGCGACTCGCTGATCGTTGCCAAGCGCAATCTGATCCGGATGTCCAGAATCCCGGAGATGGTGATCTTCGGACTGATCCAGCCGATCATGTTCGTGGTGCTGTTCACCTACGTGTTCGGCGGCTCCATGAAGATCGACGGTAGCACCAGCGCGACCGACTACAAGAACTTCCTGATGGCGGGCATCTTCGCGCAGACCGTCACCTTCGCCACCGCCAGCTCCGGCGCGGGCATCGCCGACGACATGCACAAGGGCCTCATCGACCGCTTCCGCTCCCTGCCCATGGCACGCGGCGCGGTGCTGACCGGGCGGACCCTCGCGGACCTGGTCCAGACGGCGCTCACCCTGCTGGTCCTCGCCGTCGTCGCCCTCCTGGTCGGCTGGCGGGTCGGTACCTACCAGGACACCAACGCCGCCAAGGTCCTCGCCGCCTTCGGCCTGCTGCTCCTGCTCGGGTACGCGTTCACCTGGATCGGCGCCCTGATCGGCCTGACCGTGCGCACCCCGGAGGCGGCCACCTCCGGCGGACTGATCTGGCTCTTCCCGGTGACCTTCCTCTCCAACGCGTTCGTGGACACCAGCAACATGACCCCCTGGCTGCGCCACATCGCGGAGTGGAACCCGTTCAGCGCCACCGTCCAGGCGACCCGTGTGCTCTTCGGCAACCCCGGACAGTCCGATTCGACCGCCTGGCCCATGCAGCACTCGGTCTGGGCCTCACTGATCTACTCGGTCCTGATCATCGTCGTGTTCCGCACCCTGGCGGTGCGCAAGTACCGCTCGGCCACCGCCTGACGGTACGGCGACGCCCCCGGCGTCACGTGGACGCCGGGGGCGTGGTGCGAGCCTGGGGGCGGGGTCAGGCCGAGTACGGCTCGGCCTTCAGGATCCGCACCGAGGCCTTCTTGCCGTTCGGCAGCTCGTACTCCGCGTCCTCGCCGACCTTGTGGCCGATGACACCGGCGCCGAGCGGGGACTGCGGCGAGTACGTCTCGATGTCGGCGCTCGCGTACTCGCGGGAGGCGAGCAGGAACGTCAGCGTGTCGTCCTCGTCACCGTCGAAGGCAATCGTGACGACCATGCCCGGCGCGACGGCACCGTCCGCGGAGGCCGGAGCCTCGCCCACCTGGGCGTTCTCCAGCAGCTGGGTCAGCTGGCGCACACGCAGCTCCTGCTTGCCCTGCTCCTCCTTGGCCGCGTGGTACCCGCCGTTCTCGCGCAGGTCGCCCTCCTCGCGCGCGGCCGCGATCTTGGCGGCGATCTCCGTGCGCGCAGGACCAGTAAGGTACTCAAGCTCGTCCTTGAGCTTGTTGTACGCCTCCTGGGTCAGCCAGGTGACGTTCTCGCTGGTCTGGGTCACAGGGTGCTCCTCGTCGGTACTGGGAATACAAAGCATCGCCCTACCCAGAAGAATGTTCCCTCTTGGATGGGCGAAACCACGAGCCTAACAATTCAATGGCGGAAGGGGGAGGACATAAGCCATCAGAATCACATCAACGCAGGTCAGCGCGTACGCATTCCGGGTGACGGACCCGGCGGACCGGACGGACCGGACGGATCAGCCCGTGTGACACCCGAGCAGCTCGGCCGTCGTCCCCTTGGCCGTCGTACGCAGCGTGACGACCTTGTCGATACGCGTGTCCGAACCGGTGAAACGGAAGTCCGCCCGCCCCACCTCGCTGCCGTCGGCCGACTGGGACCGCAGGGTGCAGTAGCCGGAGGCACCGGAGTCCTTGTGGACCTCCAGATGCACCTTCACCGCGTCGTCGGAGGCCTGGAAGGCGATCACCTGGGCGCTGATCTCGCTCTGCGCGACGTAGTGGTAGGCGAAGTAGCCCACCAGGGCGAGCAGAGCCGCGCCCAGCACCGAACCGGCGACCCTGAGCCTGCGGTCGGCACGCTCGTCCGAGGAGCGGCCGTAGCGGCCCTCGGGCAGCCGCGTGCTCGCCGTACTCATGATCGTCCTCTCCGCGGAATTTTTCGCCCCCCGATTCGGTCACTATAGAAGCCCCGATCGCACCCCAAGACGCGGGGCGCCGACTTAACGAGGATTGAGTCTTGACTGACCAGCTGCGACTGATGGCCGTGCACGCGCACCCCGACGACGAGTCGAGCAAGGGCGCGGCCACCATGGCGAAGTACGTGTCCGAGGGGGTGGACGTGCTGGTGGTGACCTGCACCGGCGGAGAGCGCGGGTCCATCCTCAATCCGAAGCTCCAGGGCGACAAGTACATCGAGGAGCACATCCACGAGGTACGCAAGAAGGAGATGGACGAGGCCCGCGAGATCCTCGGCGTCCGGCAGGAGTGGCTCGGCTTCGTCGACTCCGGCCTGCCCGAGGGCGACCCGCTGCCCCCGCTGCCCGACGGCTGCTTCGCCCTGGAGGACATCGACAAGGCGGCCGGCGAGCTGGTGAAGCAGATCCGCTCCTTCCGCCCGCAGGTGATCACCACGTACGACGAGAACGGCGGCTACCCGCACCCCGACCACATCATGACCCACAAGATCTCGATGGTGGCGTTCGAGGGCGCGGCGGACCCCGAGAAGTACCCCGAGGCCGAGTACGGCCCCGCCTACCAGCCGCAGAAGCTCTACTACAACCAGGGCTTCAACCGCCCCCGCACCGAGGCCCTGCACAAGGCCATGCTCGACCGCGGCCTGGAGTCGCCCTACGGGGAGTGGCTCAAGCGCTGGAAGGAGTTCGAGCGCAAGGAGCGCACGCTGACCACGCACGTTCCGTGCGCGGACTTCTTCGAGATCCGTGACAAGGCGCTGATCGCGCACGCCACGCAGATCGACCCCGACGGCGGCTGGTTCAGGGTGCCGATGGATCTGCAGAAGGAGGTCTGGCCGACGGAGGAGTACGAGCTGGCGAAGTCCCTCGTCGATACCTCCCTCCCCGAGGACGACCTCTTCGCGGGCATCCGCGACAATGCCTGACATGAGCGCAAGCGTGAGCCTGGCAGTGACGCACCTCGTCCCCCTCGCCAAGGAGGTGGACGAGAACAAGGTCACCCCCGGCGTCCTCGGCTTCGTCGTCTTCGCGGTGATGGCCCTGGCGGTGTGGGGCCTGATGAAGTCGATGAACAAGCACATGCAGAAGGTCGACTTCAAGGAGAGCCCCTCCGGCCGGGAAGCCGAAGAGATCTCCGACCGGGTCGAGCCGCGACAGGGCTGAGCGGCCGGTGACGGGCGGCCCGGCACCGCCGGGCCGCGCCGTCGTGGTCGCCCGCCGCCCCGGCCGATCCGGAGAGCGGCACCGCAGGAGAACAGGGCGCCTCAGCCGCGCGCCGCAACCGCCACCCCCATCACCTCCCGGGCGTGGCGGTCCGGCGTCATGCGCAGCCGCCAGGCCTGCCAGCCCGCCTCCAGGTCCACACCCCGCTCCAGCAGCAGGGCGTAGGCGGCCACCCAGTCGTCCAGTTTCTCGTCGCGCAGCGGATGACCCGCGCGGGCCAGCTGGGCCAGCTCCTCCAGGGCCACCGCCGTGCCCACCTCCACCCCGCCCGGCGCCGCGTACGGCAGCAGAGTGCAGCGCAGGAAGCGCGCCCACTCCTCACCACGCCGGTCGCCGTAGGACATGAACAGCGTCAGCGCCTCGTCGCACAGCGACAGCGCCTGCTGGATCCGGGCGTTGCCCGCGTCCACCACCGCCAGCTCCAGACACGTCCAGGCCTCACCGTGGGCGACCCCGATGCGCTGGAAGTCCGCGCGGGCGTCCACGAGCAACTGGCGGGCGAAGCCGGAGTTGCGCAGCGAGCCGGTCTGCGCGGCCCGCTCGTCTCGGGTCACCCGGGCCGAGTGGTGCCGGGCACAGGCGAGGCCGTAGACATCACGCATCCGGGAGAACATCTGCCGGGAGCGCTCCAGGTCCCGCACCGCCTGATCCAGCTCACCGGTCTCCTCCAGAGCCTGACCGAGGTAGTACAGCGTCCACGCCTCACCGCGCGCGTCCTCGTTCTCCCGATGCCGGCCCGCCGCCCGGCGCAGGCCCTCCACGGCCGGGGAGGCGTCGCCGTCGACCAGCCGCGCCCGGGCCAGCTGGGTCAGCGCCCACGCCTCACCGCGGGCGTCGCGCGTACGGCCGTACCGCTCCAGCGCCGCCCGCAGCTCCGTCTCCGCGCGCGGCACATCGCCCATGCGCAGCGCCAGCTGCCCGAGCTGGAAATGCGCCCAGGCCTCGCCGTGCACCGAGCCGCCCTCGCGATGCAGGACCAGGGAACGGGTGAGCAGGTCCAGCGCCTCCGAGAGGAGACCGCGGTCACGCTGGACCGCCGCCAGCGCGTGCATCGTCCAGGCACGGTCCGTCGCCAGCTCGGGGGCCGCCTGCAGATCCAGGGACTCCTGGAGCCTGGCGGCCGCCTCGGTGAGGTTCCCCTGATGGTGCAGGGTGATCCCGAGAGACGTCAGGGCACGGGCGGCGCCCGCGTCGTGGTGCGCCTCCCGGTAGAGGTCCACGACCGAGGAGAGCGTGGCGCGTGCCTTGTCGAGTTCGCCCAGCTGGCGGGCCGCGATACCGGTGCGCCACTGGACCGAGCGCACCAGCAGGCCCTCGTCCACGGCCTGGGCCAGCTCACTGATCTCGCCGAGCCGGTAGAGATCGCCGCGCAGCAGGCAGTAGTCGCACAGGGCGCCGAGCAGGTTCAGCACCGCCGCCTGGTTCACGCCCTCCGCGTGACGCAACGCCGCCGTGATGAAGCTGGACTCGTCGTCCAGCCAGCGCAACGCCTCGTCCAGCGACGTGAAACCGTGCGAGCCGAACCGGTCCGAACGCGTCGACATGTTGCCGTCGACCAGCCGCAGCACCGAGTCCGCCAGCTCCGCGTAGTTCACGATCAGCCGCTCCTGGGCCGCCGTGCGCTCGGCCGGGTCCTCCTCGTCCAGCAGCCGCGCCTGCGCGAAGGCCCGCACCAGGTCGTGCAACCGGTAACGGCTGCCGCGCACATGGTCGATCAGGCCGGCCCCCGCGAGCGCCACCAGATGACGCGTGGCCTCCCGCTCGTCCGTCGCCAGCAGGGCCGCGGCCGCCGCCGCACCGAGCGACGCCCGGCCGGCCAGCGCCAGCCTTCTGAGCAGCCGGCGCCCGCTCTCCTGCTGGTCGGTGTAGCGCAGCCACAGCACCCGCTCCACCGGCTCCACCGGCCCGTACGCGCCGAGATCCGAGGCCAGCTGCCGGGGCGAGCGCGGACCCAGCGACGAACCCGCGACCCGCAGCGCCAGCGGCAGCCCCCCGCACAACTGACGGATCAGGTCGGCGGACTCGGCGTCGTACGGCCCCGACGCGTCCTGCGCCGCCGCGCCCAGCAGCTCCTCGGCGCCCGCCGCGTCCAGCGCCTGAACAGGCAGGTGATGCACCCAGGCCGGGAGGCCCGTGGGCAGCTCGAGCGGAGTCCGGGCGGTCACCAGGACCAGGCTGTCGGAGTGCTCGGGCAACAGCGCGCACACCTGCTCCGCGTCCGAGGCGTCGTCCAGCACGATCGTCACAGGCAAGCCCGTCAGATGCCGGTGGTACAGCTCCCCGAGCCGCTTGACCTGCTGGTCTGGGGAGGAACGCTCACGGAACAGCAGCTGCTCGCGGGGCGCGCCCAGCCGGTTGAGCAGATGCAGCAGGGCGTCCCGGACGGGCAACGGGGGCTCCTCCCGGCTGCCGCCGCGCAGATCCACGACGACCGCGCCCCGGAAGTGGTCCCTGAGATCGTGCGCCGCCCGGACCGCGAGCGTCGTACGGCCCGAGCCCGGCTCCCCGTGCAGCACGACCACCGTCGGCCGGGTCTCCGTGGCCGCCCGGGCCGACTGCGCCCACTGCCTGATCCGCGCCAGCTCCTCGCGGCGCCCCGCGAACGGTCCGTCCGGCTCCGGCAGTTGACCGAACGACTGCTCCAGCACCGTACGCCTGCGGGCCGCCGCGCTCTTGTCCGCCCCGCGCAACGCCGGGCCGCTCGCCTTCTTCGGGCCCGTGGAGGCACTGAGCACCCGCTGCTGGTCGAGGAACGGGCGGATGCCGCGCACCTCCAGCGCCGTCAGCCACTGCAGCCGCAACTGCTCGGGGCCGCCGGGCTGTCCGACCTCGCCCGCCCGATGATGGGCGGCGGGCAGATGGGAGCCCGCCACCTTCAGCACGGTGGCCGCGGCACCCACCACGCCCGCGGCGACTCCCGCGCCGACGGCCGTACCGGCGCCGGTGCCCAGGGACAGGTCGGCGACGGCGGCGGCCACCGCGGCGACGGCGGCCACCAGCAGGGCCGTTCCCGCGCCCTCGCGTGCGTAACGCTGGCCGAAGGTGAGACGGCCGGCCTCGGACTCGTCGAGTGCGTCCGTGTAGACCTCGTACTCCTCGGCGGCCGACTGCGCCATGGCGTCCAGCGCGCCGCGCGCCCGCGTCAGCAGCGCCTGCCCGTCGGTCCGCCCGCCGGAACGCCGTACCTCCTCCTCCACGGCCCGCTCCAGCAGCCGTTCGGCCTCCACCCGATGGCCGTCCCGCATGTCCCGTCCCCCTCCGGCGACAACTCCTTTGCCTACGAGTGTCCTTCGGGGAAGGCGGGAGCGCGAGGGGGCGAAGATCAGTGGGTGGGTGAGGATTTGGTGGCCGAGGCTACGAGGACTCCCGTGGGCCGCGCCCCTTGGACAGCGCCAGGTACACACACGCACCCGCCAGCGCCGCCTCCGCCACCGCGCACGCGAGCGCCTCGACAAGCGGGGCGCCGGTCGGTGAGGTCGTTATGTCGAACCAGGCGTCCAGCACCGCGACCGCCGCCGTCGCCGAGGCCGTAAGCCGTGCCCGTGGATCGCCGCGCAGTCCGAGCAGGGCCGTGGTGGCGCAGCCCGCCGCCATGAGGACGTCGAGGCCGATCCAGGCCAGTGACCAGTGCCGTACCTCCGTGCTGCCCGGCAGAGTGCGGGCGAGGACCACCATCCACGGCACGAGCAGAACGGCTCCTGTCCCGAGCAGGACCAGCGCCCACCTCTTCAGCGCGACCTTCATGAAGAACCCCCGTCCGTCGTCTGTCGCCTGCTCCCACCATAGACCGCAGAGAAATTTCTGCAAAGAAAAATCGGCAGACATCGGGGACGGCTCAGGGTTCTCGGCGTTACGGTGACCGCATGACCGACGGCATGCCCGAGATGACCAGCCTGGAGCGCACCGCTCTCTACAAGTCCCTCGGCAACCCCCTGCGCCGCCGGATCCTCGACTACCTCGGCCGGCACGGCGAGGCGAACTCCACCGTCCTCGCCCGCGAGCTCGGCGAGAGCTCCGGCACCACCAGCTACCACCTGCGCAAACTCGCCGAGCAACGGCTCATCGAGGAGATCCCGGAGAAGTCCGGCGGGCGCGAGCGCTGGTGGCGCTCCCTCCCCTTCAGCCACACCACGCCGGACCCGGCCACGATGTCCCCCGAGGAGTACGCGGCGGCCGAACAACTCGCCCACCTCAAGATCGAGGTGGACACCGCCCTCTTCCGCCGCGCCCACCAGGAGTACCGCGGCCCCGAGGGCTGGGCCCAGGTCCAGCGCCACGGCACCTGGATGACCAGGGACGAACTGCTCGCCTTCATGCACGACTACCAAGCCCTGCTGACCCGCTACGGCCACCCCCGCGAAAAGGCCCCCGACGGGGCACGCCCGGTGTCGATGCGTTTCTACGCGGTGCCGGAGCGCGTGGGAGAGTGGAACGGTGAACCGACTGGCCCATGAGACGTCCCCGTATCTGCTCCAGCACGCCGACAACCCCGTCGACTGGTGGCCCTGGTCGGCCGGCGCCTTCGACGAGGCCCGCAGGACGAACAAGCCGGTACTGCTGAGCGTCGGCTATTCGAGCTGTCACTGGTGCCACGTGATGGCTCACGAATCCTTCGAGGACCAGACCACCGCCGGCTTTCTCAACGAGCACTTCGTCAACGTCAAGGTCGACCGCGAAGAGCGTCCCGACGTCGATGCCGTCTACATGGAGGCCGTTCAGGCGGCGACCGGGCAGGGCGGCTGGCCCATGACCGTGTTTCTCACGCCGGATGCCGAGCCGTTCTACTTCGGGACGTACTTCCCGCCGGAGCCCCGGCACGGGATGCCCTCGTTCCGGCAGGTGCTGGAAGGGGTGCGGCAGGCCTGGGACGAGCGGCGGGACGAGGTCGGCGAGGTGGCCGGGAAGATCGTGCGCGATCTCGCCCAGCGGGAGATCGGCTACGCGATCGCCCAGGTTCCCGGCGAGCAGGAGCTCGCGCAGGCCCTGCTCGGGCTCACCCGCGAGTACGACCCGCAGCGCGGCGGATTCGGCGGGGCGCCGAAGTTCCCGCCGTCCATGGTGCTCGAGTTCCTGCTGCGGCATCACGCGCGGACCGGCGCCGAGGGCGCCCTGCAGATGGCACGGGACACGTGTGAGCGGATGGCCCGGGGCGGCATCTACGACCAGCTCGGCGGCGGGTTCGCCCGGTACTCCGTGGACCGCGACTGGGTCGTGCCGCACTTCGAGAAGATGCTGTACGACAACGCCCTGCTGTGCCGGGTGTACGCCCATCTGTGGCGGGCCACCGGCTCCGACCTCGCCCGGCGGGTCGCGCTGGAGACCGCCGACTTCCTGGTGCGGGAACTGCGCACGGGCGAGGGCGGGTTCGCCTCGGCCTTCGACGCCGACAGCGACGACGGAAGCGGGCGGCACGTCGAGGGCGCGTACTACGTGTGGACTCCCGAGCAGCTCCGCCGGGTCCTCGGGGAGGAGGACGCCGAACTCGCTGCGCAGTACTTCGGGGTGACGCAGGAGGGCACCTTCGAGCACGGGCAGTCGGTTCTTCAGCTTCCGGTGAGCGAGGGCGTCTTCGACGCCGGGAAGGTCGAGTCGATCAGGGAGCGTCTCCTGGCGGGGGGGGGGGGAGGGGGCCCGCCCGGCCAGGACGACAAAGGCGTCGCCCCCCCGAAAGGGGTCCAGAGCTCCCTCCTCTTCCAGACCAGGGGGTACCTCCATCAGGCCGAC
>NZ_JBWKFL010000032.1:0-44598 GCF_056434305.1 Streptomyces sp. NPDC044061 | reverse complement strand
TGGAAGAGGGAAAGGGGTTGGGGAAGCGGGGAGCACCCCCCGGAAAAAAGGAAACGGGGGGGGGGGGCGCCCCCCCCCCCCCCCCCCCTTCCCCCCCCCCCCCCCCCCCCCCCCCCCCGGCCGGGACGACAAGGTCGTCGCCGCCTGGAACGGGCTCGCGATCGCCGCGCTCGCCGAGACCGGGGCGTACTTCGGCCGGCCCGACCTCGTCGATGCCGCCGTCGGCGCCGCCGATCTCCTCGTCCGGGTGCATCTCGACGAGCATGCCCGGCTCGCCCGGACCAGCCGGGACGGTCGAGTGGGGCCCAACGCGGGCGTCCTGGAGGACTACGCCGATGTCGCCGAGGGTTTCCTGGCGCTCGCGTCCGTGACCGGGGAAGGCGTCTGGCTCGACTTCGCCGGGCTGCTCCTGGACCATGTGACGGCCCGCTTCACCGACCCCGCGAGCGGCGCCCTGTACGACACCGCCTCCGACGCCGAGCGGCTCATCCGGCGGCCCCAGGATCCCACCGACAACGCCACGCCGTCGGGCTGGACCGCGGCGGCCGGCGCGCTGCTGAGCTACGCGGCCCACACCGGTTCCGAGGCTCACCGGAGCGCCGCCGAAGGGGCGTTGGGCGTCGTCAAGGCGCTCGGGCCGCGGGTGCCGCGGTTCATCGGGTGGGGGCTGGCTGCCGCGGAGGCGTTGCTCGACGGGCCGAAGGAGGTCGCGATCGTCGGACCGTCGCTCGGCGACGAGCGGACGACGGCCTTGCACCGTACGGCACTTCTGGGCACCGCGCCGGGAGCTGTAGTCGCCGTCGGGACTCCGGACAGTGACGAGTTCCCCTTGCTCGCCGATCGTCCGCTCGTCGGGGGTGAACCGGCGGCGTACATCTGCCGTAACTTCACATGTGATGCGCCGACGACGGACCCGGAACGGCTGGGCGTGGCGCTCAACCCCCGCTGAGCGGCGGAAACGCACGGGGAGCGGGGGTTTCGAACTGTCCAAATGTGAGCACCTGTTCGGATAGATCCCGCTACCCGCACCACCGTTCCGAAACACGTTATTTATCGGAAGAGCTCCCACGCTTCACAGATCCCCCTTAGTCTCTCCACAGCGCCGTTACGGGTGTCACTCACCGTTGCGTCGCTGGGGGTATCGGGGATCTGGGGGGATCTTTTTGCTGACGTCTGTCTTCATCGCTGCCGTTTCGCTGGCCTTGTTCTGGATGGCGGCCTTCACCTTGTGGTGGCAGATGCACGCGTGGCGCACGCCCGAGGTGCTGGCCTCCACCCGGTTCAGCAGACCGGACGGGGACGAGCACGTGTCGTTCTCGCTGCTGCTGCCCGCGCGCCACGAGCAGGCCGTGCTCGACCACACCATCCAGCGGCTGCTGGAGTCCACACACACCGACTTCGAGATCATCGTGATCGTGGGGCACGACGACCCCGAGACCACGGCGGTGGCCGAGCGGGCCGCCGAACGCGACCCGCGCGTCCGTGTCGTCGTCGACACCCACGAGAAGAAGAACAAGCCGAAGGCCATGAACACGGCGCTGCCGCACTGCCGCGGCGATGTCGTCGGGGTCTTCGACGCCGAGGACCAGGTGCACCCCGAGCTGCTGGCCCATGTCGACCACGCGTTCCGGACGACCGGCGCGGACGTGGTCCAGGGCGGGGTCCAGCTCATCAACTTCCACTCGAGCTGGTACAGCCTGCGCAACTGCCTGGAGTACTTCTTCTGGTTCCGCTCCCGGCTGCATCTGCACGCGCAGAAGGGGTTCATCCCGCTCGGCGGGAACACCGTCTTCGTACGGACCGACGTCCTCAGGGAAGCGGACGGCTGGGACCCCGACTGCCTGGCCGAGGACTGCGACCTGGGTGTGCGGCTGTCCAGCGTCGGCAAGAAGGTCGTCGTCGCCTACGACTCCGACATGGTCACCCGTGAGGAGACGCCGGGCTCGCTGATGTCGCTGCTGAAGCAGCGCACCCGCTGGAACCAGGGCTTCCTGCAGGTGTACCGGAAGAAGGACTGGAAGCAACTGCCGGCTCTGCGGCAGCGGTTGCTCGCCCGGTACACGCTGATGACGCCGTTCCTGCAGGCCTTCTCCGGCGTGGTCATCCCGCTCAACGCGGCAGTCGCGCTCTTCCTCGACGTGCCCGTCGGGGTCGCCTTCCTCACCTTCCTGCCACTGGTCACGGCCGCCGTCACCTTCGTCTTCGAGGTGGTCGGGCTGCACGACTTCGGCAAGCAGTACGGGCTCCGGGTCCGCTTCGTGCACTACGTGAAGCTCGTCGTGGGCGGCCCCTTCTACCAGGTCCTCCTCGCCGGGGCCGCGATCCGCGCCGTGTGGCGCGAGCAACGCGGCCGCAACGACTGGGAGTTGACCACGCACGTCGGCGCGCACCTCACCGCGGCCGAGCCGATCCGAGAGGACGTTCCCGCGTGACCTCCACTCTTCCCGCGGTGACCGCTCCAGAGGTCCCCGCGCAGCGCGAGCCTGCGCCCCAGGAGCGTTCGATCGGCCGAACGAGCCCGCCGCGGCGACTTCGCTCCTCCCGCTCCGACCTGCTGCTGTGCGGCTTCCTGCTCGTGGCGATCCTCGTGGTCCAGGGCTGGAACATCGCCGACTACCCGACCCTCAGCGACGACGAGGGCACCTACCTCGCGCAGGCCTGGGCCGTCCAGCAGGGCAAGGGCCTGGCCCACTACACGTACTGGTACGACCATCCGCCGCTCGGCTGGGTGCAGATCGCCCTGCTCAGCTGGATACCCTCGGCGATCAGCCCCGGCTCGATGACGGTCGGCTCCATGCGGGCCACCATGCTCGTGATCAGTGCCGTCAGCGCCGTGCTGGTGTACGTCCTCGGGCGCCGGCTCTCCCTGCCCCGCTGGGCCGCCGGGCTCGGCATGGTCCTGTTCGGGCTGTCGCCGCTGGCGGTGGTCCTGCAGCGGGAGATCTTCCTCGACAACATCGCGGTGATGTGGCTGCTGCTGGCGTTCTGCCTCGCGGCCTCGCCCAGCCGGCACCTCTGGCACCACTTCGGCGCGGGCCTCGCCGCCGCGGCGGGCGTGCTCACCAAGGAGACGATGCTCGTCGTCCTGCCCGCCCTGTTCGTCACGATGTGGCGGCACAGTCACCGCGACACCCGCAAGTTCGCCCTGACCGGGGCCGTCACCGCCTGCTCCCTGATCGGCTTCTCCTACCCGCTGTTCGCCCTGCTGAAGGGCGAGCTGTTCCCGGGCAGCGGCCACGTCTCGCTGTGGGACGGCATCAAGTACCAGATGTCCAGGCCCGGTTCGGGCTTCATCCTGGACAGCTCCTCCGGCTCGTACGGCGTGCTGCACTCCTGGCTGTACTACGACCGGGTGCTGCCCCTCGGTGGTCTGGCCGGAGCCGTGCTGCTGATCGTCACCTGGCGCTGGTCGGTCACCGCGCGCGCCCTCGCCGGACCGGCCCTGACGGTGGCGATCCTGGCCGCGGTGGCCCTGCGCCCCAACGGCTATCTGCCCGCCATGTACGTCATCGGCGCCCTGCCCTTCCTCGCGCTGGTCCTCGCCGGCGGCACCGCCTCCGTCGCCCACGCGGCGCTGCGCAGGTGGCGGGGCACGGGCGAGAGGCGGTACGTGACCGGGGCCCGGTACGCGCTGGCCGCCGTACTGGCGCTCGCCGCCGGCGCCTACGTCGTACCGCACTGGTACGACGGCGACCGCACCGCCCTCACCGCGGACGCCAACAAGCCCTACCGGCAGGCCTCGGCCTGGCTCGGCACGCGGGTCGAGAAACCGGAGGCGACCCGGGTCCTGGTGGACGACGCGCTCTGGCTGGACCTCGTGCACGAGGGATACCGGCCCGGGCTCGGCGCCATCTGGTTCTACAAGGCGGACCTCGACCCGGCCGTCACCAGGACGATGCCGCACGGCTGGCGGGACCTCGACTACGTCGTCGCCTCCCCGACCGTCCGTCGTGACGCCCGGGACCTGCCCAACGTCAGGGCGGCCATCCGGCACTCCGAGCCGGTCGCCACCTTCGGCACCGGAGAAGACCGCATCGAGATCCGGCAGATCCGGACGGCAGCCGCGGGAGGCGCGCGATGAGCAGCCACGAGTACACCGTCCCGGCCCCGGGCCTGGACGCCGCGGAGGTCGCCGAGCCCGGCGCGGTCACCATCGTCGTACCGACCTTCAACGAGTCGGCGAACATCCGGCAGTTGCTGCACCGGATCACCGAGTCGGTGCCCGCGCGGCTGCCCTGCGAGGTCGTCTTCGTGGACGACTCCACCGACGACACCCCCGAGGTGATCCGGGAGGCGGCACAGGACTGTCCGTTCCCGGTGGCCGTGCTGCACCGCGAGGAGCCGGTCGGCGGGCTGGGCGGTGCGGTGGTCGAGGGGCTGAGGGCGGCGACCTCGGAGTGGATCGTCGTGATGGACGGCGACTGCCAGCATCCGCCCTCCCTGGTGCCGGAGCTGGTGGCGACCGGTGAGCGGTCGAGCGCCGGCCTCGTCGTCGCCTCCCGGTACATCAAGGGCGGCAGCCGGGCCGGGCTCGCCGGCAGCTACCGGGTGGCCGTGTCACGCGGCGCCACCTGGCTCACCAAGGCCCTGTTCCCGCGTCGGCTGCACGGCATCAGCGACCCGATGAGCGGCTTCTTCGCCATCCGGCGCAGCGCGGTCACCGCGGACGTGCTCAAGCCGCTCGGCTACAAGATCCTCCTGGAGCTGGCGGTACGCAGCCGCCCCCGGCAGGTCGCCGAGGTGCCGTTCGTCTTCCAGGACCGGTTCGCCGGGGAGTCCAAGTCGAGCGCGCAGGAAGGCTTCCGCTTCCTGCGTCACCTGGCCGGGCTGCGCACCGCCTCGCCCGTGGCCCGCATGGTCGGCTTCGGGCTGATCGGGGCGAGCGGCTTCGTGCCGAACCTCGTGGGGCTGTGGGCGCTGACCGTGCTCGGCCTGCACTACGTGCCCTCGGAGATCCTCGCCAACCAGCTCGGTGTCGCCTGGAACTTCGTGCTCATCGAGCAGCTGCTGTTCCGCGACCGGCGGGGGCATCGCCGCTGGTGGGACCGGCTGGGCCGGTTCGCGCTGCTCGCCAACGCGGACCTGGTGCTGCGCATCCCGCTGATCGCCCTGCTCGTCGACCGGTTCGGGATGGGCGCGCTGCCCGCCACCGCGCTCGCGCTGGTCATGACGTTCGTCCTGCGCTTCGTCGGGACGGAAGCGCTGGTGTATCTCCCGCGACGCCGCCGCGCCGCTGCGTCCACCCAATGAAGCACAGTCGTACGACCGCAAGGAGAGCCGTGTGAGCAGACATCGCAGACGGACCGCGCTGGTCGGGGTGGGGGCCCTGACCGCCGGTCTGCTCCTCACTTCGCCCGAGGCGGCGGTGGCCGCGAACCTCGTGAAGAACCCGGGCTTCGAGACCGCCGGTACGGACGGCATGCCGTACTGCTGGGAGAAGTCCGGGTGGGGGAACAACGACTTCAGTTTCGCCACGGTGTCGGGCGCCCACTCCGGCACCAAGGCCATGAAGGTCACGCTGACCCGCCGGGTCGACGGCGACCGCAAGGCGCTGATCACCGAGTCCACCACCTGTGCGCCGGTGGTGACCGCCGGCAAGCAGTACGACCTGGGCCTCTGGTACAAGACGACCACTCCGGACGCCGGCATCACCCTGTTCCGGCACGACACGACCGCCGGCTGGCAGTACTGGACCGATCTCAAGACCCTGGACATGGCGTCGGCCTGGACGCGGGCCAAGGTCCGCACCCCGGAGGTACCGGCCGGCACCGACCGGATCACCTGGGGTGTCTCCGTCTACGGCACCGGTTCGGCGACCACCGACGACTACACCATGGACCAGGTCCCGGACGTGGTCCCGCCGGCCCAGTGCACCGGCACGAACGCCCAGTGCGCCGACGGCAGCTGGTCGGTGCTGCCGACGCAGAACCCGGTCCGCTCGATGCACTCCGTCGTCCTGAACAACGGCAAGGTGCTGCTGATCGCCGGCTCGGGCAACAGCGAGGAGAACTTCAACGCGGGCACGTTCACCTCCGCGTTGTACGACCCGGCGACGGGCACCTACAAGGTCATCCCGACGCCGAAGGACATGTTCTGCGCGGGCCACGTGCAGCTCCAGGACGGGCGGGTGCTCGTCATGAGCGGCAACAAGGCTTATCCGGTGGCGGGCGGGCACGGCTACGAGGGGTTCAAGGACTCGTACATCTTCGACCCGAAGACCGAGACCTACAGCAAGACGAACGACCTCAACGACGGCCACTGGTACCCGTCGGCGACGGAGCTGGGCAACGGCGACGTCATCTCCTTCGGCGGGCTGCGCGAGGACTCCACCGGTTCGGTGACCGCCGAGTACTGGTCGGACGCCCAGCAGAAGTGGCTGGCGCTGTGGCAGGTCAACCAGACGTGGTCGTACTGGGGTCTGTACCCGTCGATGATCCTGATGCAGGACGGCCGGCTGTTCTACACGGGCAGCCATGTCTTCGGAAACAACATCCCGGGCACCGGCTCGGCGGTCTACGACTACGGCGCCAACACGATCACGCAGATCCCGGGGCTGCAGAACAAGGACCAGCGGGACCAGTCGGCGAGCGTGCTGCTGCCCCCGGCGCAGAACCAGAAGGTCCTCACCCTCGGCGGCGGCAACATCGACTCCAATCCGGACGCGAACCGGCTCACCGACCTGATCGACCTCAAGCAGGCCAACCCGTCGTACGTCGCCGGGCCGCCGCTGCCGCAGGGCACCGTCGACCTGGGTAACGGCAAGGTCGCCGAGACCGGCGCCCAGGGCAAGATGTACGTCTCCGCCGTTCTGCTGCCCGACGGCAAGGTGCTGGAGACGGGCGGCGCCCTGCACAACCGCGCCAACCCGGTGTACGAGTCCTCGATCTACGACCCGGGCACCAACACCTTCGATTCCGTGGCCGCCGACCCCGAGTCCCGCGGCTACCACTCCTCGGCGTTCCTGCTGCCCGACGGCCGCGTGATGGCCACCGGCGACAACCCGGGCAACGGCACCTGGAACCACAACGTGTCGATCTACACCCCGCCCTACCTGTACAAGGGCACCCGGCCGACGATCACCTCGGTGATCAACCAGGAGTGGAAGTACGGCGACACGCAGCGGATCACCGTGGACCGGCCCATCGCCAAGGCCGAGCTGATCCGCCCGGCCGCGGTCACCCACTCCTCCGACCCGAACCAGCGCTTCGTCGACCTGCCGCTCTCGGTGAGCGGCAACAACGTCGACCTGAACGTGACGAGCAATCCCAACCTGGCCCCGCCCGGCTGGTACATGCTCTTCGCGGTGGACGCCAACGGGGTGCCGTCGGTCGCCAAGTGGGTGCACCTGTCGGGTCCGGCGGCGCTGAGCGCCTCCGCCGCCTCGCCGCACGTCCACTCCTTCGCCGACTCGCTGTCCGGCAAGGTCGCCGGGCCCGGCAGGAAGAAGACGTCGCAGCCGGTCAGCCCGACGATCTCCGGCTGCGACCGGCACTACGGCTCGGTCAACGTGTGCGTGCCGACGGTCTTCCCGGCCCGGGTGAAGAAGACGGCCGCGGCCCGCTGCACCTGGCTGAAGCAGAACCACTACGGCCGGCTGAAGGTCAACGGCGGGGACGACCCGCTGGGTCTGGACCGGAACCGTGACGGGGTGGCCTGCGGGAAGGGTGACGTCAGCCGCCGTAGCTGAGGATCAGCAGGAGCAGCAGGACCTGGGCGCTCCACTGGAGCGCCACGGCCCAGGTCCGCCCGGCGGTCCATCTGCGCCGCGGCCAGAGCAGGACCGCGAGGCCCGCGCCGACGGCCGCGAGGAGACTGCCGTACACGAGTGCCCCCGGGACCTGGGGGCACTCGTCGTGGGTGACGCAGCGGCTGCCGCGCTCGGTGCTGAGCGCGGCGATCGCCGCGAGGAACACGCTCGGGATGAGCAGGGCGAGGCCCCACGCCGACCACCGGGTGAGGGCGCGGCCGGGAGCCGGTGGCCGTACGGGGTGCGCTGTCGTCATGGACCCAGCCAACCGCTCCGGGCGGCCCCGGAGGATCGGCTCCGGTACTCAGCCGCCCTGGGTACGCATGCTCAACGCCCGCTCCACGACCGCCTCCAGCTGGTCGTGGTGCGCGCCCTTCCAGTAGGCCCGGCCGCACTCCGTGCACTGGGCGAAGACGTCGTACGACCGCTTGGTGCCGCCCTTGAGCTGGGCGGCGACCTCTTCCTTGGTGGCCTGTCCGAGCAGGCCGTTGCAGGCGGTGCAGCGGGTCCAGGGGTGCAGGTCGGGTGCGAAGCGGTCGAGGACGTCGTGCAGTTGGTCCTCGGGGCGGGTGCTGTAGACGTAGGCGCCGGCCCACAGCTCGCGGCGGCGCAGCAGCCCCCGGTCGCGGCTGAGCATGACCCGCTTCTCCGCCGCCGAGCGGGCGGCCAGCGCCGGGTCGCCGATGTCGGTCGACTCGTACGCGGTGTCCACGCCGAGCAGTCGCAGCCGGCGGGCGAGCGTGCCGAGGTGGACGTCGAGGAGGAAGCGGAGCGGGGCGCCGGGTACCCGCTGGGGGCGGGGGACCGGGCGGACGCTCACCGACTCGCCGGCCGCCGGGATGTGGGAGGTCGGCACCTCGCGGCCGTCCACCACCAGGGCGCCGACCTCGGTCAGCGGGACCCCGAGGGACTCGATGACGTGCCCGAGCGTCGAGACGCCGTCCGTGGTGAGGCCGGCGGCCGCCGAGCGCCGGGCGGGCGGCACGAACAGGTGCAGTTCGGAGGCGACTTCGACGTGGATCTCGGGACCGTTCATCTTGTCAGGATGGCACGGCGGAGGGCGCCGGGCTCAGGGGTTTTCGGTGGGCAGGCCGCGCTCCAGGACGTCGAGGGCCCGGTCCACCAGTGCGCGGAGGTCGCCCTCGAAGCCGTTCTCCGGCCAGTACATGTTGACCTCCATCAGCCCGCCGATGAGGGACATCGCGTAGACGCGCACCTCGAGGCTGTCCGGGTCCAGGCCGGAGCGCTCGGCGAGGGCTCCGCGGAGCAGCCGCCCGGTCTCCGACATGCTCTCGAACATGCGGGAGCGGACGGCAGGGACCTGGGCCCCGAGGTGCGCCCGCATCCGGAGCACCTCGGGGTCCTCCTCCGTCATCGCGTCGAGGGCCTTGTGCACCACGTGCCGCAGCGAGTCGATCCACGGCTCGCCGACGGGCCGGGCGCGCAACTCCTCGACCATCAGGGGGTCGTACTCGTCGGTGAGGACGATGTCCTCCTTGGTCGGGAAGTAGCGGAAGACGGTCGACGGCGACACCTCGGCCCGCTCGGCGATCTGCTCGATCGTCGTGGCGTCGTACCCCTGCTCCTTGACCAGCGCGTACGTGGCGGCGCGGATGGCCTCACGGGTCTTGATCTTCTTGCGTTCACGCAGGCCCGGTTGGGGGCGGTCGGCGGGGGAGAGGGGGGAACGTGCGGCCGTCATGGGGGTCATTGTCCGGCATCCGTCACGGGGGTGGCCACATCCGGGTTGTTGTGCGGCTCGGTCCGCGCGGTGGCGGCCGTGCCCGGCAGGAACGCCGCGGCGAGCAGCGCCGAGACGAGGGCGGCGATGCCGCACACCAGCAGGACCAGGGCCATGCCGTGGACGTAGGCGCCGTTCGCGGAGGCCGCCAGCTGCGCGGAGCCGGTCCTCTCGGCGATCAGGTGCGCGGCGACCACGGAGTCACCGGCGGTGCGGGCGGTTCCGGAGGGCAGCCCCGTGACGTCGAGGCGGTCGCGGAAGGCGTTGGCCAGCAGGCTGCCGAGCAGGGCGATGCCGATCGCGGAGCCCACCTGGCGCAGGGTCATGAGCAGGCCGGAGCCGCTGCCGGCCCGGTCGCGGGGCAGGGTGGCGAGGGCGCCGGTCATGGCCGGTACGAGGGCGCAGCCGAAGCCGAGGCCGGCGACGGTGAGCCAGAGCGCGGTGAAGCCGTAGCCGGAGTCGGTGGTGGTACGGCTGCCGAGGAAGGCGGCGAAGGCGAGGACGACCAGGCCGGCGCTGACCGAGGCCCGGGCGCCGAAGCGGGTGGCGACGGGCGTGGCCAGCTTCGCGGAGACGGACAGGCCGAGGACCAGCGGCAGCATCCGGACGCCGGTGCCGAGAGTGTCGTTGCCGAGGACTGCCTGGAGGTAGGGCGGCAGCACGAACATCAGGCCGGACAGCACGAACATCACCAGGGTCGCGGCGACGGTGTTGAGCAGGAAGCCGCGGTGGGCGAGCAGGTTCATGTCCAGCATGGGGCGCCGGACCCGGCGCGAGCGCAGCACCAGCCCGGTGATCAGGACCGCGGCCGCGGCGAACACGGCGAGGGTCCGCGGGTCGGTCCAGCCCCGGTCGGGGGCCTCGATGATCCCGTAGATGAGGGCGCCGAGTCCGGCGGCGGTGAACGCGGTGGAGAGGGTGTCGACCTCGGGGGAGGCGGGGTCGCGGGTCTCGGGGAGCAGGAAGAGGCAGGCGAGGATGCCGATCGCGACCATCGGGACGTTGATCAGGAAGACCGAGCCCCACCAGAAGTGGTCGAGCAGCCAGCCGCCGACGATCGGACCGAGCGGTAGGCCGAGCGCCGAGCCGGTGGAGACGAGGCCGATGGCCCTGCCCTGCTCCTCGGGCGTGAACAGCGACGGCAGCACGGACATCGCCAGCGGTGTGATCAGCGCGGCGCCGACGCCCATCACCGCGCGGGCCGTGATCACCAGGTTCACGTCCCCGGCCAGGGCGCCCACCAGCGATCCGGCGAGGAAGACCACGAGCCCGGTGACCAGCATCAGCCTCCGTCCGAACCGGTCGCCGAGCAGGCCCGCGGGGAGCATCAGGGCCGCGAAGACGACGACGTACGCGTCCGCCATCCACTGCTGCTGACCGGTCGTGGCGCCGAGCTGCTCCGCCATGGTCGGCAGGGCCACGTTGAGGATCGTCATGTCGAAGCCGAGCACCAGCATGCTCGCGACCAGGGCCCCGAGGGCCCACCAGCGGCGGGAGTCGCGCCGCGTCTCGTCCAAGTGCGTGACAGTAACCATGAAATGAGCGTAGCTGTCAAAATCTACTCACTGTCAACAGCGAGGGGCTTTCGGGCGTACGAAAATGGCCACGGCTCGGGAGCCGTGGCCATGGGGGCGGGGAGGGTTTACGTGTGCTGGTACGCCACCAGGGAGATGCCGACGTAGTGGACGACGAACGCGGCGAGGGTGAAGGAGTGGAAGACCTCGTGGAAGCCGAACCAGCGCGGTGAGGGGTTCGGGCGCTTGATGCCGTACACCACGCCCCCGGCGCTGTAGAGCAGACCGCCGACGATGACCAGCACCAGGACGGCGATGCCGCCGCTGCGCATGAAGTCGGGCAGGAAGAAGACGGCCGCCCAGCCCATCGCCAGGTAGCAGGGGGTGTAGAGCCAGCGCGGGGCGCCGACCCAGAAGACGCGGAAGACGATGCCCGCGGTGGCCGCGGCCCAGATGCCCCACAGCAGCCACTGACCCTTGGCGCCGGGCAGGAGCAGCATGGTCAGCGGCGTGTAGGTGCCCGCGATGATCAGGAAGATGTTGGCGTGGTCGAGGCGGCGCAGCACGCCGTCCATCCGGGGGCTCCAGTTGCCCCGGTGGTACAGCGCGCTGACGCCGAAGAGCAGGCAGGCAGTGAGGACGTAGATGCCGCAGGCGATGCGGCCCCGGGTGGAGTCGGCGAGGGCGGTGAGCACGAGGCCCGCGACGAGCACGGCCGGGAACATGCCGAGGTGCAGCCAGCCGCGGAGCCTGGGCTTGACCGGATGCGGCAGGGAGAGCGCGACGGGACCGCGGCCGGCGGCCGGCGTGTCCCTGGGCGCGTCGGGGGCGGACGCAGTCATGCGGGGCATGGTACCTACGACCCCGTAAGTCGCGCGTCAGCGCGCCCTGGTGAGGGCGAGTAACGCAAAAAGTCCTTCTGTTGAACTCCACGTGCACGCAAAGAATCACGGAAACCGTGGGATTCGTCACGTCGCTCACCTGTGATGCCCTCTGGACAGATGGGCACTAGAATCGGATGATCAAATGAGTGCGGTCGGCACCGGATGAGCGCCAAAGGTCAACACCGTGAAGCATCCGGGTCGCGGCCCCCACGGGGCGACAAGACAAAAATCCCTCTTTTAGGAGCAATCGTGGCGCGCGACATCGCGGCTCCCACCGTCATCCCCACCAACCACCAGGACCTGATCTCGTGGGTCAACGAGATCGCTGAACTGACCCAGCCGGACAGCGTGGTCTGGTGTGACGGCTCCGAGGCCGAGTACGAGCGACTGAGCGAGGAGCTCGTCTCCAAGGGAACCTTCAAGAAGCTCGACCCGATCAAGCGCCCACACTCCTACTACGCCGCCTCCGACCCGACCGACGTCGCCCGCGTCGAGGACCGGACCTTCATCTGCTCCGAGAAGGAAGAGGACGCCGGCCCGACGAACCACTGGAAGGCCCCCGCCGAGATGCGGGAGATCTTCGCCGGTGAGCAGGGCCTGTTCCGCGGTTCCATGCGGGGCCGCACCATGTACGTCGTCCCGTTCTGCATGGGCCCGCTCGGCTCCCCGCTGTCCGCGATCGGCGTGGAGATCACCGACTCCGCCTACGTCGCCGTCTCGATGCGCACCATGACGCGCATGGGCCGGGCCGTCCTGGACGAGCTGGGCGACAGCGGCTTCTTCGTCAAGGCCGTGCACTCGCTCGGAGCCCCGCTGGAGGAGGGCCAGGAGGATGTCCCCTGGCCCTGCAACCAGACCAAGTACATCTCCCACTTCCCGGAGTCCCGCGAGATCTGGTCGTACGGCTCCGGCTACGGCGGCAACGCGCTGCTCGGCAAGAAGTGCTACGCGCTGCGCATCGCCTCCGTCATGGCGCGCGACGAGGGCTGGCTGGCCGAGCACATGCTGATCCTCAAGCTCACCCCGCCGCAGGGCGAGTCCAAGTACGTCGCCGCCGCCTTCCCGAGCGCCTGCGGCAAGACCAACCTCGCCATGCTGGAGCCCACGATCTCCGGCTGGACCGTGGAGACCATCGGCGACGACATCGCCTGGATGCGCTTCGGCGAGGACGGCCGCCTCTACGCGATCAACCCCGAGGCCGGCTTCTTCGGCGTCGCGCCCGGCACCGGTGAGCACACCAACGCCAACGCGATGAAGACGCTGTGGGGCAACGCGGTCTTCACCAACGTCGCCCTCACCGACGACGGCGACATCTGGTGGGAGGGCATGACCGAGGAACTGCCCGCCCACCTGACCGACTGGAAGGGCAACGACTGGACGCCGGCCTCCGAGGTCCCGGCCGCCCACCCCAACGCCCGCTTCACCGTCCCCGCCTCCCAGTGCCCGATCATCGCGCCGGAGTGGGAGGACCCGAAGGGCGTGCCGATCTCGGCGATCCTCTTCGGCGGCCGCCGCGCCAGCGCCGTCCCCCTGGTGACGGAGTCCTTCGACTGGAACCACGGCGTCTTCCTCGGCGCCAACGTGGCCTCCGAGAAGACCGCCGCCGCCGAGGGCAAGGTCGGCGAGCTGCGCCGCGACCCGTTCGCGATGCTGCCCTTCTGCGGCTACAACATGGGCGACTACATGGCCCACTGGATCGACGTGGCCAAGGACAAGGACCAGTCCAAGCTGCCGAAGATCTACTACGTCAACTGGTTCCGGAAGAACGACGAGGGCAAGTTCGTCTGGCCGGGCTTCGGTGAGAACTCCCGCGTCCTGAAGTGGATCGTGGAGCGACTGGACGGCAAGGCCGAGGGCGTCGAGACCCCGATCGGCGTGCTGCCGACGCGCGACGCGCTCGACACCAACGGTCTCGAACTCGCCGAGTCCGACCTGGACTTCCTGCTCACGGTCGACAAGGAGGTCTGGCGCGAGGAGGCGGCCCTCGTCCCCGAGCACCTCAACACCTTCGGCGACCACACCCCGAAGGAGCTGTGGGACCAGTACCGCGCGCTGGTGCAGCGCCTGGGCTGAGACCCGCGAGAAAAGACTCCACGGCCGGTCCGGATGCCCTGACCAGCGATCGTCACGGCCGGCCGTGGTGACAACCCCGGGCCCCGCACAACGACGTGCGGGGCCCGCTCGCGTGCGCCCTTGCCCACGGGATCTTCACGCCCGTCGGAGGGGGCAGCCGAAGACGCCCGGCGATCCGGAGAACGTCAGGCGCCGAGTTCGCCGTCCTCCGCCCCGCCCCGGCCCTCCAGATACCGGGTGTGGGACTCCTGGCGGCGTGCCTCGGCCTCTCCGAGGCCCGCCGCCAGCCGCTCGGCCTCCTGTCGCAGCAGGTCGAGCTGCCGTTCCAGATGCCGTTCGGGCGGCTCGGTGCCCGGGGCCAGCCGGGTCCACCACCGTGTCCGCACGAAGGTGTCGACGGCCTCGGGGACGTCCTGCCGCACCGCCCGGGAGAGGGCGTGCACGGCCTCGGGGTCCAGGGCGAGCGCCTCGGCGACCCAGCCGGGCTCCAGCAACGCGGCCAGCAGCCCGGTCAGTTCGGCGAGCCGGCCGGCAGGGACGGGCGGCAGGTCGACGTCCGCGAGATACGCGCCCAGCTTCCCGAAGTCGGCGCGCACCGCCTCCAGCCGGGCCGACGGGCTCGGGAAGTCGGGCGGCGCGGGCCGCTCGGGCGGGGCGACCAGCGCGCCCGCGCCGTAGAGTCCGGCGACCACGACCGGCCAGTACGGGCCCGCGACCCCGGTGAAGGTCAGCACCAGGCCGAGCAGCCCGCAGGCGCCGCCGGCGAGGTTCTTGCGGGACTCGAGATAGCCGAGGACCTTACTGGTAGCCACGGATCTCCTCGAAGGCGCCGTCCAGCGAGCCGCTCTCGGCATCGAAGAGGCGGCCGCCGGTCAGGTCGGCGATGTGCGCCAGCTCGGAGCGGTCGGAGTCGCCGAAGACGATCGGGAAGACGGGGATGTCCCGCCGGGCGCCGGTGAGTTGCCGGTAGAAGCCGTCGAAGTCCCCGGCCTTCGCTCCGGTGGTGTTCTCGCCGTCGGTCATCAGCACGATCGAGGTGAACGTGTCACGGGTGGCGCCGAGATGGTCGTACGCCTTCTCCAGGGAGGTGTAGATCGCGGTGTTCCCGTCGGCCTCGAGGGCGTCGGTGTCCCTCCGGACGGCGTCGAGACCGGCCTTCGGGTCCTTGGGGTCCACGACGTGCGTCCGTACGCTCTTCACGCCCGAGCCGAACGGCATCAGGGTGACCTCCTCGCGGTCGCGGAAGTCGCCGGTGAGACCGGCGAGCGCCTTCTTCAGCGCCGCCAGCCGGCCGCCCTCCATCGAGCCGGAGGTGTCGAGGACGTACACGGTGCGGGAGGGGCGGCGCAGCTCGTTCTCGTAGGAGTCCAGGAGCCCGTCGGCGACCGAACGGCTGCCGGGGAACGGAAGCTCGCGGCGCCGGCTGGTGTCGAGGCCGGAGGCGGGTGGCACCGAGGGGACGACCGGCCGGCGGTGGGTGGTCTCGGTGATCAGCCGCTGCACGGCGTCGGTGCGCAGGTCGTCCGCCACCTTGCGGACGTCCTCACGGGTGCGGGCGTCGGTCGAGGCGAGCGAGGAGAGCGGGTAGTTCGCGGTGATCACACCGTCCCGGGGGCGGATCACGGTCAGACCCGGGATGCCCTTGAGGACGGACTCGTAGTTCAGCAGGGCGTCGACGTCACCGCGCCGCTCGTACGCCGTCGCCAGCCAGCCGGACGAACCCGACGTCAGCTTCTGGCCCTTGAAGAACTCCTTCAGCCTCGGCGTCGCCTTGGCGACGTCCGCGTCGGTCAGCGCGGACTGGGCGCCGGACAGGGCCGACGCGACCGAGACGAGGCCGGAGAAGCCGGAGTTGGAGCGTTCCGGGTCGGTCATGCCGTAGGTCAGTCTCCCGTCCTGCACGGCCTGTTCGACCTGGGACCAGGTGACGGCGTCCGGCTTCCAGCCGAGAGACCGTACGGTGGCCGGCTTGACGCCGACGGCGACCGGGCTGGACATCACCGGCGTCTCGGAGACCACCTTCCTCGCCGCCTCGGGGCGCAGCCGCAGATAGTCGTCCGAGGACAGCCACAGCGCGTCGTACGCCCCGTCCGTCCTGCCCCTGGCGAGCAGGTCGACGGCGTCCAGGGTGCCCATGTAGGTGGGGCGGATCGTGACGCCGGTGTCCTTGCGGACGCGGTCGAAGACGGCGGTCATGTCGCTGAGTTCGCTGGAGGCGAGGATGCGGAGGGTGCCGGGCTTCGGGGCGGTGGCGTCGTCCTTGTGCTCCCCGGCCGAGCAGGCGGTCAGGAGAGCGGCCGTCGTCGCGACGAGAGCCAGTGCGCGTGAGGTCCGTCTCGTCATGCGAGTCCGCCCTCCAGCGCGCCCTGCGACCGGCTGCGCTCCAGATGGGCGCTCGCGTTCTGCAGCTCCTCCGTCAGGGACCGCACCGTCGAGGCCATCGCCTCGGTCGCCTGCACCTTGTAGGTGTCGATGGCGTCCAGCGTGCGGTAGATCTGCTGGAACGCCGAGCGCAGCGTCTCCGCGCCGACGGCCGGGTCGGCGGCGATGCGCTGGATCTCGCCGCTCTGTGTGGAGATCATCTCGGAGTTGGCCCGGATGAGGTCCTCGGTGGTGCCGCGCAGGGCGTTGACCTGCTCGACGACCTTCTTCTGGTTGTCCAGGGCGGAGGCCAGCATCACGGAGATGCGCAGGGCCGAGACGGTGGTCGTGGCCGCCCGGTCGACGCCCTTGATCAGCTCGTCGTTGTTGCGGCGTACGACGTCCATGGCGAGGTAGCCCTGCGCACACACCGCGAGCTGGGTGAGCAGGTCCTGGTGCTTCTGCCGGACCGGGAAGAGGACGTCGGCGCGCAGCGTGTCCGCCTGCTCCGGGTCCGTGACCCGGGCGATGTGCTCCTCCACGGCGGCGTCGAGGGCCTCGGTGAGGACCACGTACTCCTGGAGCCTGCCCATCGTCTCCCACAGGCGGACCCGCTCGGTCTGCAACGCGGCGTTGTCGCGGCGCAGTTCGTCCTGGCCGCCGCGCAGCGAGCCCACGATCCCGTTCAGCGTGCCCTGCGCGGAGGCGTACTTGGCGACGTGGTCGCGCAGCCTGTTGCCGCCGGGCAGCTTGGAGAGGAACTTGCGGCCCCTGCTCGCCGGCAGGTCGCGCGGGTCCAGGTCCTCGACCACCCGGCGCAGTTCCACCAGCGAGCCGGCGACCTTCGACTGGGCGTCCCCGCCCTTGTCGGGCAGGCTGCGCACCGCACGCTCCAGCATGCGGTTGGACTGCGCGGCGGCGGTGCGCATGTCCCCGGCGCCGAGGGCCGTGATCTCGCCGACCTTGCCCGCGAACTCGGGCGAGCGGCTGTCGAGCGAGGCGAGCCCCTCGACGTAGGCGGCGGCCTTGCGGGCCGTGTCGGCGCGCACACCGTCCTCGACGGGCACCAGCCCGCCGGCCCTGTCCCGGGGCACGGGCGTGACCGCCTCGGGCGGAGTGAGTGTGAACTCGTTGTCGGTGCTGCTCATGCGATGGTCCCCCGTCATCCGCGCGCCCGGCGGGCCATCTCGTGCAGCACCGCGGAGGTGGGCACGGGCGCCTGCCGGACGCCGGTCAGCTTCTGGTTGAGGTAGGCGGTGTGGTCCGCGGTGGCCGTGACGAACTCGGCGGCGTCGCCCTGCGGCCGGAACCCGTGCCGGACGGCCAGCCGACGCAGGGTGGGGTCGGTGCCGAGGAGTTCCCCGAGCGCGCGGCCGTTCGCGTCGAGCGGTACGACGGTGTGGTCGCTGTTGACCGTGGTGTCCGGGTAGAGCACCACGAGGTCGTCCGCGGTGTGCTGTTCGGCGAGCAGCGAGGCGACCTGCGACTCGTACACGAGCACCAGCGGGTTCCCGGCGCCGCTGACGAAGTCCCGGAAGACCGCGTCCGTGCTGGACTGCTGGGCGCCCTGGACACTGACCAGCTTGTGCAGCAGGGGTGCGGTGCGGTCGATGTCCGCCTTGCTCGCGGTCACCTTGCCGCCGTTCGCGACGTAGGAGGCGGCGGCGAGGTACAGCGCGCCCGAGTTGGAGGACTCCGGGTCGGTGCTGGTGATGTAGAGGGTGCCGGTCAACTCCCCGTGCTTCGACGCCCCCTTGAGCTGCTGCCAGGTGCGGTCGTGCCGGGCGGCCTCCAGGAAGGCGGCCATCTTCAGCGTGCCCCGGCTCCGCCCGCCGAGCGTGGCCAGCCCGTTTCCCGCCAGCACATCGGCGGCGCTGTGGTGGGCCACGACCACGAGGGGCGAGTAGAAGGGCCGGGGCAACGGCTCCCGCACGTGGTACTTGGCGGCCAGCTGATCGGCGGGCGCCTGGCTGGAGGGGAAGGCGAAGTCGTAGCCCTTGAGGTCGAGACCCTCCATGGCCCAGGAACCCGAGGCCTCGGCCTTGACGGTGTAGCCCTTGGCGGCGAGGGCCTTCACCACGTCGGGATCGGCGAAGAAGTCGGCCTTCTCCGATCCGATCACTCCACGCACGGTCTTCGTTGCCGTGCCCTTGTCCTCACCATGCCGGCCCGCGACGACGGCGGCCACCACGCCACCGATCAGCAGAACCGCGAGGACGATTCCCGCGATACGTCTCACGCCGGGGAGCGTGCTCGCGGAACTCCAAGTTCCCCGGTGCCCCGGGTGAACGACAGGTGACGACCCGTTCCCGGTATGCAACAGGAGGAGGCGCCTCCGGCGGTCGGTTCCGTTTCGGGCAGGAGCGGTTGACGTCCTGGAGGGTGACGGCGGCCGCTGGGCGCACCAGGACCCCGTCGGCGGCCACGGCCTGCGGACCGGCCTGGAATCGATGTCGGTCACGAATCATGACGCACCGTCGGAGGAGGCCGAACACGGCCGCAACGCAACGGAGTCGACGGAGCGTCGGCAATGGCGCCCGGTCCGCGTGTCGCTGCGGGTGCACGCGGACCGGGGCCGATCGGGGGACCCCGGGGTGGGGGTCAGTGGGCCGCCGCGCTGAGTTCCTGCGGGTCGGTCAGGGCGGCGGTGTGTGCGTCCATCCGCTCGGCCGCGAGGATGGCGGCCGCGGTGTCCGCGCGCGAGGCGGCGACCACGAGCGCCCGGCCGGCGAGGGCGTGCGCGCGCCGGTGCAGGGCGTCGGGGTCACCGGCCGCAGCCGGCTTCGCGCGAAGCGGCGTACGTCCTCCCCGCAGTCGGCCGACCTCGCCGGCGAGCCGCTCCGCGGCCGTGTCCAGGTCCGCGGACGGGGCCAGGGCGCGCAGGTCGTCGGTGACGGCGAGCAGTGCGGCGAGGTGCCCGGCGAGCTGGATGTCCAGCTCCTCCTCGCGCGACCGGTGCGGGAAGTCGGAGGGGGTGCCGGCCATCGTGCTGTGGACCGACTTGGTGCGGATCGGCTCGTACATGGGATGGCCTCCTGTGCGCTGACAGGAAGCCATCCTAGCTTGGATTTCGTCTAAAGTTGAGTCGGGTCACGGACTGCGGTCCGGCGGTCTCGGTCCGCTACGGCTGCCCGTACCCGTCCAGGAAGTTCCCGATCCGGGTCACCGCGTCCCGCAGGTCGCCGGCGGACGGCAGGGTCACCACCCGGAAGTGGTCGGGGTCGGGCCAGTTGAAGCCCGTGCCCTGGACGACCATGATCTTCTCCTGGCGCAGCAGGTCCAGCACCATCTGCCGGTCGTCCTTGATCTTGAAGACCTGCGGGTCGAGGCGCGGGAAGAGATACAGCGCGCCCTTGGGCCGTACGCAGCTGACGCCCGGGATCTGGGTGAGCAGCTCGTAGGCGACGTCCATCTGTTCCTTCAGCCGGCCGCCCGGCAGCACCAGGTCGTTGATCGACTGGCGTCCGCTGAGCGCGGCGACGACTCCGTGCTGGCCCGGCATGTTGGCGCACAGGCGCATGTTCGCCAGGATCGTCAGGCCCTCGATGTAGGAGTCGGCGTGGGCGCGCGGGCCGGAGATCGACATCCAGCCCACCCGGTAGCCCGCCACCCGGTACGCCTTCGACATGCCGTTGAAGGTGAGGGTGAGCAGGTCGGGGGCGATCTTCGCGGTCGGGGTGTGGGTGGCGCCGTCGTAGAGGATCTTGTCGTAGATCTCGTCGGAGCAGACCAGCAGGTTGTGCCGGCGGGCGATGTCGGTCAGGCCCTTCAGCATCGCCTCGTCGTACACCGCGCCCGTGGGGTTGTTCGGGTTGATGACGACGATGGCCTTGGTGCGGTCGGTGACCTTGCGCTCGATGTCGGCGAGGTCGGGCATCCAGTCGGACTGCTCGTCGCAGCGGTAGTGCACGGCCGTGCCGCCGGAGAGGGAGACGGCCGCCGTCCACAGCGGGTAGTCCGGCGCCGGTACGAGCACCTCGTCGCCGTCGTCCAGCAGGCCCTGCATCGCCATCACGATCAGCTCGGAGACGCCGTTGCCGATGAAGACGTGCTCGACGTCCGTCTCGATGCCGAGGGTCTGGTTGTGCATGACGACCGCGCGGCGGGCGGCCAGCAGGCCCTTGGCGTCGCCGTAGCCGTGCGCCGTGGAGACGTTGCGGAGGATGTCCTCCAGGATCTCCGGCGGGCACTCGAAGCCGAAGGCGGCGGGGTTGCCCGTGTTGAGCTTCAGGATGCGGTGACCTGCCGCCTCCAGACGCATCGCCTCTTCGAGAACCGGGCCCCGGATCTCGTAACAGACATTGGCGAGCTTGGTCGACTGGATCACCTGCATGTGCGTGAGCTTACGGCCCGGTAACGCCTCACGCCTCGTGTTATCCGCCACGTGAGACAAGGAGTTTTGCGTCGTTATCGCCGGTAGCTGTCTCACCAGTCACTCGCGTCTCTACAATTCCCGCCCATGTCCACCGAACGCGACCAAGGGGCGGGGGCGTCCGGAGCGCACGGAGCGGGTGGCGAGCCGGGGATCCCGCCGAACGTGTACCACCCGCAGGCCGCCGCGGCCCCTTCGTACGACGAGTACGCCGATCCCGCCAGCGCCCACGGCTGGCAGAACGCCTACGACGAGACCCGCGAACTGCCCGCCATGGCCGTGCCGCGCGGGCCGGACGAGAACCGAGCCGTGCCCGCGCCGCGCGGGCCGGGCGAGAGCCGTGCCGGACGCCGGCGCGAGGAGCGGCGCAGGGGCGGCAGGCGCCGCATGGCGGTGGTCGCCGGAGTGCTCGGGGTGGCCGGAACCGTGGCGGCCATCGCCGGCCTGGCGGGCGGCTCGGACTCCCCGGACGGGTCACGTCCCGCGGGCGGCGGCGGCGTCGCCGACGACGGCACCGCCCGCACCCGCACGGACAGCAGCGCCCCGGCCACGGCGTCGACGGCGGCCCCGGCCACCGTCGGCCCGTCCACCGCGGACTCGCCGCCCGGTGCGGCGACCTCCCCGGCCGCCGGCGCGACCACGGCCGGTGCCGCCGGAGGGACGGGCAGCGCCCCGTCGGCCACGGCCTCGCCCTCGGCGACCGGGGCGTCCGCCATGCCCACGCCCACCTCGCCCGGCCCGGCGACGTCCTGGACCGACCGCCCCGGCCGCGGCCACGGCCACGGCAAGGGGCCCCGCTGACGGGCGGACACCGGCCGGGCCGGGGGTCGCGGCACACAGGGAAACCCCTATGACCTGACGCGGCTTCTTGTTCGCACCCCTCTCTGCGTTGAGAATGCGCATGACAAAGACGCAAGGGCGGCCGGAAGATCTCCGGTCGCCTCCGTCGTAAGAGGGGACCCCCACATGAACAAGCCTCTCCTTGCCGCCCTGTCCTCCCTGGCGATAGCCGGGGTGGGTGCGGCACCCGCGGTCGCAGCGCCGCACACCGCCAGGCCCGCCGCGGTGACCGTGAACTTCGCCGGGACCGTCTCGCTCAGCAACTGCTCCGGCTCGGTCATCCGCTTCCCCAACTCCGCGGACACCGACCCGGCGCTCGTGCTGACCAACGGCCACTGCCTGGAGACCGGCTTCCCCGAGCCGGGCGAGGTCATCACCGGCCAGTCCTCCAGCCGCAGCTTCGGCCTGCTGAACTCCTCCGGCTCCCGGGTCGCCACGCTCCGCGCCAACCAGGTCGTCTACTCGACCATGACGGACACGGACGTCACGATCTACCGCACCACCACCACGTACGCGGCGATCAAGAACTCCTACGGCATCAGCCCGCTCACCGTGCAGAACACGCACCCGACCGCCGGCAGTTCCATCAAGGTCGTCTCCGGCTACTGGAAGCGGATCTACAGCTGCAACATCGACGGCTTCGTCTACCGCCTGAAGGAGGGCGACTGGACCTGGAAGGACTCGGTCCGCTACACCTCCGCCTGCAACACCATCGGCGGCACCTCGGGCTCGCCCGTGATCGACACCGCCACCGGCAACGTCGTCGCCGTCAACAACACGGGCAACGAGGACGGGCAGCGCTGCACCGAGAACAACCCCTGCGAGGTCGACGCCAACGGCAACGTGACCGTCCGTCAGGGCATCAACTACGCCGAGGAGACCTACATCATCCCGGCCTGCTTCACCACCGGCAACAAGCTGAACCTGAGCGCGTCCGGCTGCACCCTGCCCAAGCCGTAGTACCGGGGCCGGGCGGTCACACCGGTGTCCGGCGGACCGCCCGGCCCGCCAGTACGTCCGTCCGGCGGCCGTCCTCGATGACGAAACGGCCGTCGATCAGGACGTGAGGGATCCCGGTCGGCAGCGCGCGGGGCTCGGCGAAGGTGGCGCCCGCCCCCACCGTCAGCGGGTCGAAGAGCACCAGGTCGGCCCGGTGGCCCTCGCGCACCAGCCCGCGGTCCGGCAGTCGCAGCCGGGCCGCGGGGCGCCCGGTGAGGTGCGCGACGCACTCCTCCAGCGTCAGCACCCCCAACTCCCTGACGTAGTGGCCGAGATACCGGGGGAACGTGCCGTAGGCCCGCGGGTGGGGCTTGGCGCCCCGCAGAATGCCGTCGGAGCCGCCGGTGTGGGCGCGGTGCCGCATGATCGTGCGGACGTTCTCCTCATGGCCGACGTGCTGCAGGATCGTCGTGCCGAGCCGGTCCTCCACCAGCAGCCGGCGGGCGGTCGTCCAGCAGCTCTCCCCGCGCAGCTCCGCCGACTCCCTTACGGTGCGCCCGACATGGTCGGCCAGGGCCGCGGCGGTCACCCCCGAGATTTCGATCGTCTCCCACTCCACGGGCACGCCGTGGCAGCCGTCCGAGCCGGTCACCTCCAGGTCGTGCCGGATCCGCTCGGCCGTGGCCGGGTCGGCGAGCCGGGCCAGGATCTCCTCCGGGCCGCCCTCGCTCGCCCAGCTCGGCAGCAGTGCGGCCAGGGTGGTGCAGCCGGGCGTGTAGGGATAGGTGTCCAGTGTGATGTCCGCCCCGGAGTCCAGCGCCTTGTCGAGCAGGGCCAGCAGTTCGGGCGCCCGGCCCCTGTTCACGCCGAAGTTCATCGTCGCGTGGGCCAGATGGAGCGGGCAGCCGGCCTCCCGGGTCAGCGCCACCATCTCGGTGTAGGCCTTCAGGGCGCCGGCGCCGTAGGAGCGGTGGTGCGGGCAGTAGTAGCCGCCGTACTCCGCCACCACCCGGCACAGCTCGGTGAGTTCGGCGTCCCCGGCGTACATGCCCGGCGTGTAGGTGAGCCCGGAGGACAGGCCCACCGCACCCTGTTCCAGGCCCTCCGCGACCAGCCGCCGCATCCGGTCCAGCTCCTCGGGGGTCGCCGCGCGGTCCTCCCAGCCGACGGCGAGCGCGCGGACCGTGCCCTGCGGGATCAGGTAGGCGGCGTTCACGGCGACACCGCGGTCCAGCCGGTCCAGGTACTCGCCCACCGACCGCCAGTCGAAGTCGATGTCGTCGCCGTACCCGTTCCAGCCGGTGATCGCCCGGCGGACCTCCTCCAGCGTGCGGTCGTCCACCGGCGCGTACGACAGCCCGTCCTGGCCGATCACCTCCAGCGTGACCCCCTGCGCGGCCTTCGCGCTGTGGTCGGGGTCGCGCAGCAGGGCGAGGTCGGAGTGGGCGTGCATGTCGACGAAGCCGGGGGAGAGGACCAACCCCTCCGCGTCCAGCTCCCGCCGGGCCCGGGGCCGTTGGCAGCCCGCGGCGGCGGCCTCCTTGACGATCGAGACGATCCGGCCGCCGTCGACCACCACATCGGCGCGATAGGAGTCCGCGCCGCTGCCGTCGACGACGTCCGCGTCCCGGATGACCAGCTCGTCCATGGCACTCCCTAGAAGAACGTGCGGATGTAGTCGACGACCGTCCCGTCCGCCTCGGCCACCGGGATCAGCTGCCACTTGTCGAAGGAGGTGCAGGGGTGGGACAGGCCCAACCCGACCCAGTCGCCCACCTCCAGGTCCGCCTCGGGCGTCGTGCGCAGCCAGGCGTGCTGGTCGGACAGACCGGTGACCGTCACGCCGGCGGCCGGGCGGTCGGCGCCGTCCCGGCGGACCACCTGGGCGTCGGGGAGGTCGAGGTCGTAGGCCGCGTCGCGCTTGCCCGCGTTGGCGAAGGCCTGCTCCGGGGAGGGGCGCGAGACGACCTGCGCCCACAGCCGGAAGGCGGGCTCCAGAGCGCCTTCCTCGGGAACGCGGGCGAAGGGGGTGAGCCTGCGGTAGTGCCCGTCGTCGTGCGAGACGTACGCACCCGAGCGCAGCAGCTTCAGGACCGGCAGGGAGAACGCGGGGATCTCCGCGAAGACCTCGGCCACCGCGTCGAACCAGGCGCTGCCGCCCGCGCTCACCACGATCTCGTCCGCCCCCGCGAACCGGCCGTTCTTGTCGAAGTCGGCGGCCAGCGCGGTCAGCCGGCGCAGATAGGCCGTCACCCGCTCCGGGTCGGCCCGCGGCACCTCGCCCTCGTATCCCGCGACCCCGACCAGCCGCAGCGTCGGCGCGGCGGCCACGGCGTCGGCGACGGCCGCGCACTCCGCCTCCGTGCGCACGCCGGTGCGGGCGCCCTCGCCCGCGGCCAGCTCCACCACGACGTCCACCGGCCGGGCGGCGCCGCGCAGCGCCGCGTCCATCAGCTCGACGCCGCGCACGGAGTCGACGTAGCAGACGAAACGGAAGTCGGGATCGGCCGCCAGGTCGGCGGCGACGCGGCGCAGGGCGGCCGGGTCCACGAGCTCGTTGGCCAGGAAGATCCGCTCGATCCCGAACGCCCGGGCCACCCACACCTGGTGCGGCACCGCCAGCGTGATGCCCCAGGCGCCGTGCTCGATCTGCCGCCGGAAGAGCTGCGGGGCCATCGAGGTCTTCCCGTGCGGGGCGAAGGCCAGACCGTGCCGGGTCGTGTACGTCTCCATCAGCGCGAGGTTGTGCTCCAGGCGCTCGGCGGACAGGGCGAGGACGGGAGTGGTGAAGCCGTCGGTGAAGAGGTTGCGGCGCTGGCCGGCCAGCTCGGCGACGGTCAGGCCCATGGCGTCCGGCGGCAGGCCCTTGAAGCGGTGGTCGACCCGTTCCTCGGCGAGGTGGGCGAGCGCTTCGGTGCCGGTGTCATGGGCCATCGGAGCCTCCTGATCTGGTGCGTTGCATTATTTGCAACATCCATTGCGTATGTCGCTCACTGCTGTCTAACATCTCGGCCAACACGGGGTCAACGAAGCCGCCGCCGACCCCAGGACCGACGAGGAGCCTCCCCCATCGTGACCGCCGACGGCCACCCCAGCGCCGCCCCCGACGTCGTGGATGTCGTCGCGCTCGGCGAGTCCATGGTCACCTTCCTGCCCTCCCGCCCCGGCCGCCTCGCCGACGTGCCCTCCTTCGAGCGGGGCATCGGGGGAGCGGAGTCCAACGTGGCCTGCATGCTGGGTGCCTTCGGCCATTCGGCACGGTGGGTGAGCCGGGTGGGGGCGGACGGGTTCGGGCAGCATCTGGTGGAGGCGGTGGGGCGGTACGGCGTCGACGTGGGCGCGGTCCGCACCGACGCGACCCGCCCGACGGGCATCTACTTCCGCACGGCGGCCGACCGGGCCACCGACGCGCACGAGGTGGCGTACTACCGGGCCGGGTCGGCGGCCTCCGCGATGACCGTGGACAACGTGGATCCGGCGGCGGTACGGGCAGGACGCGTACTGCACCTGTCGGGCATCACGGCGGCGCTGTCCGAGGGCTGTTTGGATCTCGTACGACACCTCGTGCGGCCGTCCGCCGGGCGCCCGCTCGTCTCCTTCGACGTCAACCACCGTCCCGGGCTGTGGCCCGACCCCGCCGGGGCCCGGGTGCTCCTCGAACTCGCCCGGCGCGCGGACCTGGTGTTCGTCGGCGAGGACGAGGCCGAACAGGCGTGGCGGATCGGCGGCGGACCGGAGGCGATCCGGGAAGCGCTGCCCGAGCCGCGCGTACTGGTGGTGAAACAGGGCGCCAGGGGCGCGACCGTGTTCGAACGAGAGGACCACGACGGCACCGGTCGATTCCGCCCAGCCGCGGGCGGCACCCCGCGGGGCCGCGCGCCCCACCCCCGGCCCTTCGAGCCGCCGCCCGCGTTCCAGCCCGCCCCGGCCGTTGACGTCGTAGCCACCGTCGGCGCGGGAGACGCCTTCGCCGCCGGCTTCCTCTCCGGCACCCTGCGCCGACTGCCGCTCCGGGAACGGATCAGACACGGCCACCTCATGGCGGCCGCCACCCTCACCGCCCCCGGCGACCTGGCCACCCCTCCCTCCCGCGGCCACGCCGACCGGCTGGCCGCCCTGGACGACGAGGCATGGGGGAGACTTCGACTCGGCCCCGGCTGGACGCAAGCCGATCGGGCCCCGGAGGAGGCGAACACCCCATGAGTCAGACCGTCGACCGCGCCCTGAGCATCCTGCCGCTGCTCGCGGAGGGCCCCGCCGACCTCGGCCAGGTCGCCGACCGCCTCGGCGTCCACAAGTCCACGGCCCTGCGCCTCCTGCGCACCCTGCACGAGCACGGCCTGGTCTACCGCCAGTCCGACCAGCGCTACCGCCTCGGCGCCCGCCTCTTCGCCCTCGCCCAGGAGGCGATGGAGAACCTCGACATCCGCGAGATCGCCCACCCCCACCTCGTCCGCCTCAACGAGCGGTGCGGCCACACCGTGCACCTCGCCGTCTACGAGGAGAACGAGGTCCTCTACATCGACAAGGTCGAAAGCCGCTACCCGGTCCGCATGTACTCGCGGATCGGAAAGCCGGTGGCCATCACCGTCGCCGCCGTGGCGAAACTCCTCCTCGCCGATCTGCCCGAACCCGAGCGCCGCGCGCTCGCGGAGAAACTCGACTACCCCCTCTACACGGCCCGTTCCACCGCCAACGCCCCCGCGTTCCTGCGGGAGTTGGAGCAGGTGCGCGAACAGGGCTGGGCCACCGACCTCGGCGGCCACGAGGAGTCCATCAACTGTGTCGCCGCCCCCATCCGGGGCGCCGACGGGCGCGTGGTCGCCGCGATGTCGGTCTCCGCGCCGAACGTCGTCGTCACCGCCGAGGAACTCCTCACCCTGCTCCCGCAGGTGCGCCGTACCGCGGACGCGATCAGCGGCGAGTACTCCGGAAGAACGCCAGTGAAGGGCACCACCGAATGACCGAGAAGATCGCGCTCACCCCGAAGACCCACACCACCCCGCCCGCGAAGTTCTCCCACGGCGTCAGGAAGGGCAACATCCTCCAGGTCGCCGGCCAGGTCGGGTTCCTGCCCGCCGAGGAGGGCAAGCCCCCGACGCCGGCCGGCCCCACCCTGCGCGAGCAGACCCTGCAGACCCTCGCCAACGTCAAGGCGATCCTCGAAGAGGGCGGCGCGAGCTGGGACGACGTGATGATGATCCGCGTCTATCTGACGGACGTGGACCACTTCGCGGAGATGAACGAGATCTACAACACCTACTTCGAGGAGCAGGGCCTCACCCAGCCGCCCGCCGCCCGGACCACGGTCTACGTCGGTCTGCCGGCCGGTCTCCTCGTCGAGATCGACGCCCTCGCCGTCCTGAGCTGACGGCACATCGACCCCCGCACGTCCCGCACGGCACGGCGCCCCCTTCGGGTGCCGTGCCGCGATCCCCCCTGCCCGAAAGCACGATGCACTTACCCAGAGGACCCCCGTATGTCCCTTCCGCTCGCCGCAACAGCCCCAGCAGCCCCACCCCACGCCGGAGGCCTGCTCCTCCTCCTCGACGGCACCGCAGGACTCCTCACGGTCGCGGCCATCGGCATAGCCCTGCTGCTCTTCCTGATCATCAAGGTCCGGCTGCAGCCCTTCGTCGCCCTCCTCGCCGTCTCCATAGCCGTCGGCCTCCTCGCCGGCCTCTCGGTCACCGAACTGTTCGGCACCGTCCAGCGCTCGGACGCCGTCTCCACCATCGAGTCCGGCATGGGCGGCATCCTCGGCCATATCGCGATCATCATCGGGCTCGGCACGATGCTCGGCGCGATCCTCGAGGTCAGCGGAGGCGCGGAGGTCCTGGCCTCCCGGCTGCTCGGCCTGTTCGGCGAGCGCCGGGCACCCCTCGCGATGGGTCTGACCGGTCTCATCTTCGGCATCCCGGTCTTCTTCGACGTCGGCATCTTCGTCCTCGCGCCGATCGTGTACGCGGCCGCCAAGCGCGGCGGCAGGTCGATCCTGCTCTACTGCCTGCCGCTGCTCGCCGGCCTGTCCATGACCCACGCGTTCCTGCCGCCGCACCCCGGCCCGGTCGCCGCGGCGGGACTGCTGCACGTCCAGCTCGGCTGGGTCATCCTCATGGGCATCGTCTGCGGCGTGCCGGCCGTCCTGGCCGCCTGGGCGTTCTCCGCCCGGGTCGGGCGGCGGATCTTCGTCGCCGTACCGCAGGACATGGTCGAGGCGGCCGCCGAGGCCAGGCTCGCCGTGCTCGACGAGCAGCGGGCGGCCGGGGTCGAACCGCAGGAGAGGCCGGTGCCGCTCGGCACGGTCCTCGGCATCATCGGTACGCCGCTGGTGCTGATCCTCGCCGCCACCTTCTCCTCGATCGCCCTCGACCCCTCCCCGGGCCGTTCGGTGCTGGAGTTCTTCGGCAGCCCCTTCGTCGCCCTCACCCTCGCCCTGCTGCTCGCCTACTACCTGCTCGGCATCCGGCGCGGCTGGTCCCGCAAGTCCCTGGAAACGGTGTCGACCGCCTCCCTGAAGCCGGTCGGCAACATCCTCCTGGTGGTCGGCGCGGGCGGGGTCTTCGGCGCGGTCCTCAAGGCGAGCGGGGTCGCACAGGCCCTGTCGGACACCTTCAACGGCGTCGGGCTGCCGGTGATCGTGCTGTCGTACCTGATCTCGCTGGTGCTGCGCGTCGCACAGGGTTCGGCCACGGTCGCGATCGTGACCACCGCGGGCATCGTGGCGCCCCTGCTGGCGGAGGGGCACCACTCGCAGGCCTTCGTCGCCCTGGTCATCATGGCCATCTCGGCCGGCTCCATCTTCGCCTCGCACGTCAACGACGGAGGCTTCTGGATGGTCGCCAAGTACTTCGGCATCACCGAACGGGACACGCTGCGGACGTGGACGGTGCTGGAGTCGGTGCTGTCGGTGGCCGGGTTCGCGGTGGCGGGGGTGGTGAGCCTGTTCGTGTAGGCAGTATGGGTACGTGACCTCCGAGACCTCCACTCCCGCCGACCCCGTCGTCGACCTCACCGCCGAACGGGACGCAGTACTGGGCGAGTTGGCGCAGCTGGCCGCCGGTGACCCGCGGGCCGCCGCCCTGTGCGGGTACGCCGGTGAGCTGAGCCACCGGCTGTACCTGCTGCGGGACGACGGCCGGGACGAGGAACTCACGCTGGGTGTCGAGGCGTTCGAGCACGCCTTCCGCACCCCCGGGGACGATCCGCTGTGGGCGTCCTGGCGGATCCGGTTCGGGCATCTGCGGGGTGTGCAGTACGAGAACGGCGGTGACCGGCAACTGCTGGAGCAGTCTTGGCAGTTGCTGGTCGAGGGGGTGGCGGGGCTGCCCGCCGACGACCCCGGCCTGGCCTGGGAGCGGGAGTGGGGGCGGCACGTGCTCGCGCTCTGCGCCAAACTGCGCGCCCTCGCCGAACCGGACTCCGCCCAGCTGCTCCAGGAGGCCATGCGCCGGCACACGGACGCGCTGGAGCACGCCGAGCCGGGCAGCGAGGAGGAGACCGGACTGCGTGCCGGAACGGGCTACCTGCACCTGCAACGGGCCCTGAGGCACGGCGACCCCGACGCGGCCGACGAGTCGGCCCGCCTCTACCGTTCCGTGCTCGACACCGCCCCGCCCGACGAGGTCCCGCACCTGCGCTACAGCCTGGGCCTCGCCCTGCTCGTGCACGGCCGCGCGCGGGGCGACCGCGAGCCCCTCGAGGCCGCCCTGGACGCCTTCGGCACCGCCCTGACCGAGGCCCGCCGGGCGGGCGGCCCCGAACCCGACTGGGCGTTCGAGGCCGAGGTCAACGCCCTCTTCGTACGCACCATGATCTGGTCCACCTGGAAGGAACTCGGCCACAGCCTCGCCGCCGAGGTCGAACTGCGCCGCCTGCTGGAGCGGCCCGGCGCCGAGGACCGGCTGCTGCCGCAATACCTGGACGCGTTCGGGCGGCTGCTGTACGAACGGGCCGCGGCCCGCGACGACCCCGGGGGCCGGGACCGCGGCATCGCCCTGCTGCGCCGTGCCGTCGACCTGTGGCAGCCGGACCGCGACGGCGACATCACCGCCACCGCGCTGTTCCTCGCCGTCTTCCAGCAGTCCCGCCACCACGACGACCCCGACCCCGCCCGCGCCCAGGACGTCCTGCGGGCAACCGCCCTGGTCCTCGACGCCGAACACGACGTCCACGACCTCGCCCAGACCGCCCGCATGCTCGACGGCTGGGCCCGCTTCACCCTCGCCGACCACGGCGTCCTGCCCGAGACCGACGGACGCCCGGAAGGACTCGACACCGACCTGCTGCGGCAGTCAATGGCGACCCTCCTGGACGACTTCCGCGAGGGCCGGGCCTTCGTCGACTTCGGGGAGGACGAGTTCCTGCAAGGCATGAGCCGGGACATGACCGGACAGCACCGCCGCATCCAGGGCTTCGAACAGGCCCTCGCCCAGCTGCGCTCCCTCGAACCGGGCACCCCGGGCCGGGCCGAACTCGCCGCGCTGATGCTGTGCAACCTCACCGTCGTGGATCCCGAGGGCAGCTACGTCACCGCGGAGCACCGGCGGGAGCTGACCGAGGCGGTGCTCCAGCGGGCGGAGCAGGACCCGGCCTGGCGGGGCAGGGCGCACGCCGTCACCGGCATCGCCCGGCTCCACGAGGAGATGAGCGCCGGCTCCGGCGCCGGGCTCGACGAGATCCTCGCGGACTTCGACCGGGCCGAGGCCGGCGGCGGCCTCGGCGGCGACGAGCACGGCTACGGCCTCGCCCTCGCCCGGTTCCTGGCCCAGACCCAGCGCGGCCAGACCGGCGGCGCCGACGACGACATGGAGGCCGGCGCCGCGACCTGGCGGCGGCTGCGCTCCGACCCGGCCCTGCCCGGGCACCTGCGCCGCCTGATGGACCTGCAGCAGGCCGGCTTCGAGGCGCACGCCGCCGTCCGGCGCGGCGACCTCGCCGCCGCCGACGGGCACATCGCCGCGCTCACCGAGGGCCACGCCGAGCTCAGCGACGAGGACCCCACCCGCATCGAGATCCTCACCCTCCTGGAGAACGCTCGCGCCGGCCGCGACAACCTCGCCCAGCACCTCGGCGTACCCCCGCTGCCCCCGCTCGCGGCCCGCCCGAGCGCCACCGAACTGCGCCGCCAGGCACGCCGGTTGCCCCGCGACCACCGGGCCTGGGTGCTCGGTGACACGGGCATGACCCGCTTCGTGCGCGCCGTGACCCAGCAGGACGGGCCGGGCATCGTGGCGGCCACCGCGCTGCTGCGGGAGGCCCACGAGCTGTGCGAGCCGGGCAGCGACAGCCGTCTGCGCTACGCCAACGGCCTGGGCATCGCCCACTGTGCCCTGTCCGAGATGGAGATCGACCGGGTGCGCCGCCGCGAGCGCCTGGCCAAGGGCATCGCCCTGCTGGAGGGCGCGTTCGCGGAGGCAGGCGGCCCCGAGCACCGGCTGTACGCCGACACCGGCCTCGCCCTCGCCCGCGCCCACCGCAGCCGCGACGACCTGCACCGCCGGGACCGGGCCAGTGCCCGCTCCCTCGGCCTGAAGTCCCTGCGCGGCCACGCCTGGGCCGCGCTGCTGCAGTCCGGCACCGACCACGCCACGGTCGCCGCCGCGCAGGCCACCCGGGCCGCGCTGGAGGTGGCCGGCTGGTGCCTGAAGGACGACCGCCCCGAGGAGGCCCTCCAGGCCCTGGACGCCTGCCGGGGCCTGGTCCTGCACGCGGCCCTCACCTCCGCGACCGTCCCCGACCTGCTCACCGCCACCGGACACACCGAGCTGGCGGGGGAGTGGGGGACGGCGGGGGCGGAGGAACCCACCGACCCGCTCGCCTCCGTCCGGACCCCCCTCACCGTCCCCAGCTCCCTGCGCCGCCGCGTCCTCGCGGCCCTCACCGGCACCGACGCCCCGCACCAGGCCCGCCTCCTCGACCCGCCCGCCCCCGAGGAGATCGCCGAGGCCCTGCGCGCCCTCACCAAGGACGCCCTGGTCTACCTGGTACCGGCCACGGAGGACACCCCCGGCACCGCCGTCGTCGTCACCTCCAAGGCCACCGTGCACGCCGTACCGCTGCCGACGCTGACCGAGGAGGCGGCACCGCTGAAGGAGTACGGGCCCGCGCTGGGACTGTCCCGCGAGGCGGACGCACCACCGGCAGCCGGCACCGGCACCCCCACCCACCCCCGCGACCTCGGCCCCGTCCCCGGCGGCCGCCCCACCGCCCCGCCCTCGCTGCGCGCCCAGCTGGACCGCCTGTGCGGCTGGGCCTGGTACGCGGGCATGCGGCCTCTGCTGGAGGCCTTCGAGATGCCGGCCGGGCGGCTGCCCAGGCTGGTGCTGGTGCCCATGGGCAAGCTCGGGCTCGTCCCGTGGCACGCGGCCTGGCAGCAGGGCGGCCCGCGCGGCCGGCAGTACGCGCTGCAGGCCGCCGAGATCTCCTACGCCGCCTCCGCCCGCCTGCTGTGCCAGGTGGCCGCCCGCCCGGTCGCCGAGCACACGGGCGCCGCCCTGATCGTCGGCAACCCCACCGGCGACCTGCGGCACGCGGGCGAGGAGGCCGACGCCGTGCAGCGCGCCTTCTACCCCGAGGCCCGCTTCCTGGGCCGCCGCACCACCGGTCCCACCGACGGCCCGGGCACCCCGGACGAGGTGCTGCGGTGGCTGCGCGAGACGCCGTACGACGGGGGAGTGCTGCATCTCGCCTGCCACGCGTCCGTCGCGGCGAACGCCCGCCGTAGCGCGTATCTCGCCCTGCACGAGGGGCAGTTGGCGGCGGAGGAGATCACCGGCGCGGGCGGCGACCGGCTCGGCCTCGTCCTGCTGGCCGCCTGCCGCAGCCATGTCTCCGGTCGCGGCCACAACGAGGCCTACACCCTCGCCACCGCCTTCCTCGCCGCGGGCGCCCGCTCGGTCGTCGGCTCGCTGTGGCCGGTCCCGGACGAGGCGACCTCGGTGCTGATGTTCCTCACCCACCACTTCCTGCGCGCCCACGGCGAACCCCCGGCCCGCGCCCTGCGCCGCGCCCAGCTGTGGATGCTGAACCCGGACCGCGAACTACCGCCCGGAATCCCGCGGTTCCTCGCCGAGCGGGCCCGCCGCATCGACCCGCACGACCTGAGCGCCTGGGCCGGCTTCACGCACCTGGGCCGCTGACCCCGTCCGGCACCACGGTGCGCACCGGCACGGTCACCGCCGTCCAGCGGCCCGCTCCGTCGATCACCGGGCCCACGTCCCGGGCGCCGGTGATCACGTCCCAGGCGGGCAGTTGGAACGGCCGCGTGTTCAACTCCTGGTCCGTGACGATGAGTTTGAGCCAGTCCCGGGCCTCGGCCCCGGGCCCGACGGCCCGGGACGCGGGCAGCGACAGCTGAACGGGGTCGCCGTCCAGCGCGTGGCCCGTACGCCCGGGACCGATGAAATGGCCGGGATACAGCACCGAGTGGGCGGCGTAGCTGTCGGTGAGATCCAGCAGGAGGCACCACAGGGTCCGGTCCGGAGAGCGGTTGTGCAGCCGTACGGACACCCAGGGCGGGCGCAGGTCGCTCGAGTACGGGCAGACGATCTCCCCGGACGCGTCCGGCCGCAGCGGCTCGTCCGACCCCCACGGGGTGATCTCCAGCTCCACCAGCCCGTCCAGCAGCGAGGGGCGCGGGGCGAGGTCGCGCAGCCGGTGCCAGCGGGTGAGATGGGCCAGACAGTCCGCGAGCCGCCTGGCGTCCGCCGCTCCCGTGAACGGCAGGGGCGCGGTGAACCCGGTGCCGTCGCGCCGCAGCACGTGCGCCCGTCCGTCCCGCACCCGCACCCGGAAGTGCAGTCCTCGCGCCTGCCTCCGGTCGTCCACCAGGCCGACCAGCGCCCCGAGTTCGGCCGCCAGCCGGTCCGCGGCCCCCGGGGGGCCGTCCACCTCCACACTGGCCGGCGGCAGCGCGACCGCCGACAGCGCCACCGGGTACACCCGCTCCGGCTCGGGCTCCCAGTCCACCGGCTCGACCAGCGTCCGCGCGGCCGACACCGCCAGCGCCCGTACGACACCCCGGCCCGGCCCCTCGTCCAGCGCCGCGAACGTGGTGCCCCGCGCCTCGGCGCCGGTCTCCCGCAGCCCGTGCACGGCCCCGCAGTCCACCTCCCAGCCGTCGGTGCCGTACCGCAGCAGGTGCGGGCCGGCCGTACGGGCCGGGCCTCCCAGCAGCGGGCGGTCCGTGGCGCCGCCCGGCAGATCGGGCCAGAGCACCGGATGCTGGGTGCTGCCCGCCCGCTGCACCCGCGCCGCCGCACCCGCCAGCAGCTCCCGGCAGGTGGCGCCCGGTCCGGCCGCGCGCACCACGTCCACCAGCGCGTGCGTGAACGCGCCCTGCCGGCGCCCGTCGAACCAGCCCTCGTACGACGGCTCGTCCAGCCGGCTCGCGGCCAGCAGCACATGCCGGGGCGGACCGGCGGGCCCGCGGACCTCCCGGGCTCCCAGGTCCCAGCCGGGCCGGGGTGGCGCATACCGTTCGGTCAGCTCCGCATCCCGTGTCGCACCGCCGGAATGGCAGCAGTCCAGGACCGCGGTGACCTGCGCGCCACCCGCCGCGACCCGGTCCAGCAGCGCGCCCAGGCGCTTGTCGAGCAGCGGCCCGTCCACGCACACCAGGGCCTGGTTCAGGCCCGTCGCCTCGATCAGCAGATCGTCGCCGGTGGCCGCTTCCTGCGTCCCGTGTCCCGAGAACCACAGCAGCGCGGTGTCCAGCGGACCGGCCGAGCCCAGATGCCGCAGCACCGCGTCGGCGACCGCGTCCACCGTCGCCTCGGCGTCCCGCAGGACGCGCACGTCGGCCCGTTCACCGGCGAGGTCGGTCAGCAGCCGGTGCGCCTCGGCGATGTCGTTGCCGCAGCCGCCCAGCGGTGTCGCCACCTCCGCCGGATAGTCGTCGATGCCGACCAGCAGTGCCTTGATCCTCGCCATGGAGGAGAGTCTGCCAGTGCCGTACAGGTGCCAATCGGCCGTACGGGGATGCACTCTTGACGTGACGTCACTAATCTTCCTTTTCCGTGCATCGCACAACCGCTCACCACCCATGACTCTCGGGGGACACATGGGGTACACCGAACGGCCGCGCCGCGTCGTGCGGCCGGCCCAGCAAGGTCCGGGGATCCAGCCGGGCCCGGTCGCACAGCCGGGATCCACGCCCGCGAGCCCCGCGCCCGCCGCCCTGCGCCGCGAGCTGTACGGGCCGCGCTCCGGGCGGCTGCTCGACGCGGTGGCCCGGCTCGACGCGGGCCTGGACGACCAGGCCTGCCGGTCGCTGGCCGAGTGGGTCCGCGAGCAGTACACGACGGCGTACGGCTCGGTGCCGCTCGGCTTCGTCGCCCGCTGCTACCTGGGCCCTCCCTACGTGGACCACCAGCTGAACCTCTTCCACGTCATCGTCCGGCACTTCTCCCCCGCCGAGCCGATGCCCGATCCGTTCTCGGCCGCCCGGATGCTCGCCCGCTCCGGCGGCTACGCCTACGTCGAGGTCTACGACGACGGTCTGATCCTGCCCGTCCTGGACGACGGCACCGTCGTCCGTCCCTGACCCAGCCCGCTCACCCGCAGCACTCGAACGGAGTTCCGCATGTCCGAGGTCGACTACACACTGCGCCGCCAGGTGCAGGAGGTCAGCAACCTCGTCATCAGACTCAGCGAACAGGTCGGCTCCGTCTCCGGCCAGGTCTCCACCGTCGAAGCCAACCAGCAGCAGACCCGCACCGAACTCCAGCGGCTGCGCGACGAGTTCCTCGCCTTCGTGCAGCAGGCGCAGGCCACCGCGAACGTGCAGCGCGCCGAGACCCGCATCGGCGCCATCGAGGACAAGATCGACCACGAGTACGGCCACCACAAGACGGTCCGCCGCACTGCGGTCGGCATGCTGCAGGCGTTCGACATCGGCCTGGTGTCGGAGGACAACGTCCGGATGGTCGGCGACCAGCTGATGCTCCAGACCCCCCGCTACTGGCTCGCCCCCGCCCTGGTCGCCCTCGCCTCCTGGTCGGCCGACGACCGCACCCTGTGCGAGCGGGCGGTGGACGAGGCGTTCCGCCGCTCGCCCGACCGCACCTCGCTCTTCTTCGCCCTCGTCCTGCGCCGCCAGGGCCGCTCCGAGGCCGCCGTGCGCTGGCTGCGCCACTACCTCATCGCCCAGGACCCGGCCGCGCTCGGCCGTGAGTTCGCGGTCATCCTGGAAGCCATCGCCCAGGGCGCCTTCGGCCCGGTCGGCCGCGAGCTGCTGGACCGCACCCTCGCCGAGTGGCGGTCCCAGCTGATGGACAGCGCCGACGCGCAGGCCAAGCAGGTCCGGCGCTGGCGCGACGAGCTGGAGTCCCTGCGCGGACCGTCCCAGGCGGCCGAGTTCCCGCGGCTGGCCGCCGTGTCGCCGCAGTGGGTCACCCTCGACGGCGTGCTGTCCTCCGCGCGCGGCCAGCGGTCGGTGCTGGACAAGTACAAGGCCATCATGGAGCGCGAGTTCCAGCCGTCCGAGCGCATCGAGGACGCCGTCGACGACATCCTCGACCGGCTGGTCTCCGAGTACGACAACGAGGAACTGCCGCTGCGCCGCGACCTCGCCTTCAACCAGGCGGTGGTCGACCACGACGGCGACCTCGTCGCCGCACGCCGGACCGCCGACGCGGACGCGGCCTCGTACGAGGAGACCCTCGACTACCTCACCGTGCAGACCACAGCCGCGCTCAACCCGGGGGCCATCGGCACCTCGCCGGCCACCCAGCGGCTGTCCGTCGCGGCCTGCCACGAGTGGTTCCGGCAGGCGCACGCCGCCCACACCCGCGACTACCGGGCGGCCGTGCCGCAGGACGTCCAGGCCCAGTTCGCCACCAGCCACTCCGTGGGCTCGCGCCTCTTCCAGCTGCCCGCCTGGGTCGGCTCGTTCACGCAGCCGCTGGCCGCCCTGGAGAAGTCCCTGAGCGACCACTGGGACCGCCACACCGGCCCGTTCGTGGACGCCCTCGCCTTCCCGTGGCTGAAGAAGGTGGCCCCGCCGGTCGGGGTCGTCGCGGCCATCCTGCTCTTCCTCGCCGGCAGCTGGCCCGTCTTCGCGATCGGCGCCGCCGCGATCGTGGGCCTCGTCTGGGGCCTGATCCTGCGCAACCAGGCCCAGACCGCCCAGCGCGCCCAGGACGCGGCCCGCGAGCTGCTGGAGCGCGCCAAGACCGAGTCCCTGCACCAGTTGCGGGGCGCCTCCGCGGAACTGACCGACTGGTACGAGAAGTTCACGTCCGCCGACAGGACCGAGGCCGAGGTGCGGGCGCTGATCGCCTCCCTGCCGACGGCGGGCGGCGGCGCGTCCCCGTTCGAGGGACGCACGGTACGCAAGGACACGGCGGCCGGTTCACCGCCCTCCGAGAAGCCCACCTCGCAGCCACAGGCCCATGGGTCCGCGTCCGATGCCCAGGCCGGCTGGGGTGCCGTGGCCGAGTCGCAGGCCGGCAAGGAGTTCGCGCCGGAGTCGTCGACCGGCGGGGGGTCCGCGTCCGATGCTCAGGTCGACTGGGGTGCCGTGGCCGGGTCGCGGACCCGTGAGGAGTCCGCGCCCGGAGCACAGGCCGGCAAGGAGCCCGCGTCCGAGTCGCCGGTCCGTGAGGACGTCGCGCCCGAGCCCCAGGAGGACAGCGCCCGATGAGTACGCCACCGCCGCCCGCCCACCAGTCCGACCCCACCCCGCCGGCGCCACAGGGCGCATCGGACCAGCGCCCGTGGGCGGCCGCCGGCCGGCCCGGGGCCACGCTGCCGGCACAGGGCACGGCCACCAACCCGCCGTCCCCCTGGGCGGCCGCGGCCCAGCCCGGCACCGCGCAGCAGCCTGGCGCCACGCCCTGGTCCGCCTCCACCGCCTCGGCCCAGCCCGGCGCCGTCCCCGGCACTTCGCAGCAGCCTGGCGGCTCTCCCTGGGCCCCCTCCGCCGCCTCGGCCCAGCCCGGTGCTGCCCCCGGCGCGGCTCAGCAGCCCGGCGCCGTCCCCGGCACCGTGCAGCAGCCCGGCGCCGTCCCCGGCACTTCGCAGCAGCCTGGCGGCTCTCCCTGGGCCCCCTCCGCCGCCTCGTCCCAGCCCGGTGCTGCCCCCCGCGCGGCTCAGCAGCCCACATCCGCCCCCGGCACCGCGCAGCAGCCCGCCGGCTCTCCGTGGGCCGCTTCCGCCGACGCGGGTCGTGCGCAGTCCTCGCCCTGGGCCGCGCAGGGCCGTCCGCAGCAGGAGCGGGTCACCAGCAGGCTCCGCAAGGTCGTGGAGGGGCTGCCCGACTGGGAGCCGCTGCCGCCCGGCGAGACCGTCGTACGCCGGCCTGGCAGCACCGCATGACCGGCCTGTGGGGCGACGGCGGCCCCTACCAGGCCTGGGTCGGGTTCCTGCACCGCTGGGCGGCCCTGGAATCCGTCGACCCGGCCGCACTGCCCGCGCTCGCCGAGCAGCAGTACGACAGCGACACCTGGGCCAGGCTGACCGAACACCTGACCAGCTCGCTGAGCACCCGACTGGTCACCTGGGCCGAGCACCTCGTACGCGCCCTGAGCGGGGCCCGGGACGAGTTCAGTTACGGACGTGAACTCGCCCAGGCCCGCACCGGCCTGCACAGCATCCGCGCGCTGGCCGCCCACCCCGGCCTCCCGGAGTCCCTGCGCACCCGGCTGACCGAACTGGTCGACAACCAGATCACCGAGGTGCAGGCGCAGCTGGAGCGGAACCTGGACGCCGAGACCAGGCGCGGCACCGACCCGCGCCTGGTGGAGCGCCGCCGCCGCACGCTGCGGGACAACGCGCTGACCGCGACCTTCACCGTGCCGCAGACCCGGGACGCCTGGTCGTACGACCCCGCGGCCCCGCCGAGACGCCGCATCGTGCCCGGCTGAGGGATCAGAGCCGCCCTCCCCGAACGACCACCTCCCAGAAGGCCCGAATGTCGAACTACGCCGAGAGCCTCAGCCACCTCGACAGCTACATCTCCGCCCGCGTCCCGGTCATCGCGATGCGCACCATCGAGCAGCAGCGTGCCCTGCGTCTGCTGCGCGAGGCGGCCACCCAGTCCCGGCGCAGCAGCATGCCGTTCTGGATCTACACCCGGGCCACCGGCCTGCGCGACCTGCGCACCAACGCACCCGTGCAGGACGACCGTTCGCTGGCCGGCGCGATGGACTTCGCGGCCGCCCAGTTCGGCAGCCGCGCGAACGCCACGGTCGTCTTCGTGGACCCCGACGAACTCGAGTCGGACACCCCGGTCACCCGCCACTTCGCGGAACTGGCCCGCCTGGCCGACAGCAACATGGGCAGCATCGTCCTGATCACGGACACCCCCATCTGGAGCGGCCTGCAGCGGCTCGGCATGAGCCTGCGCCTGGACCTGCCCGACTCCGAGGAGATGTACGGCATCCTCAGCGGCTTCCTCGGCGACCACCACGGGCACATCCCCATCGAGTGGACCGAGGAGGACGCCCGCCGCGCGGCCGAGTTCCTGAACGGCGTCACCGAGGCCGAGTGCGTCAACCTGATGGCGACGATCGCCGCGAAGGGCGCCATCAGGCGCGAGGACGTCCTCGGCCTCGCGCAGGCCAAGGACCGCATCTTCAGCGACCTCACCGGCCTGGAACGCGTCCACCTCAAGCAGAGCGACTACGCCATCGGCGGCCTGACCGGCCTGCGCACCTGGCTGGAACGCAAGCACGACATGATCTCCAGGGATCTCAGGCACACCGCCCTGCGGCCACCGCGCGGAGTCCTCCTGGTGGGCGTCCCCGGCTGCGGCAAGTCCCTGTCCGCCAAGGCGATCGCCCACGACTGGAGACTGCCCCTCTACCGCCTGGACATGGCCAGCATCCACGGCAAGTACCTGGGCGAGTCCGAGGGCCGCTTCCGCGAGGCCCTGGCGATGGCCGACCGTGTGGCCCCCTGTGTCCTGTGGATCGACGAGATCGAGAAGGGCCTGGCCGGCCGGGACGACATGTCGGGTGTCCCGCAGCGCATCATCGGCCAGTTCCTGTACTGGCTCCAGGAGTCCCAGTCCCGGGCGTTCGTCGTGGCGACGGCCAACGACATCCGCAGCCTGCCCCCGGAGCTGCTGCGCAAGGGCCGCTTCGACGAACTCTTCTTCGTCGACCTGCCCGACGCCCAGGACCGCAAGGAGATCATCCGCATCTACCACCACCGCTACCTCCAGGCCCACCCCGACCCCGAGCAGCTGGACCGCCTGGTCGACCTGTCCGAGGGCTTCGCCGGCTCGGACATCGAGGCCGCCCTGCACGACGTGGGCGAGGAGGCTGTGCGCCGTGGCGGCATCGCCCAGCTGAAGGACTCGTACGTCATGGACACCTTCGCCCAGGTGCGCCCGCTCAGCGTCAGCAACCCCGAGCAGATCGAGGAGATCCGCGCCTGGGGCCGCGAGCGCGCGGTACCGGCGGGCCGGGCCGCGGTGACCCCCGTACCCGGGGACGGCGGCCGCACGCGACGCATCGTCTTCATGGACGAGTGACCTGTGCGAACGCGTGTGAAAGGCGGGTTGACTGGTTCCGGCACAGGAAAGTCGTCCATACTGCCGCCGTGGAGCAGCGCATAGGATCGAGCAGCCAGCCCCTGAAGGGCGAGCCCGTCAAGGGCGCCGGTTTCGACCCGGCCTTCATCCCCGGTATCACCGCGCCCGCGGTGGAACCGGAGCCGGAGGACGCGAAGCCGGCGGTGGAGGCGGAGCAGACGATTCCGGCACCCGCCGAGGAGCCGGAGGCGCCAGAGGCGCCCAAGGCGTCCGAGGAGTCCGGGGAGGCGTCGGAGCAGCCGGAGGAGGAGTCCCCTCAGGACGGCCCCGCCTTCGAGGCCTCCGACCGCCGGGCCAGATTCGTCGCCGACCGGCGGGGCGTCCGCCTCAGCCTGGACGAGGAGAACTGCGAGTTCCGCTGGGACGAGATCGCGGCGGTCGAGACGGAGTCCCCCCGCTTCGGCAAGCGTTTCACCATCACCGTGCACACGCCTGACCGCCGCTGGTACCCGATCGAGATCGAGGCGACGGCCAGGGCGCGCTTCACGGAGTGGGAGTCGGAGCTGGACGCCGTGCTCGACGCCTACTTCGAGGAGGCCTAGCTACTGGTTGCAGTACTGGGCGGCCTTACCGATCGCCCGGTACATGCAGTCCGCGTTCTCCAGCAGCTGCAGCACCGCGTCCCTGTTCCGGGACGTCTCCCGCTCGATGACCTCGTCGGGCGGGTAGAACCCACCGTCCCAACTGGACGTCGGGTACATCTCGAAGGTGTAGTCGAAGATCTTCTGCGTACCCCACAGATAGTCGTCGATCGACCCGTCGGTGATGTACAGGTCGCTCGACTGCTCGGGGGTGTACCCGTTGCTGGCGGCCATCTTCTGCCCCACGGCCTTGAAGGCGGCGGCGTCGTCGGCCGTCATCCCGGTGGCCGTGTCCGAGTAGGTGTAGCCGAACGGCCACAGCACCAGCTCGCTGTAGGTGTGGAAGTCGATCCCGGCCCTGATCTGCTGCTTGCCGCCGACGACCCGGCTGCGCACGAAGTCGGCGACGACCTTCACCTCGGGCGCGGACTCCGCGGAGGTACCGCGGTAGGTCTCGGAGGACTTGGACGACGACGAACCCCCGCAGCATCCCCACTTGTAGTTCCAGTTCCGGTTGAGGTCGGTCCCGACGTACGAGGAGCCGGAATTGGGCTGGCGGTTCTTGCGCCAGGACCGGTAGGACCCGGTGGCGATGTCGTACTCGCCGCCGTCCGGGTTCAGGTCGGGGACGATCCAGATCTCCCGGCTGTTGACGAGGCCGGTGATCCGGGAGTCGCTGCCGTACCCGGCGCCCAACTCGCGCAGCAGGTACAGGGCCATCTCCACCGTCAGGTGCTCACGGGCATGCTGATGAAAGGTGAAGAGCACCTCGGGCTCGTCCTCGTCGGTGGCGACGTTGTCACTGACCTTGATGGCGACGATGTCCCGCCCCTGGTACGACTTCCCGATCACCCGCTTGCTCATGATGTTCGGGTAGGCGGCGAGCCGCTGGTCGATCTCTGCGTTCATCTCGGCGTAGTTGTGGTACCTCGAGTCGGCGGTGGGGAAGTCGTAGAGCCGCGCCCCTGACCGCTGGGGCGCCGAGCCCAACGGGGTCACGTCGTACCCGAGGCGGCGCAGCTTCCGGATCTGGTCGGCCCGCCCGGAGACGACGACGGTCTCCTCGTCGGCCTCGTCGACGGTGACGCCGGCCGCCTGGATGGCCGTACGGGTCACGGGATTCGTACTCTGCTGGATCTCGTACTGCCGGATCTCGTCGCCGGGTGCCGAGGCCTTCCGGGCACTGTCGGCGGTGGCGTGCGTGGCGGTGGCCGAGACGGGAGCGGCGAGGGCGAGGGCCAGCAGCGCGCCGAGGGCGGCGGCACGCCTGCCGCCGCGCGCGCCGGAGCCGCGAACACGAAGTCGCATGAACTCTCCTTGAGTCTCCAGGAATTCCGGGATCACCGGATGTGGGGAGTGGAGCAGGGAGCTGGGGGGTGCGTCAGTGCGACGTGCGGGTGCGGACGTGCGGTGCGTGTTGCTGCACTTCTTGCTGTGAGGTCCCTGTGCGGGGTTGGCGCTCATGGTGAAGGGCTGGCATGGTCAGGTCAAGAGCGAACCAAAGCCGATTACCGGAGGGGAACGGTGAGCCAGGGGCTGTCCGGCTCGGACATCAGGAGCCGGTGGACGTCGACCATGTCCGTGTACCAGGTGCCGAACTCCTCGTCGTCGAAGTGCAGGCAGCGCCCGAGGATGTACCCGGCGGCGAAGTCCTGCCAGGTCTTGTACGACAGCGCGGAGGCCCGGCCGGCCGCTACGACGGCGGACTCGGCCTCCGCCAGCGAGCAGTACCGGGCGCCCAGCCCCCAGCGGGCCATTCCCGAGGCCCGCCCGAAGTTCCAGGCGTCCACAGAGGCGACGAAGCGGTTCTCGTCGAGGATGCCGTCGGCCCGGAAGCGCGCCTCGTACCGGGTGATGCGCCCGACGAGATGCTGTACGCCCCTGATCCGCGCCTCGGTCTCCGCCTCCGGGACGGTGGGCGTGGTGGTGACGCCGTCCGGAGTGATGACGGTCTCCCCACCCGAGCGGGCCCGCAGCACCCGGGCGACCGCGTCGCGCCAGTAGGCGGTGTCGACATGGCCGCCGAAGTCACGGGCGATGGTGCGACGCAGGCTCAGGGCGAACTCCCATACGGGGTTGGCCCCGTCCGGGTCGAGCAGGTCGCGCTGCCGGACCTGCCACTCCTCGCGGCTGGTGACGCCCCACCATTCCCGGAGCAGACGGCGCTCCGACGTATAGCCGTTGCCGTGATACGCCATGGCGTTCCAGGCCAGTCCGTCACGCACGATGAGCAGCGCGCCGCAGGCCAGCCCCCGCGCGACGGGTCCCTCCAGGGGGCCACCGACCCGGAGCGTGAGCGGTCTCGCCCGGTCCAACGGAGCCTTCGCCTGTTCACCGTGCCGCGCCCACACGGCGTTGTGCGGCGGCGCCGAGGGCAGAAACGCCTCGCACGGACTGCCCGGATCGACCACGATCATGGCCGGATCGCTCGGTGCCCACACCCGGGCGAACCACCCGAGGCTCTGCCAGTCGAGCACCCGGTGCGGATCCGGCACGGGGAGCATGCCCTCCGTGTACACCGCCCAGATCCGACCGCCGGCGACCCGGGGATCGTGTCCGAAGACGGGAATGGTCCTGCTCGGTTCGGCATCCGCGGCGTCACGCCGTATCTCGAAGTACAGCCGACTGTCCGCGAGGGTGCCGAAGTAGGCCGACCAGTCCTCGCGCGACTTGGCCTCGAAGAGGGCCTGCTCGATGGAGGTCGGCGGAGTCCATGCGGGCGGCGCCGCAGGCCCGAACCCTGCGGGGGCGGACCGAACGACATGCTTCGCCCTTCTCAACTTGTCTGCTTGTGCGCCTACTTGGCACGAGTGGCCATGCTATGCCACCCCAAAGGGGGGCCCTCCGGCGGGGCAGGACGGGGGCCGTGCCCCGTACATGCCGACAGCGGGGCACCCCCGGGGGGGGGGGGCGTTTTCCGCTCCCGAATGCTTTTTTTGTTCACTCTCTCCTGCGTGGGGTTTTGGTCCACGGTGGCCCCCCTTCCCTCCCCCCTCCCTGTTGCC
>NZ_JBWKFL010000031.1:1764-108204 GCF_056434305.1 Streptomyces sp. NPDC044061 | reverse complement strand
CCCGATCTTCGACCTCGTCGACTACGGCGTCGTCGGCGACCTCTTCGACGTCGTCCCGCAGCTCACCGAGGAGATCAAGACCCGCAAGGGCTGAGGCCTCATCAAACTCATCGGTTCTCGGCAGGAGCCCTTCGGGCGACACCGCGTCTCAGCGGCGCCTCGGGCTCCTCGGAGGCGCCGTCACGTGCCGACGGTCGGCGCTGGACCTGCCGAGAACTTGCCGACGGCGTTGAAGCCGTGACGCCCCGGCCTCTTCGAGTTCGGTGTGCACCAGGGGAACTCGGTGGGCGTCGGTGGTGAGGAAAGGGCTGTGCGCTGACTGTGCTCCCGGCCTCGCCCCCCTGCGCACATAGACATACGACACCGGCAGCTCCCCGAGGTGACATACGTGTCCATGATGTCCCCCATTGAAATCGTCAGCATGTTCTGTGCGCCTCTGATCGCCAAGCGGTCAGCGGTGAGCGTCGCCCCAGGCCGACCGACAGAGACCGAACTCGCCGACGGTGGCCGGCGGAACTGGTTCGGCGGACTCCAGGACGGTGCCCTGTACTTCCAGCGCTGTCGCTGGTGCCGGTCACCCGCCTTCCGGCGCGTCTTCTGCCCTGCCTGCAGCTCTTCCGACCTGGAGTGGAGCGCAGTCACGGCACCGGAACCGTCAGCCGCTCGTTGAGGCGCCGGAACAACGCCTCCCACAAGCTCTTCCTGATCGACATGCGCGAGGGATTCCGGCTGCAAGCCAGCATCGTCGGCGTGGCGCCCCACACGGTGCGCGGCGGGACCCGGGTCCGCGTAGTGGCGGACGTCGATACCGGCTCCGGGGACCTCACCTTCATACTCGCCGGCTTCTGCTGAAGCCGTAGACGGCATCCGAGGTCGATCCCGCATCTCGCCGCCCCCGAGCTGCTGGATTCGACCACGCCGGCATCCCACCGGCTTCTTCCACCTCGAGGCACCGGCGTCGAGTGACCGGCGACCGCGTCAGGAGCACATCAGAGACCCGTCAGGGGCTACTGCCAGTCTTCTTCACGTGAACGGTCCGGCACAGACATCGGGCCGGGAACGAGGAGAGGTGCCCGGAGTGGTTGATCGGGGACCAGCGAGCTCGCCTCACGGTCGGGCCCCTCGGGGGCCCACGCAGGTTCGAATCCTGCCCTCTCCGCCACAGGGATCGCCGGCCAACTTCGGGAAACCTTCTGCGCGCCGGTCACGGGTCACGGCGCCCGGGTGGACGTACAGGCGCGTCCAGCGGCACATCGACGCCGCTCAGGACGTCCATGAACCGCACCGGCTGATCCCGCACGTGCCAGCGCGTCGCCTACTGGCCGGGGTCGCGGCCGACGCCATGTTGTCCCACGTCCAACGTCGGTGCGGGCAGCACCGACGAGGACCTGGCGCAACTCGCCCTTCAGCGTGACGGCGAGATTCTCGCCGGCGGCAGCACCGCACGGACAATGCAGCGGAGGGTGCGCATCCACCCATGTGCACTCCTGCGCTTACTCACCACCGGTCGCGGCCACGGCCCGCATCGGTCACCCAGAAGCTGGCCAGTGCGCCGTTGGGCGTCACGCCGAAGGCGTCGTCGTGGGGTCCCACCGTGGCGATGGGGGCACCGTTGTCGCACACAGGTCCGTCGAAAACTTCGACGGCACGGCGGCTGTCGTTGCGGATGTTCAGACTGTTGGCAGAATTCAGGAGGACCACGGCGATGCAGTCGCCCGGGTTACTGGAGTACGTCCGCTCGTTGATCTGAATCCGGCCTTCCTCCTCCTCATGGCCCCTCTCACCCCGGTGGCCCTCGTTGTTGTTGCGACCCACGTTGCCCAGGTTGCCGATATTGCCCGAAACACCTCCGATGGCGACGGTGCCCTCGTTGCCCTTCCCAGCGGTGCCGGTGCCGGGGGCGATGCCGATGCCGGTGCCGGTGCCGGTGCCGAGGAAAGATCCGTTGGGGGCCACCGGTTGCGGGGCGCCCGGCCCCCCGGGGGCCGGCGGCGGGACATCCCCTTGCTGGGCATCCGGCTGGGCATCTCCTTGCTGGGCATCCGGCTCGGCGGCCGGTGTCTGGGCGGTCGGCCGGGAGGACGCCGAGGCGTAGGTGATGCCGCCTGTGGCCAGGGCCACGACGGCGATGGCGGCCGCGGTGACAGTGGTGGACCGGGTCTTGCGCATGCATCTCTCCCGTCTGAGAGGGGTCGGCCGGGGCAGTCGGCACGTCATTGAACGTACTAACTATCTCCGGAAAGGGCATATCCCACATGTCAGGACATGCCCTCCCCAGGGGCCGAACGAGGGACAGAGGCGCACCAGCCTCCTGGCTGAATTTCGATCAAATCCCATGGAAGTGGGGTGAGTTGTTCCCCACCCAGCCCGAAGAGTGATTATCTGACTTATCGTCACCCATTCGGAGCTGAGCGAATGTCAGGCCCGGGACGTTTCAAGGGCAGAGCCCTGACCCTTCGGGTGCGCGCCAAGTCGGCGCAGTGGCCGTTCGCAGGGAGCTCCCGGAGAGGCCGCCGACAGCAGGACTGCCGCACAGGGAGCGGCTGAGGTCTTCGTCGTGGGCCGGCTGCCGGCCTCCCGGTCGGCACCGCCCGTACAGCCGCTGCCGGCGGCCGCTCCTTTCCGGGAGCAGATCCCGGAAGGATGACTATGCAAACTACTTGCGCGCCGGTGCCGCACCGGCGCAGTGAGGTGCGTTTCTGGAGCAGGTGGGCAGTGGGCCGAAAAGGGTCAGGCGTTCGGCGTCAGCGGTCCCGCAGCGCGCGGAACCGGCCAGTGCGGCGCCCGAGGCCTTTCCGGCCGAGGTTCCCCCACCTTGATGTTCGCCTTCAGGGTGGCGTAGGCGTCCACCACCTTCTTGATCACGCGGACAGCGGGCTGTGCGGCGAGATCAAACGTGGCCTTGGTGTCGTAGTACACCGCCTCCTGCAACTCATTCCGGCGGAACAGGCCCCGGGCGTATGCCGTTTCGGACACCCAGTTCGCGGCCTTGCAGGCGCGCAGGGTCGCTGCCAGTGCGTCCGCGTCATAAGCGGACGCAGGCACCAACTTCACCTACGCAACAATTTCCACACAGGTCACACCAGGAGGACTGATCACGAGAGGACAAGTTGCCCTACAGACACAACGAAGCGAACTCCGCCGCTGCGCGGCTCCGCACCGAGGAAGCCATTCTTCCCGGGGCTGAAGCCCCGGGCTTCCTGGCCAGAAATCAGGTGAAGATCGTCGACGAGTACGGCGACGAGAGCGACTGGCTCAACGGCCGCGAATACGGCACCCGCGGCATCACCATGGCCTTCAGGCGGGTCAGGCCGAGCAGACCATACGCGTCCGGCACAAGGGCCAGTGGACGCTGCGCCTGCTCCCCGAAGAAGAGGCGCCCCTGCTCACCGGCCCCACCGAGGGCAAGGGATCCGCGGTCCTGCGTTATCAGGGAGCTCCCACTCTGATGACCGTTCGGCGCACATCACTGGGCGAGGACGACAACCTGGTCGCCGTCGCCCTGAACCACCCGTACGGAAAGTGGGCGGTCATCGCCGACACCAACCGTCGCCGCCGTCCCGTCCTCGGCCCCGTATGGGTCGATCCGGGCGGCTCCTGCTTCGTGGTCGTCAAGGCCGTCGAGGGCACGAAGTGGCGTCTTGAGCCGGCACCGCTCAGCACGGCCCCGGTGCTCGGCGCACGCACCCACGGGGCCTGGTACGAAGTCGTACGTCACACCGGGCCGGAATGCGAGCTGGTGACCGCCGGGTCGGGCACCATGTTCCATGTCTTCGTACTGGACGAGAACCTATTCCCTCACCGCAAAATCACCGCAACGTCCGGCCCGTACCGCATATCGAACTCGCTCCTGCACGTCAGATCACTCGGCGAATGGACACTCGAACTACGCAACTGACCGGAACACACATCCGCTGTCGGGCACACCACTTGGACGCACCAGCCGAGACCTCAACTCCCTCTCCAGCAGCCACTCCCGGGACAACCTCTCCCTGCTGGAAACCCCGACGCACTCGCGCCGACGGGCGGGCGCCGGCAGCCCCTTCAGGGGGCCGCCTGTGCGATTGCGGGACTGCATCAGCGGCGACGGTGACGACACGATCAGCTCGTGTGTGTTCGTCAGGCGATCTTCCAGCGCTGGGAGTTGCCTCCAGTGCAGTTCGCCGCCGAGACCAGATGGTTCGCCAACTGCGCGAGGCAGTAGCCGGTGTCCATGTTGACGATCATCGGGATGGAGCTTCCCGTCGTGTACCGCAGGATCCACTGCTGGTGCGACCCGCCGCACTTGGACAGCGTCGGCCTGTTGTTGCTCAGCCCGAGGCACAGACCGCTCGCATCCTGCTTGAGCGGGGTGGAAGTACCGGCGTCACGGTTCCACCACCACTTCTGGTAAGCGCCGGTGTTGCAGCCGGTGACGTAGACGCCCCAGTCAGCCCGGTAATCGAGGCACAGCCCTCCGACCTGGTTCTGGAACCTGCTGCTCCCCACTGTCGCGTTGGCCGGTGTGCTGACTACACCCAGGACCAGCGCGGCGGCAACGCCCACGGACGCCAGTAATCTCGACAGCATGGATCCGCCTCCAGTTGCCCCAGTAACCATGTGTTACCGGAAGCTAACTGGTAGGGAACAATGGCTGTCAACCATCGCGCGGTCCGGAGTCTGCCGTGGCCGCCGCAGAGACCTCGACGTGCCACGGCCTTCCGTGCAGGAGTTCGTCAGACAGTCGAGCAGTCCAGGAGTCGCCCGTCGGTGGTGCCGATGAGCAGCCGACCGGGATCGGCAACGGTCAGCGTGGTCGCCACGACGGGCACTCCGGCAACAGCCAGGTGCCGACGCCGGCGAACGCTGCCGTCACGGAGGTCGAGCCCGACGATCTCGCCGTCGTCGTACGTGACATAGGCGGTCTCCGTGTCGTGGTCGAGATCCGTGGCCTTGCGGTCTGTCCGAAAGACCCAAGTCGGCTCTGCACTGGTCACCGCGCGCCGCACGACGAACGAGCCGCCGGGCTGCAACCCGTGGCCGTGGTAGACGGTGCCGGCGTATATCAGGTCACCGTCTGTGGTCTCCACGCCGGGGCCGGCGAAATGTGTCTCACCTGGCTTCCAGGAGTAGGGAAACAACCGATTGACCTCCGCGCCAGTCGGCTCACACGGACGTTCGGCGACCGGTATGGACTTCAGTTCCGCTGCCGCAAGCCAGGCTTCACCCGGTCCAAGGTTCTGCCCGTCCTTCGTACAAACGGTTTCCCTAAAGTAGATCCGGCTGCCACGCCGGATACGCAACCTGCTCCGCTCCCCGTTGCGCCCGGCGGGTGCGAGGGCGGGCAGGCCGTCGGCACATCGCACCAGGGACACCGGGCCGGAGGGAGTGAGGTGGTCGAGCTGCGCCCCGTCCTGGAGCGCGAGCCGGACCACGGCCTGGGCATCCTCCCCCCAAGGAGGCCGCACCAGACCGACCCAGGCCGATCGCCCATCCGCGGCGACGACAATGTCACGGCCGCCCCCATCGTCATCCCGGACAGACCACTGCCGTCGCCCCGAGGGCAGCCAGGACTCCAGCTGGACCCCGTCGAGCGTCGCCACGATCCTGCCGTCGGACAGTTCCTCGACCGCGCGGACGTTGCGGCGTGGGTCCCAGCTCGTACTCAGACCGGAGACCGTCCGGCGGGCGTCCTCTCGACGGTCGGTTCGCGGGGCCGCTACCCGTGGTCCGGCCAGGTCAGGTCCGGTGATCGACCGAGGCGGTACGACCCTCCAGTCAGCACGACGAACCACCGCGACGTGCCCCTCGCTCCACGCCTCCTTGTCCTGCCAGTCGTCAGGCGGTGCCATCAGCACGCGCATTTCCTGTTCGTCGAGCCATTCCAGGCCCAGGACCTGGCGGCCCAGCTCGTGTTCGATGAGCGACGTGGCGCCACCCGTTTCCAGATCCAGCAGGAGCAGTTCCCCTTCGAAGAAGTAACCGCCGTCGTAGCCGCCCGTGCCGACGGCCAGGAGGGGGAGCGTGGGGTGGAAAGCCATCGCGTGTACGGGGTAACGCGCACGGAGAAGGGCACGGCAGGCCAGATCATCGGTGCCGTAGACACCAACCGGCGCAGTACTGCCGAACTCGGGCACGCCCGCCACTGCCACGTGCGTGCCTGCCACTGCCAGCAGGCCGCGGCCCTCGTCGTCGACGGCGAGGACGGGTTCACCGACCTCAGCGAAGGCACGGTCACCGAGGATTCGGGCGATGCGGAACGAGATGGTCATGGTGGTGATCTTCTCAACGGTCAGAAACGGCGTGAAGTCTTGGACTTCAAGTAGCCGCACAGCGCTTGGCCATGACGACCAGACCCGGCCCGCTTCGCTCATCCGTAGGGAGCCGCAGTTCTCGGCAAGGCAGGCGGTCACCGTTCCGGGCCCGCGGCCGACGTCGAGGCCAGGCCCGAGCCCGCGCACGCTGTCAGCGAAGGTCGATTGATGCCTTTTGAGCCATGGAGGCTGCGGAAGTCGCCAAATCCCGTCGTCACCACCATGGTGGGCATAGTTGTCGGCCACACGGTCAGAGGACTCACGTACCGCGTCGAGATCGGCTGGGCGGTCGATATGGTGTGCGCACATCACCCAACGATGGGACTGTGCAACCGCCTTGAGGCCGGGGCCAGTTCCCGTGATGACGTGACCGGACACCCATTCCCCAAGGGATGCGGGCGGCACAAGGCCGGAGAAGCTGCGAACGTGCGCGGATGCTAGCTTCCTTCCCCGTGATGGAGCACCAGGACGAGACCAGGGCGGCCTACGACGGGGTCGTCGAGCTGTATGCGTCGATGTTCGCCAATCAGTTGGAGACGCGGCCGTTCTCGCGGAACATGATCGGCACCTTCGCCGAGCTCGTGCGCGGGACGGGGAACCCGCGTGCGGTCGACGTCGGGTGCGGGCCTGGACATCTGACGGCCATGCTGCATGACCTGGGGGTCGACGCCTTCGGGCTCGACCTCTCCCCAGCCATGATCGACCACGCCCGGCGGTCCCATCCGGCGCTGCGCTTCGACGAGGCGCGGATGGAGGCCCTGCCGGTCGAGGACGGCACACTCGGCGGCGTGCTGGCCCACTACTCGATGATCCATACCCCGCCCGGGGAATTGCCCGCGCTGCTCGCCGAACAGGTACGTGTCCTGGCGCCAGGGGGCCTGCTCCTGGTCTCGTTCTTCGCGACCGACGGACCGGAGCCGGTCCGCTTCGACCACAAGGTGACGCCCGCCTACAGCTGGCCGGTGGACCGGTTCGCCGAGTTGCTGGCCGGGGCCGGGCTCGTTCCGTTCGCCCGGCTGCTCCACGATCCGGCCTCCGAGCGGGGCTTCCTCGACGCGCACTTGCTGGCCCGCCTCCCCTAGGGCCTGTGTGATGTCGTGATCAGCCAGTTGCCTCCAGGAGGTCGCTGATCCAGATCATCGAGGCACGGAGGTGGAGGCCGGCGAGGTAGCTCTCGGGCGTCTTGTCATATCGAGTCGCGATGCCCCGCCAGGCCTTCAGCTTGTTGATCAGATGCTCGACAGTGTTCCGCTCCTTGTAGAGATCGGCGTCGTGGCAGACGGGCCGACCGCCCGTGAAGTCCTTCTTCTTCCGTTTGGCGGCCTGGTCCTTCTTCTCCGGGATGACCGCTTTGATGTTGCGTTTACGCAGGTAAGAGCGGTTGGCGCGAGATGAGTAGGCTTTGTCTGCGGCCACAGCATCAGGCCGGGTTCGGGGCCGGCCGACGGGAAGACGGATGCGCACCTTCTGCAGCACGGGGACGAACTGAGGGCTGTCAGTAGCCTGTCCTGCGGTCAGCACGAGGGACAAGGGACGGCATTTGCGGTCTGCGGCGAGATGAACCTTGCTCGTCAGCCCACCACGGGATCTGCCGAGCAGAGCTTCCTTCAAGCGGAGCTTGCGCCGTCGCCTGATGTGCCGCCGCTCTTCCCGCTCGGGCTCGGCACAGCCGTCCTGACTGTTCTGTTCCGGCGGGCCGCCCCCTTTTGCCGGTCCGCTCCTGCTCGGCAGCGGCTTCCGCAAGGGCGTCCATGACCTCCTTGCCGACAGCCATCCCCGCGGCGTCGTGGTGGGCGCGGGCGGTGGTGGAGTCCACGCTGACCAGGGACAAGTCCGTCTTGCCCTGGCGGGCGGCCTCGGCGATCACGCCTTCCAGCAGTGCGGTGAAGACACCGGCGTCCCTCCACACCCGGAAGCGGCCGTAGACCGTCGGCCACGGGCCGAACTCGCCGGGCATCTCCCGCCACTGGCTGCTGGTGCGGAACCGCCAGATCACCCCCTGGAACTGCTCCCGCAGCCGCTCGGGATACGGGCCGTACTCGCCAATCGGCAGGAACGGCTCGATCAACTCCCACTGCTCGTCGGTAAGTTCCCTGCGCGTCACACCTCTCTCCCTACCGGACCCACCCTCCATGCGGATCCGGTTCGGCAAGATTGATCACGACATCACGCAGGCCCTAATCCGGCCCTACAACCGTGGGTCTCTTCGGGGAATGCTTTCTCCGCGTCTGCGGTCGGCGAGGAAATACCAGAGCGGCAGCGGGACCATATAGCGGAACGCGGCCAACAGCAGGTACCAGCCACCGCCGAAGGTGGTGACAGCCCAGGCGAGGACGGCCGTGAAGAGAACCAGGGCCGAGGCCAGGATCCACAAGAATCCACGGGCCAACCACGTGCCCACGGTTCGTCTCTGCTGCAACTCAGTTTCGGGCTGGTGGAGTTTGTCGTCGACCATTGCGTACCTGCTTTTGCCTCACCGCGGAAGGTGTCCGCCACTTGCCGGAGAGGCGATCTCTCCTTGCCCCGCAACAGTGGCTTCCCCGAAGAGGCCCCGCAAGGACATCGGTTCGGATTAAATCGACCGACTGTCGGAATAAATCACCTTCCCGGACAGGAAGTCAGCCGAAGAGAATCTGCCGCAGTATCCGGGTAAAGTGCTCGGTGAGTCGGTCGGGCGGCATCGAGGCGAGCGGTTCGGTGCGCGCGATATAGCGACTGAAGGCCACTCCGATCATCTGCGCCCCCACCAACGCCACGCGCGTGTCCAAGTCGTCGTCCGGCAGCTCGGATTCACCGGGTGACAGGACGGAGCGGTAGACGATGGCACTGTGCTCCTGCATCGCCACAAGGAGATGGGCGGCGGAGCGTTCGTCGGACGCGGCACTGCGCAGAAGGGCGATCAGCGGGTCGTTGACGGCGCCGGTCTCCAGGCGCCGTACGAAGGCGTCGGCGATCCGGTCCGGCAGCGTCTCGGGGTCACCTGCCGCGACTTGCTCCAGGTCACGATTGCCCGGCACCGCCGCGAGGAAGAGCCGTTCCTTGGAGGCGAAGTGACGTGTGATCAGGCCGTGTGTGACTCCGGCCCGGCGCGCGATCTCCCGGAGCGTCGTACGGGCGTAGCCGCGCTCGGCGAAGGTGTGGCGGGCCGCCTCGATGATGGCCGCCCGGTGCCCCTCGGGATCCCGACGGCGCCTGCGTGGCGGCTCGTCGGCCGACTCGCTCGCTGGCTCTGCGTCGTTCACGGCGCCTCCTTCATGTGATCACTCTACGGCGCTGCGACACGTCGCCTGTCGCCACTGCTACGTTAGTATCCATGTGGATATTAACGAGCGGGGAGGGAGCCCATCGTGAGCGTTGGGGAGACTGTGGTGAGCGTTCAGGGGCCGGAATCAGCGGCGGCCGTCGAGACCCGGCTGCTGCACAAGATGCATCGGGCGGCGACGTCCTTGCTGGCGGAAGCGGCGCAGAGGCCTGCCGCGCCCTCCGCCGCGCTGGAGGAGTTGCGTGACTTCGTCGTTGCGGCGCTGCGGCACCATCACGAGAGCGAAGACGACGTGCTGTGGCCGCAGTTGACTGCCGCCGATCCCGCTGCCGCCACCAGACTGGCCGGGCTCGAAGCTGAGCACGACGCACTGGATGCGTCGCTGGACGCGCTGGCCGCCGCTCCCGTGCGCGACGACGCCGGCCGGGCGCCGCTGATCTCCGCGGCCGTGGCCATACGCGACCTGGTACACACCCACCTCGAACATGAGGAGCCGCTGCTCCTCCCTGCCCTTGAGGCGCACATGTCCGACGACGCCTGGGCGCAGTTCTCCCGTGCGGTCATCGCCTCGGCCCCACCTGTGGGCGCGCACCTCAACATCGGCTTCTTCGAGCAGGTGGGCTCCCCCGCCGAACTCGCGGTGGTCACGGCGAATCTGCCACCGGCCGCCCTGGACCTCGTCCCGGCCATGCGCGAGCAGGCCGAAGCCACCCTGAGAAGCCTGAAGGCCACCGAGCAGGATCTGAAGGCCACCGAGCAGGAAAGGACGGTCACCGCATGACCAGCACCCTCATCGTCGGCGGAAGCGGCGGGCTGGGCAGTGTCATCGCCGAGCACTTCGCAGGCCGTGGCGACGACGTCATCGTCACCAGCAGGGACAAGGCGCGCGCCGAGGTCGTGGCCGCCCGGATCGGGGGCAGCACCCGCGGGCTGGCCCTCGACCTCGCCCACCCCGAGACGATCAGCGCCTCGCTGGCGGACGTGACGGAGGTGGACCACCTCGTGATCACCGCTGTCGGCCAAGCGGCAAACACCCTGGCGCAGTTCAGCATCACGGATGCGGTTTCCGCCGTGACCATGAAACTCGTCGGCTACGCGGAGACCGTCCGTGTGCTGCGCGACCGGTTCGCCCCGCACGCCTCCGTCGTACTCTTCGGCGGACTCGCCAAGGAGCGCCCCTACCCCGGCTCGACGATCGTCTCCACCTTCAACGCCGGGATCACGGGCCTGATCAGGACACTCGCGGTGGAAATCGCGCCGCACCGCGTCAACGCCCTCCACCCGGGCCTGATCGGCGACAGCCCCAAGTGGCGCGACGTCCCCAACCCACCCCACTCGGCGCAGACGCCGATCGGACGGCTGGTCACCATGGCCGAGATCGCCGACGCCACGGACTTCCTTCTCCGCAACACCGGTATCAACGCCCACGACCTGCACATCGACGGCGGCCTGCTGGCCACCTGAGCCCACAGGACGACCGCTACTGAAGCGCGCGGGCGGCTCCGCCGAGGACCCTGCTGCCTCGAAGCAGTGGGCTCTGGGGCCCGGCGGCAAGGCCTGTGTCCAAACGGTGGCATCGACGACGGCAGTGCTCGGCGCCTACCGTCCCGCAGCGGGCCTAGCGGAGTTGGCGGTGATCGCTCATTCCAACAGCGCCGGATTGGCCAGCACGTCGGAGTAGCTGCTCCATCGCCCACCGCTGTTGGTGCACTCCGTGGCCGGCGACGCGAGATCGGGGTCTGCTCGGGCTCCTCCGTCATCGATCACGGCGGACTCGTCCGGGTAGTCACCCCGGACCTAGGTGTATTGATCACGAGCGTTGTTAACAGGGCCGGGGTCTTGATCATGGCGAAGACCTCCGGTGTGGTGGAGCTGTCTAGGACTGCACCACACGGAGGTCTTCGTGTCCCGCCGTAATGCCCGGCTGACCGCGTTTGGCAGGCGACTGCTTGTCGAGCGTGTCCGCTCCGGCCGAGCCGTGGCACATGTCGCGGCAGAGATGGGTATTTCCCGCACCACGGCACACAAGTGGGTGCGCCGGTTCAGGCAGGAAGGGGAAGCCGGACTGACCGACCGTTCCAGCCGTCCGCGCAGGACACCGCACCGGACCGCGGCCGCCACCGAGGCGCGCGTCTGCCGGCTGCGGCGGGACCGCAAGCTGGGCCCGGCCCGCATCGGCCCGATTCTGGGCCTGCCCGCCTCCACTGTGCACCGCATCCTGACCCGGCACCGGCTGAACCGTCTTGCCTTCCTGGACCGGCCCACCGGAGAAGTGATCCGACGCTACGAACGGGCCAGGCCCGGCGAGCTGGTCCACGTGGACGTCAAGAAACTCGGCCGCATCCCCGAGGGCGGCGGCCACAAAGCTCTCGGCCGCCAGACAGGCCGGGCCAATCGCAACGGCATGGGCTTCGACTACGTCCACTCCGCCGTCGACGACCACACCCGCCTGGCCTGCAGCGAGATCCACAGCGACGAGAAGGCCGCCACCTGCGCAGCCTTCCTGCGGCGGGCGGCCGTCTTCTTCGCCACCTGCGGCATCGACCGCGTCGAAGGGGTCCTGACCGACAACGCCTGGCCCTACCGCAAGAGCTTCGCCTGGCAGCAGGCACTTGCCGACCTCGGCGCGACCGGCAAGCTCACCCGCATCTACCGGCCGCAGACCAACGGCAAGGTCGAACGCTTCAACCGCACCCTGCTCGACGAATGGGCCTACGTCCGCCCCTACACCAGCAACACCGAACGAACGACGGCCCTGGCAGACTTCCTCCACACCTACAACCACCACCGCTGCCACACCGCACTCGGCGGCCAGCCACCGATCAGCCGTGTGAACAACGCTTCAGGTCAATACACCTAGATCGTGCCCGTGGTCTTTGGGCGCGGGCTGGTGCAGATCATTCCTGTGGACGAAGGGCTGTGGTGCCGGAATCCATCCGCGTCCGTCGTCGGGGCGTCGGCCGTCCCCGCAAACGGCCTGCCCGTGTCCTGGCCGACAAGGCGTTACCCCTCCCGTCGTAATCGCGCTGCCTGCGCCGACACGGCATCAAGGCCGTCATCCCTTAGGGAAGGACCAGGCCGTCCACCGGCGCAACCGCGTCTCCCAAGGAGGACGCCCCCGGTCTTCGACCGTCCGGCCCGAGCCACTGGCACCGAGCCCTACGCGCTCAACCATCGGTGATGATCTCTCAAGTTCGCTGCGAAAGGTCACCAGACAACCGTGGGCTACCGGCCGGGCACCTGACGCGGCCCTATTCCGCCACCTCGCGAACCCAATTCGCCGGTGACCTGGAACGGGGTGACGGGCCGTCGGCGCGGGGCGCACCCGACCGCCGCGAACGCGTTCACCCGAAAGTGAGTAGCAGGGGTCTCCAGCGATGGGAGTGAGGGGCAGCCGGCGGCGTATCGAGATCGCGTCCCCGACCCGGCTTGCGGCCTGGGGCTCGACACGCGAGACGGCCCGGGTGCCCGGGCCACACGGCGCGCCGCTCTCTGCTGAGCGTTCAGTGCGCGTGGAACCAGCTCGCCGACGTCAGGTGAAGGATGCCAAGGACGCCGGCACTGACGGCCATGCCCTTGTTGCGCTGCTGCACGCCGATCGCGGCGTCGCCGATCTGGGCCAGGCCGGCGACGGCGAGCACGGGGGCGACGGTGGAGCGGTCGGCACCCATGGCGAACAGGGCGAGGGTGACAGCCGCAAGGGGGATCGCCCGGGCTCCGTAGGCGTTCGCGTAGAGATGGGTGCCTCCGTTGACGGCCGTGCCCCCGGGCAGGGCGAGGCCGGGCCTGATCATTCCGGCGAGGCAGAAGCCTGCCGAGATGAGGGTGGCGAGGCTGTTGGCCGCCACGAGGACACTCTGGACAGTGGACACACTCACAGTTACATCACCCCGTGAATCATTCTGGCCGTGAACGATAATGAGAAGTTACCATTCTCCGCATGAGCGATGTCAACAGGGCGGCGACCGCCGGTACTTCGGGCCTGACCTCAACCATGGTGTTCAGGCTCGGCATTCTGGGCACGAGGGCCACCGAGCGGTTCGCAGAAGAAGTCGAAGAGCTGGGACTCAAGCCCAAGCACGTCGGCCTCATGACCGCTCTCAGCCTCGCCGCCGCGGCATCCCAGCAGCAACTGGCCGCACGGATGGGCATCGCGCCCAGTCTCGTGGTCTCCCTGGCCGACCACTTGGAGAACCTCGGCGCGGTTCAGCGAGTCCGCGATCCACAGGATCGCCGACGGCAGGTACTGACGCTCACCGAAGACGGTCAGGGCCTGCTGGACCGGTGCTCGATGCTGGCGCAGGACCTGGACGAGGAGCTCATGACCGGTCTGACGCAGGACCAGCGCAGCGCGCTGGGCGAGGCGCTGCGGGTGATGGCCAAACGTGCCGGCCTGCCATAGACCAGTGACGTTCGCTCCATGTTCCTCGACCAACCGGTGGAAGATTCCGGTGACGGTGTGCCGCTGCCTGTCCGGCGTATGAAGGCCCTCTCGGAGCATCTCGTCGATACAGTCGCACACCGGGCCACCCTGGCTTCGGCACCCCACCGGCCTCTGACCCAAGGGAGCAACGCGCACCGCTGTGACGTTGGACTGGACGGCTGCACTTGGGTTTCCTGCTGAGGCGTGAGTCAGATGTGCGCTCTGATCTGCTTCACGGGGTGCCCCAGCGCGCCGGCGATGGTGGCCAGTTCCTCGTTGCCGAACCAGGCACGCTCGGGGTTCCAGATGGCGATCTCGAACCGGGCGAAACCGCACGGCCAGTCGTAGTCCAACACGTCCAGCGATGTCGCGGCGCCACAGCAGGGCACTTCCACGGCCAAGGTGGTGAAGCCGTCCTCACAGTGGATTTCGAGCAGGTCGGCGTACCACTCGGTGTCGATCGAGGCACCGCAGTGCCGGCAGCCGATCCGTTTCAGGTTGGCGCCGCAGTCGACAGGGGCGAGGGTGTCGTACCAGGTGACGTCGATCTCGACCTCGGCGCCATCGGGAAGGCCGGGAGCCAGGTCTGTGACGAGGGCAGCGGTCCGCTCGGCCGCCGCCCGGTCGGGCTGCCACTGGGGGTCGGTCGGAATGATCGACAGAACGTCATCGCTCATGGGCTCACTCAATTCGTCCGACACAAGCGTTCGGCTGGGCGCCGCGATCGTAGGGCCACTTGGCACGCTTATTGTTCCCAGGGCTCGTGACTCATGGACGGTGAGGCCCGGTGCCGGCGAGGCAACCGTCGACCAGTGGCCTCGCGACAGCATCGGCCGACAACCGGCGTCGGCACATCCCCCAGCCCCGGGCCGACTCGCCTCTCCCGTCTCGCTCAGGGACTCTCGTGGTCGCAGGCGCAGGCGGCCAGGACCTGCTGCCGCGTACCTGCTGCGTGCAGGAAGCGCTGGTCGAGCACTGTGGCGAGGTCGTCGAGGTCGGTGGCGAGCACGCCCGCGATGCTCCTGGCATCGGGGCACTGTGTTCGCTTTGCCCGTTGAAGGCGATCGCGTCGATCGCCTGAAGGCAATCCCGCCACCGGCCACCCCGCTTCGACGTCCGGGACGGGAGCAACGGCTCGATCCGCACCCATTGCACGTCCGTCAATGGCACGTCCGGACGAACGACCGATCCAAACGAAACTACCTCGGGCGTGTTGTGAAAGTGCTGGTCACGCGGTGGCGCCGCCGCCCTGCCAGACGACGACCCCACCCGCCTGGTCCCGCTGCGCTTCGTGACCGGCCTAGGCGTGCCCGGAGGCGCGTTTGTACTCGTTGTACTTGCCGCCCAGCAGGAGCCGGATGTCCTCGTTCAGCGCAGCCACCACCTCGCGCGGTGGCCTTTCCGGGCCCTGCCCTGCGACCGTGGCGAACCATTCCGCCAGCACATCTCCTACGCTGGGCGAGCGGCGCACCAGGCAGGGCCAGGCGGGAATGCAGATCGGATCGTCCGGGGCTGCCCCGAGTTCCTCGAACTTCGAAGCGGGGTAGGTGAGATGGACGTTCCACCCCCCGGGCATCGGCTGGGCGCTGTAGATACGGATGCCGTCCCGCTCTGCGAGCCGCTGTAAGGCCTGTGAAGACATGGCGACCATGATGGCATCGGCGCGCCGTGGGCTGAAGGGATTGAGCCGACCGGTCGTCAACTCTCGCTCTGCAAAACGGACTTGGCCGCGACCGGTTGCAACCGTCCCCACCCGCCGCCCAGACTGTGATCGGCCACCAATGGGGTGGACCCGGTGAGCCTGGTGGTGCTTGCAATGGCAGCAGTGGACGTGTCGAAGATCGATCGTCGGGTGCGCGACGAGGTGGATCGGAGGGATCTGTTCCTCGTCTCGCCCGATCCGGAGCCCGGCATGCTGCGGAATACCAACTTCGTGTTCGTGTGCACCGACCCGGACCCGGGAGACTGCGGCTTCACCAGGGTGGGACACGTGTCCACAGAGACGTCGTTCAACCACGTCGTCCACGCGATGGACGGTCGCGATCGCCGGCAGGCGGTATCACTCTCCCAGATCCGGGGCTTCTTCCCCACTTGGGAGGATGGGATCAAGGCTGTACTTGCCGCGTTCGATCAGTGGTCCTGAACGCGGTACGACAGTGGCGGGTGAAGGATCCCCTACCACCGGGGCACCATCGTTCAGGACCGTGACGAGTGAGTGTCTGCTCCGCAGCACGGTCGAACGGTGCACCAATCGCCTGAAGCAGTGGCAAGGCACCGCGCCCCGCTACGAGAGGACCGCGATGATCTACCGAGCCGGACGGACTCCACATCGCCGGCGGCTTCCTCTGGTCGGCCCCGTGATCCAAACGAAGGATCCCAGTGCCGATGCTGTCCGGGATTGCTGCTCGTCCTGGCGGGGGGGTGGAAGCATCTGCGCGCCCAGAGCGCTGTCGGCGGCGGCCGGTGCGCACGCCGGTCGGTGTCCTTGTACAGTGCAGCGCCGACGTGTGGTGCACAACTGGGCGGTGAGGACAGGGACGGCGTGAGGGCGCAGTCATGGCGCAGCGGCACACGCGGGATGTCCCACTCCCCCGGCTCCACGGGCAGGAAGGGCGCGGTGTGGTCGGCGGCCGGCCGGCCTCCGGTTGCGGCTGGGCACGGAACCTGATGCCCGGGAATGCAGCGGGACGGTGGCCACTAGCGGGCGGTGCAGCGGCGGTAACCGGCCGGACGGGATTGCCCGCACCCGTAGGAACCCGTCCCCCGCAACGAGGTTTCTGACTCACTCGGCCCGACGTGTCACCGTGCCCTGCGCTGCTGCCTGATCGGCTCTCCCACCCGGTGCAGGTGGGTCAGGGCCTCTCGGTAGGAGCGGATCAGTCCGGTCTCGTGGTAGGGCACCCCGATTTCGGCGCAGTACTGCCGCACGATGGCCTGGGCCCGGCGCAGATGGGGCGTGGGCATGCTGGGGAACAGGTGGTGTTCGATCTGGTAGTTGAGGCCTCCGAGCATCACGTCGGTGAACAAGCCGCCACGCACATTGCGGGAGGTGAGGACCTGGCGTCGCAGGAAGTCGGGCCGCTCGTCACCGGTGAAGGTGGGCATACCCTTGTGGTTCGGGGCGAAGGTGCAGCCGAGATACACACCGAACAGGCACTGATTCAGCGCCAGACACGCCAACGCCTTGCCCGGCGAGAGAACCAGGAACAGGGCGGACAGCAGACCCGCGATGTGCAGCAGGAGCAGGGCTCCCTCCAGCGCTCGCTTCTTCATGTACGGCGAACGCAGCGCCCGCAGGCTCGCCACGTGCAGGTTGAAGCCTTCGAGGGTCAGCAACGGGAAGAACGACAGGGCCTGGTGGCCACCGATCACACGCGCCACACCATGGCTGGCACGCGCCTGGTCGGTGGACCACACCAGGATGTCGGGGGCGACATCGGGGTCCAGGTCCTCGTGATTGGGGTTGGCGTGGTGCCGCGTGTGCTTGTTCATCCACCAGCCATAGCTCATGCCGACGCCGAGATTCCCGAACAGCCTGCCCATGATCTCGCTGGGCCGGCGCCGCCGAAAGACCTGCCGGTGGGCCAGGTCATGCGCAAGCAGGGCGACCTGGCCGAACACGAAGGCCAAGAAGGCCGCCACGGCCAGTTGCCCCCAGGTGTCACCCAGAACGAAGAAGGTCCCCCAACCTGCGGCGTACAGTGCGCCCACCAGGCCGATGCGCGCTGCGTAGTAACCGGAACGCCGACGCATCAGGCCGGCCGCGGCTATGCGTTGCGAGAGCCGTGCGAAGTCGCTGCCGCCCTCGGCACCAGACCCCTCTGTGAAGGCAGGAGCAGACTGGGGCGTCAAGGAGACATCGGGCGTTGTCGTCATGCCCGAAAGTCTTTCGTCGGCCCCGCGACCTGAAGAAGCCTGCCAGCCACCCTCTGCGTGCGAGGCATTCCCCAGGGCCGCCCGGGGGTTATCCCCCGGGTGCGACAGCAGCCCAGGCCCCTGCCCGGGCTCCCGCCAACCGGCCCTCGACGAGCGGCATCAATACGGGAGCACGGCACACCGACGCCACCCCCTCCGCAGCCCGCCGCTACAGATTTTCCGGCGGAGAACTGTGACCCTCACGGCGTCGAACCCAACGGCAGCCCCATTCCCCACCCCCGGACGATCCGACAATTCCGATCGCCGGATTACCGCATTAGAAGTCTCATCGATCATCTTGGGCCGTTCTTGATCAGGTTTCTCCCGCGACGGGCCGGTGCGCATACGGTGCGATCACGGGCGGGCCCGGAAACGGAGCCAGCCGCAGCCGAAACCAAGGGGAGGGCGCCAATGGCGACTGTGGAAGTGGCGTTGAAGGAAATGGTGACCGGGGTCGAGGGGGCGCTGGGGGCGGCTGTCGTCGACTACACCAGCGGCATGGCCCTCGGCACCCTGGGCGGGGGCAAGGACCTGGACCTGACGGTCGCCGCGGCCGGGAACACGGACGTGATCCGCGCCAAGGTGCGCACCATGGAGCTTCTCGGGCTCAAGAGCCAGATCGAGGACATCCTGATCACGCTGGATGGGCAATACCACCTCATCCGACTGGTGACCGGCCGGGACGGAAACGGCCTGTTCCTCTACCTCGTGATCGACAAGGCCCGCTCGAACCTGGCCATGGCACGCCATCAGCTCAAGCGGATCGAAGAACAACTCGAGGTCTAGGCCCCCTCCTGGAGGCCGGGCTGACGCACGCTCACAAATTGAAGACTTCTTCAAGCCATCATATGGAGAGGACGACAATTGATGAACGGGAGCCGCCCGGACCGAGAAAAATGAACAGGCAGGACTCATGGCGCGGCTGCGTCCCCGGAGCACGGCCGCGCCATGAGAGGCCACTAGACAGGCAGGAAGAACGCTATGCAGGTTCCTCTTTATCAAGCCAAAGCAGAGTTCTTCCGCATGCTTGGGCATCCGACGCGCATCAGGGTCCTGGAGCTGCTGCAGCACGGCCCAGTGCCTGTACGGGACTTGCTCGCCGACATCGAAATCGAGCCCTCCAGCCTCTCGCAACAGCTGGCCGTCCTGCGTCGTGCGGGCATCGTCGTGTCCACACGGGAGGGCTCCACCGTCACGTACGCGCTCGCCGGTGGCGATGTAGCCGAACTCCTGCGTGCGGCTCGCCGCATCCTCACTGAGCTCCTGGCCGGACGGAACCAGCTCCTGGCCGAACTGCAGCAGACCGACACCTCCCCGCCACGAGCGACAGAGGCAACCAGACCCTCCATTGAGTCCGGCGCCCGCTGAAGGGGCGCGCTGCTGCAACTGACGCCCTGTCTGTGGGGCCGAGGTGCCGGTTGGACGCGTCCATGCGGGTTGTCCGTGCGGCGCGAACGAACCGAAAGTCGGACCGTCACCGTTGTCCACGGCAGCCAAGACCCACGTGAGAAAGGCCGGCCGATGCACCGCAACACGTTCTTCCTCTCCCTGTGTGCCCTTATCACTGCCGCCGCGACAGGATTCCTCGCGACCACCGCTCTGCGCAGTCGTTACGACATGCGCTGACGGTGGCTCAGCCAAGGGTTGTTCACCTTGGGAGGGCTTGGGCAGGGGCGGCACGGCCCACAGCGGACAGGAGTCGGCCGCCCACAGCCCGAGTGTCTGCCCCTCCACCACATGCAGCCGCTGCTCCTGCGCGAAGACCACGGCCGGCACCGCCACCCGAGTGACCGTGACGATCACTGCGACGTCCGCGTGTACACCTGGCGGGCGGTGCCGTTGAGGACCTGCAGATCCGGGGTGCCCACGGCCGAGCCGCTGGCACCGTTACGGCGGTGCTTGCACTGGATCACCCAACGCCGCCCGTATCACGGCGCCGTTCCCTCACCGCCCGCCGAAGCAGTGTTCCCGCGGCCCAACCCAGCCACGGCATCCGCACTCTCGCGAGCCGCATGCCTCCGGTCGGCCCACCAGCCCTCCCAAGGGCAGCTCCGGCGCGACAGTGCTTGAGCGGCGGTCCTGGACGGGAGGGCCGGTGCTGAGGCCAGGATTTCAACGAGGTGTGATCGGCACGGAGAGGCAGGGCTGGGCGCGCGGCGCCTCGGTCGGCACGGCTCGGTATGCCGGCCCGTGACTTCCGCAGCCCCGTGAGGTTAAGATCCCCCGCCGACCTGCAGGAAGTTCCAAAAGGCGGCTCCAGGAGGTGTGGGGTGGGCAGGGCTGCAGGGACACGGAGCGGGCTGACCCGATGGACGTGCGGCATACTCGCCGCCTACGCAGTGCTGACTGCGGCGGCCGCGATAGCGGCGTGGCACAAGTACCAAGTGCTGCACGCACCGCCACTGCCGGCTCAGCCGGACGGCAGCGAGGCGCTGCCGCTGATCAACGCCGACATATGGTTCGGAAATCTGAGGGGCTGGTGGAACGGCGCCACCCTCGTGACGGTGCTGGTCTTCAGCATCTGGATGTCCCGCATGCGCGACCTCGCGGAGCTCCTCTGGCCTGAGGGACAGCGACGCAGCCGTGCCTGGTTGTTCTTCGGCTGGGTGGTTCCCATTGCCGATGTGTTCGTGCTGAAGATGTTCGTCAACGACCTGTGGGCCGCCGCCCGGCCGGCGACACGGCGTGAGCGCGGTCACCCACTGCTTACCTTCTGGTGGTTCTCCGTCCTCGCCGCGGGCGCCGCAGGCACCGACGCCCTGTCCGCGCTGAAGCAGGCACACACTGTCAGCCAGACCAGCCAGGCATTGCAGCAGGTCATGGAGAGCAATCTCCTGTACATCTGCGCTGCCGCCCTGTCAGCCGCCGTAGTCTGGCAGCTCAGCGGCAAGCTGAAGAAAGCCATGCAGGCGACTTTGGCGTCGTAACACCTGAGGTCGGTCCTCAAAAGATCCTGCTACGAAGACGGCCGCCTGGTGAAGGCCAGGCTCGGCGCGGTCGACCCCGACCCGGCGCGGCCCCAGCCTTCGACACTCCCGTGGCCTTACCGCGGCGACAAACGTCATCTACTGCGTACGCACCACAGCCACTGATTCACGTTGCCTACGCTCATCGCCGTTCCTGCGCAAAGTCCCACGATCCCCGATATCAGGCCAAGCAGCAGACCGGCCCAGTGCGGTACGACACCCAGTAGGTACGGGATGGCGAGGAGAGCGCCGACCGCCGCAACGCCAAGGGCGGGGAGTGTGCATTCTCGGGGAGTACCGGGAAGGCCGAGGAAGCGGCCCGACGGAGAGCGTGGTGTCGGTCTCCCGCACGGATGCGGCACCGGCACGCAGATACTTCCCGTGGTCCGTGTCCGGCGTCACACCCCAAACGACTTGACCGGAGTCGGAGACGAAGGCGGCCGCGGCCCTGCGCTGCCTGTCGGTGCCCGCACTGCCCCGCCAACGGGTGGGCCAACACAGCCAGCCGCTGTGACCCACGAGCCGGGCAGCAGCCTGAGCGAGGTGTTTGTCGCCGACGGCTGTGCGGAAGTTGGCGCCGGGCATGGCCTGTAGCCGGATGGTGCGTTGCATGTCGGCGTCATTCTCGGGCTCCGGTTCGATGCAGTAGGCGCCGCTTTCCCGTGCCGAGCCACGGAACCGAACCCGAATCGCGTGCACGCTGCCCGCGGCCGCGTCGCGCCTGAGGATGCGCTGTCCTGGACCGAGCTGGTTCCTGAGCAGGACGAAGGCGTACAGGGACAGTACCGCGCCAAAGGCCCAGATGAGCAAGACGTACAGGTCTCCCAGGATCGCCATATGGCTGCCGTTGGCGGTGCAGGCGGCCACGAACGGTACCCAGACGGTCAGGTAGGCCGCGACGACGTATCCCCAGTCGCGGCACCGCCCCCAGCCTGCCCGGAACCCCCTCTCGGGGAGGATCGGTGGCCGCTAGCGGCTCCACGGGGAGCGCTGACCGAGAGGCCGGCAGCCAGCCCACGACGAACAGCCCCGCCATGGCCAGCGGCACCAAGAGGTCCAGACGCGGGGCGTCCCCGCCGGATCGATACCAAGCCGTGCCCCATGCCGCGGCTGCGGACAGCAGGGCCGCCGCGCCCAGAGTCGTGGCGAGCGGTGTAGATCTGCGCTGCATGCGATCTCCCCCGACCGTAAGGTGAAGACCTTGTGCCAGGCGAGGAGATTACGCGCTGTTGATCAGTTGCCCGAAGCCGAGGCGAACCGCGGTGGGGTACTGCTGAAGATCTTCGTCATGTCTCTGGCCGAGGAAAGCCCGGGGTGAGGGGAAGGGTGTTCGGGATGGAGTCCCGCACGTCGACGGGCGTGACCGCCTCGGCCTCGGCTCGACGCCGAAGGTCCCAGGACCTGTTCAGCTGTTGGACGTCGGCAGTGCTGATCCGGACGCTGTCCCGCAGCCAGGAAGTGGTTGTTCCGCTCAGGCCGTAGCGGTCAGCGGGGTACTGGCGCCGGCTTCCCAGACGAAATCGTCCAGATCTCTGCAGGGGCCGGCAGCGCCTGAGAGCGCGAGCCGGTGCGAGCCGGTGCCCTCGGCGGAGACGCCCGCGTCCTTGGCAAGAGCGCGGCGCTTGTACAGGGCGAGCTTGACATGGCTCGGGTCCGTCGCGAACTCGACGTACTTGCCGCCGAAGCTCTTGCCCACACTCAGGCCCCGGTCGCTGTAGAACTGCTTGCTGGCCTTCACGTCCTCGACACCCAGCAGCAGCACGAACTCCTCGAAGTCCTGGGTGACCGGGCCGATGTCCTTCTTCGCGGACGTCGCGATCTTCACAATCGCACCGTCCGGGGCCTGGACGACCCCGCCGTAGCCCCACAGCGACTTCGCGGCGGCCTTGAGGGGGGTGGCACCGGCATCGAGGGCAGCAGCGATGAGGGCGTCGACGTTGCCTGGCTGGGACACCACCAGCGACAGCGTGAAGCCGCGGAAGCCGGCCGTGGCGTCCCCCGACGCGCGAAGGCGCAGGTGCGGCGAGTCCGGCCCGAGGAGAGTGGAGTAGAAGCGGGTGGCGACCGTGAGGTCGGCCACCTCCAGGATGACGGCGTCGATGGAGTTCATGCCTACGACGGTAGGGGCGGCCGGGTGACCGGCGCTTCTCGAAAACTGACCAGTTCTGACGGAGTCATCCACCGGAAGGCGCAGGACGGCGACACCCGCACGGATGGCTGTTGCACCTCGACGGCTCATGGGCCGCGCCACGGCCACCGGGCCCCTCGACGTCCCGGTCGCACACGAGGGCGGTCCCCGGCGACTCGGGTCGGAGCTGCGCATTCGCAACCGTCTCAACCGTGAAGGCGTCCTGCCCGTACACGGTGCCCAAGCAACCATCGGCCCGGACTGCTCCACCACCCTGACGCACGGATACTGGAAGACCATGTGTCGGACCGCAGTTGCCGGCCTGGTTCAGGCTCAGGATGTCGGCGAAGCCGTCGAAAGGCTCAATCGGCCGCTGCGTCGGGAACGCTCGGGTGTCGGCCGCGTGAGGACAGCGGGAAGCGCAGGTGAGTGCGGTCTGTGTGCGCTCGTGTTCCCCGCGGTGAGGCCGGCTCCCAGGGCGCGGGAGCCGATGCACCGGTCCCGCAGGCATTGGAGGTGCAGGTTCCACTGCTGAGCCTGCGGGGCCGGCACTCTGTGCGCGTACCCTGCGATGTGCCCGATACGCCCGATCTTTCCCCTCCTTGTGAGGAGAGTGAGCCTTTTCCAACCTCGGCTCGAGGTGTTGAGTGGACGCCTTGAGGCTTCCGGGCCAACGGCCGTTGGATGCGCGAAGGGAGAAAAGTTGCACATCGAGTGGATCTGGGTGCTACCGGTGGGTGCGCTGCTCCTGGTGGCGTGCGACTACGGGGGTGTGGCGCGGCTCATGTGGGATTTGCAGCCGGCGGCCAGGCGGCGCACATGGCCCGGTCCGACGGGGTTCCGTGTGATCGCCGGGATCTTGGCGGTCGTCGCCATCGTGACTTGTCTCATTCAGCCGGCCCACGGCTGAAGGTGAGCAGGCCATCGCCACCCTCAAGGCCTGGCGACTCTTGCGCAAACTCCGCTGCTCGACCACGCGCATCACCGCCCTCGTCCAAGCTGTCCTCTCCCTGCATCCGGCCGGCTCGGACTGAGAGTGGAAAAGGCTCAGTGTCTTTTCCCGCGCACGTGGGGCCCGGCCGTTTCCGGCCGGGCCCCTCGTCACATCCCTCGTAAGGCGCCTGGTGCCTACCAGCGGTACCAGCGACCCCTGCGGCCACCGCTACCAGCGGGCCGGACCACGAAGCCCAGCAGCCACAGCGCCAGGACGATCACAGCGATCCACCACAGCGCCTTCAACGCGAAGCCCGCACCGAAGAGGACCAGAGCCAGAAGAAGAACCAGAAGCAGGGGAACCATTGTTATCAACCTCCTGGCCACCGAATGCCCTTACTCAGCCCCCACAAGCTGGCAAGAGTGGAGTTACTTCCGCGAGTTGCAGGGCATACGGGCGCTCATTGCGCTTCCCCCTTACTCCCTCGCGCAGTCTGTGCTCTGTTCGCCAGGACAGTGCCCAGTGCTCCTCCACGGCACGGAACCGCTCCACCGCCGCACTCACCCACGCTCTCGGTGACTGTGCCCCGACGAGATGCAGCGGCCGGTGCGGCCCGCTCGAACCACACCACTCGCCGGACGCCCGGAGCGCGGCCGGGTCAGGCGGGTGCTCGCGGCTCAGCCGTACACCGGCGCGTCCGGCAGGCCGATGCACCTGCCGGACAGACCGGTGCACAGACAGGCCCAGGACCGCGAGAGCGCCCGGGGTCGCCCGGCCGCGCCCATGGTCGGGTGAGCTCCTCATGCGGCCTGGCAGCCAAGATCCATTGTCAGTGGTGGGTGAGACAGTAGGAGCATCAAGTCGGAAAGAGGGGGAGCTGTCATGGCCGGAAACCAGAACTACATCAATCACGTTGCTCTTGTACTGGATGCCAGTTCGTCCATGTCACACCTGAGCCGCAAGGTCGTCGACGTCGCCGACCAGCAGATTGCGTATCTTGCCCGCCGGTCCAGGGAACTGGACCAGGAAACCCGTGTCACGGTGTACGTCTTCGCAGACAAGGTGGAGTGCGTCATCTACGACAAGGACGTGCTGCGGATGCCGTCGCTGAAGCAGCTGTATCGGGTCGGTGGAATGACGGCTCTGCTGGCGGCCGCATTGAAGTCTCAGCGGGAGCTGGCGCAGACGGCTCAACTGTACGGCGACCACAGCTTCCTGACGTTCATACTCACCGACGGGCAGGAGAACGCAAGTCACCGCTGCCCGGATGCCCCTACCAAGGACCCGCGTGAACTGGTTGAGGCAGTGGCGGAGATGATGAAGACCCAGGAGGACAACTGGACCCTGGCTGTCCTCGTGCCGGACCAGATGGGCAAGCGCGAGTCCATGCAGTGCGGTTTCCCCAAGGACAACATCGCCATTTGGGACGCCACGAGCACACAGGGCCTGGAGGAGGCCGGACAGGTCATCCAGGAGGCCACCGAGAAATTCATGGTGGGTCGCACCCAGGGCATCCGAGGGTCGCGCGCGGTGTTCTCCACCAGTGCGGAGGCGGTCAACAAAGACACCATCAAGGCGGCCGGCCTCACCCCGGTGAATCCGTCGGAGTATCAGCTGATCCCGGTGACTCGTGACGCGGCGATCCGGGACTGGGTCATCGAATCCGGACACACCTACCGCACCGGTGGAGCGTTCTACCAGCTGAGTAAGTCGGAGAAGATCCAGGCGCAGAAGCAGATTGCCGTGCTGGAGAAGAAGACGGACCGGGTGTACACGGGGCCCGAGGCCCGTGCCCTGCTCGGCCTGCCAGACGCGGAAGTTCGCGTCAAGCCGAACCACAACGACGACTTTACGATCTTCGTCCAGAGCACCAGCGTGAACCGGAAGCTGATACCGAACACGCGGCTCCTGCTTATGCTCTGACGACCTGAAAACACCCTCGGGTCCTGAGGCTTCGTAGTCCCGACACAACACCAAAGACGGAATCGGCGGCTGCGGGCACGGCACAGGCGAACGCGTTGCTGAGACCGCCGCCGCCCGCACGCCGACCTCCTCAACAACCGCGCTCTGGCGCCCAACACGCATACCGTCAACGCGGGGAACAGCAAGAGTGCGGGCCACGATCTCTCCCGTCGGTATGGCTATGGCCCTTTCTTCGGGACCAGGCACATCTGCCATGGCGCTCAACATCGCCGGTTCGGTCAAGTCTCGAGCCCCGACCGAGCTGCTCGACGAGGCCGTGCCGACACCACCGGGCAGCGACAGCCTCCTCGCTTGGAAAATGAGGTTCGGCAGCGCTACGACGAGGCCCGCTCGACGAGGCGCCGCGGGCAGATCCGTGACACCCGCGGGGAGTCGAAACACTGCTGGAGTGAGCTCATGGCCGTCGAAGCTCCGTCTGCCGAGGACGCCTCCCTGCTCGCCGGACCGCCGACGAGCTACGACGGACTACGGGCCCTCCTCCAAGGCTCGCTCTCATCCTCGAGCTTCCCCCCGCCGAGGGGCGCCGTATCCGATCAGGACGTGGGTCAGCTCCATGAGGCGCCGACGGGCCTCGTCGTCGTAAGCCTGCTCGTGCGCGCGAGTGTCCGTGAACTGATCGAAGTAGCGGCCGGTGGTGGATCGCAGAGCCGGATCGGTGATCAGCCGCACGGTCGGCCGTACACCCTCGTCGATGCTTGTCACCGGGGTGAGGCCGTATGCCCGTACGCCCTCGGTGTCCATCAGGTGAGCTGGGTGGAGGGCATTCACGGTGACACCGGCGCCGTCGAGCTCGGCTGCCAGCTCGAAGGTCGCCATGATCATCGCAAGCTTGCTCCTGCAGTAGGCACGTAGTCCCTCGTAGTCGCCTTCCAGCATGACGTCGTCGAAGTCAATGGCGTCCTGCCCGATCGAGGCCACATTCACTACACGGGCGGGCGCGGATGCGGCGAACAGCGGCAGCAGATCACGGGCGAGGGCGTATGGGGCGAGGTGATTCACAGCGAACCGCAGTTCGTACCCCTGTCTGCTCAGCTCCCTCCGCAGGGGCTCGGAACCGCCACCGGCAACCGCGTTGTTGACCAGGACGTCGAGCCGGGGCTCCGCCGCGCGCACTTGGGCGGCCATCGCGTGCACCTCGTCGAGGTCGGCGAGATCCGCGAGGTAGGTGCGGACTGTGGCATCAGGGGCGGCGGCGCGTACCTCGTCCGCGACCGCTTGGAGGCGGGTGCGATCGCGGCCATGGAGCAGGACGGTGTCGCCGCGGGCGGCAAGGCCGAATGCGATTCCACGACCCAGCCCTTGGGTCGCACCGGTGATCAAGGTTGTGCGTCGGTTCATGTCCGCGATCCTGGCAGGCGTACTGCAGGACTCAGGAGTGTGTGCTGAGCCTGGTGTTGTCACCACCAGCCGAGTTTGCCCGGCATAGTCCGGGCTCCGAAACGGTGGTGCCTCAGTAGCGACTCAAAGTCACGCACGACGAGAACCTGCGGATCGGCGCGTTCACGTAGCCACGGTGCAAGCACGACAAGATCCTCGCGACTGCTGCCGGCACGGCGACGGTCTCCATCACGCCGTCCGGGCCGTCGCCCATTCGCACCACCTCGCCCTGGCCTCATGGCCAAGCGGCCCCGTTCATCGGCCCTGGCTTACTTGGGCACAACCTTGTGCGGGACTGGCAGCGCGACAGCAGTCTTGAGGGCGCCGGCGTCCACGACCCCATGCACGGCATCACCCGCCTGTACGACCTCCTGAAAGTCGCATTGGCGGACGGCGGCTTCGGCACCTTGGCATGCTCCGGCACGCCTGAAGAGCGATTGGGGGACGGACCCCAGCGGTATCACCGCCCCGATTGCCACCCGCTACCATGCAGGCTGATTGCCGTAACGGCGCAGCGGATCTTGGATGCCTTCCCAGGGATGCTGCCCTCGGGTCGGCCCGGCGTCGTGTTCCGTTCACAGGAAGGCGCAGCCGACATCGCAGCGGGAGCCCGGACCGCCACCTCGTTGCAGAGTCCCTTGGCGTGGACGGTGGAGATTCGCTCTGACATTCGAATGCCTCCCGGCGGGCGGGTACACCTTTGCTGGGTGATGCTGAAGGCGTGAGCATCATCAGCGAGCACCCGGTCAGCGCTGACCAGATCTACGCGGCGCTGACCGCCCTGGCGGCGGAGCCAGAGGCAGAGCCGGAGAAGCGCCCCAAGGGGCCGCAGGAAGAAGACCGCCTGCACCTGCTGGGCAGCCTGCTGGCGAAAACAGAGCTCGAGATCACCGCCGCGACACGCCTGACCGAGGAAGAGGAGGTTGAGGACGTCCTCGAGACGCTGCTCGGCTGGGGGGAACAGATAGGAGCTGATCCCGGCCTCGCGGTCAACGTCCTGACGAACCGGTTGCAGCGCACCGCGCTGCAGGTCTCCGAACCCGAGGCGGAGGAACTACCACCCGGCCGGGAGGCCGCCTTCGCCGCCGTCATGACAGCGGTGTACGCGCTCAGTGCCCAGCTGCACGCCGAACGTGGTGACTCGGAGGGAACCCGACGCGCTCTGAGCGGGGCGGAAGAAGCCCTTATCGACATCCTGCAAGGTATGCACGACCTGCGCGTCGCCATCGGTGACGCGCCCGGGCCGGAGGACGAGGCCGAGGCCGACGGCTGACGGCTGACGCGCTCGGCACCTGCCCCACAGGCCTCATGGCCATCGGGTCAGCCAGAGGGACACGCCACCGTCGGACCGTCGGCGAGTCGCCCTGGCCTGAACGTACAGCGCCCGCATCGGCGGGCGGGCCGGCCGAGATCACTTCGCCGACCGTGCGTCACGGCGCACTGCCGGTGACTCCGAGGTCCGCCTGTTCCCAGCTCGACGGCGGTCGCCACGGGCGATCGGGTCAGGCCGATGACCCCCGTCGCAACGCCGGGAGGCCGACGCCTGCGGCCTCGGACGGCATGAGCGCGCCGGCACCTCCTGCGACTGCACACTCTGCCGGGCGAGGGCCGGCCAGGGGCTTTCGGATCAGGTCGGATCGTAGCGACGGCGCCTCAATGTCCGACCCGAGCGGGCCCCGCGACCCCGGCAAGATCCGAAAGAGGGGTCCTAGCCCTGCCGCGCCCACGGGCGCAGCTTCTCCGGGTTGCGGATCACCCAGATGCGGGTGACGCGTCCGTCGGAGATGTCGAACGAGGCCACCGTCATGACCACGCCGTCGCGCTGGGCCACCAGGCCCGGCACACCGTTGACCGACCGTTCCAGGAGTTCGAGGCCCGGAGCCTTGTCGGCGATGGCGACCATGTACTGGGCGATGCGCCCGCCGCCCTCGACCGGGCGCAGGACGGTGCTGGCCATGCCGCCGCCGTCGGCGGTCATCACGGCGGCCGGGTTGAGAAGGCCGACGAGGGCCGCGATGTCCTTGCTCTCCCATGCCTCTTTGACGTGCCTCACCACGTCGGCCTGGCCGGTCGCCGGCACCGGAGCGCGCGCGGCGCTCACCCGCCGCCGGGCGGAGGCCGCCAGTTGCTTGCAGGCCGCAGGGGTCCGGCCGAGAACGTCGGCGATCTCGGCGAACGGGTACCGGAAGACGTCGTGCAGGACGAAGGCCACCCGCTCGGCCGGCGTCATCGACTCCAGGACGACGAGGAAGGCCATGGTCACCGACTCGTCCCGGACGATCAGGTCGGCGGGGTCCGCACGGCCGGCAGGGACGGCGCCGCCCGCGTGGTCCCACTCGGTGCGGTCTGGCAGCGGCTCGGGCAGCCACGCGCCGACATAGCGTTCACGGCGGGACCGCGCCGAGCCCAGCAGGTCCAGGCAGATGCGACTGGTCACCGTCGTCAACCAGGCGCCGGGGGAAAGGATCTCCTCCTGCCGGCTTCGTGCCAGCCCGTACCAGCGTGCGTAGGCGTCCTGTACGGCGTCCTCGGCCTCGGTCACCGAACCGAGCAACCGGTAAGCGACATTGATCAGTTGGCGTCGCTCACCAGCCACCTCGTCCGTGCTGGTCCTGACCGTACCCATGGTGCCGCCCCCCTCGCCTTACCTTTCGCAGGCCCGCGTCGTCGGGCTGGTGAGACCTTATCGATCTACTGCCGGACGGCGGAAAAAGGGGAGTGACATGGCCACTCAGGTGACGACGACGGCGAACGCACGGCGCAGCACCTCGTTCCTGCAGATCGCGATCGCCCTGCAGACCCTGACCATATTCCTTCAGGCGGTCTCCGCCGGGCTGTTGATGACCGCGTCCTACGGAGAGACGCTGCACAGCGTCGGAGCCCGTGTGATGTACGGGGCGTCGATGCTGTACGTGCTCGCGGCGGTGCTGGCGTGGAGGCCGGGTGGCGGCTCGCTCCGGCCTGTCTGGCACGCGTCCGGTTTCCTCGTGCTCGCCTCGGTCCAGGTCGTACTCGGCATCGCGCACGTCCCGTCGGTCCATCTCCCCCTGGGCGTCTTGATGTTCGGTCTGAGTGTGCTGGCGCTGGCCCGGCGCTGAGGTCCGGTACCGTGCCCGCCGGGATCAGCTGGGTAGGGAACCGCGACGCCGCAGACGATGACCGCGAGCGGCAGCAGGTGGACGCGGAGGGCCGGTATCCGCACCGGGCGGCGACGTCCCGCGATGCGGTCGTGTCGGCGCCCGGTTCGCGGCCGCCTCCTCGGGGCGGACACGTTGCGCGCGGCCCGTTCCTTCTTCCCGGGCGACGCGTCGGCGGTTCGGCGTCAGCGGTTGCCGTTGATCGGTTGGCGGTCGGTGCACGTGGTGTCCGGGTCCGCGTCTTTCACCTGCCGGCCCTTGATCTCTACATGTGCGCCGGGCTTCATGGCGTCGTACACCCACTTCCCGGCCTCGGGTGCGAGGGCGATGGAACCGGCGCCTGCGTTGTTGCCGATGCTGTTGAGACCGGCGGCGGGGTCCAGCGCCCACATCAGCAGCCGCTGGTGGTGACTGCGATCCGTGAAGGTGACCGCCCACTGCCTGATCCGCGCATACTTGGTGATCTTGTCGGGGCGCAGGGTGAGGGTGGGGTACTTGGCGGTGACCGTGACCGTCGTCTCGCCGATCGGGCAGTTTTCCTGCGGAGCGCTGATGGGGAAGGTCCTGCCCTCCATGGTCAGTGTGTGGGCGTCCAGATCGATCGTCACCTGCTGGGCGCGCGCCGGGGACGGGACGGGTTGAGGGGTGTGGGACACGGACGTCGCGGGGGGTACGTCCGGCTTGGTGGGGGCGCCGAGGGCGCCGGAGGTGACGGCGGTGAGGGCCGCTGCCGCGAGCGCGGTGGTGGAGACGACAACGCGTCGGCCGCGGCGACGGCGTGCCGCTCGGCTCCTCACCTGTGCCCCGGTGGCCGGAGCGGGTGCCGCGCCGCGCGCGGCCAGGCCTCGAAGCCGGGCGGACAGCTCCGCCTCGGTCAGGGGATGCGGTGGCGGCTGATCAGACACAGGCTTCCTCCGTCGGGTGGGGTTCCTCGCTCACCAGGTGCGCGGCGAGTGCCGAACGGCCGCGTGACAGGCGTGCCTTGATGGTGCCGACGGCCGCGCCCGTTTCGGCGGCTATCTGCTCCACGCTCAGATCGCACAGGTGGTGCAGCACGATCGCGGTCCGCTGGGATTCGGGCAGGCGCCGCAGAGCGGCGACCAACGCCACGTGGTCGGGGCTGGGTTCGGGCACCGGCCGCGGCGCGGGCTCGCCTCGGATCAGCTCCCACCAGTGGCGCGCCCGCCGCCAGCGGCTCATCGCCAGACGGTGTGCCACCGTGCGGATCCACGCCTCGGGAGCCTGGTCGCCGGTCAGGACGGACGAACGCCGGTCCCAGGCACGTACGAACGCCTCCTGCACCACGTCCTGGGCTTCGGCGTAGTCCCCCGTCAGCGCGTACAGTTGGCCGACCAGACGCGGGTAGGCAGCCGTGTAGAAGAGGTCGAACTCGTCCTCGTTCACCTTGTCGTGCTCTCTCTCACGGCGCGGGGCGCGTGCTGTGCGGCCGGTGCGGTGGGGGTCATGCGGTCGTTGTCTCCCCGGCGGCGCTGTGCGCGAGCCACTGCTTCCAGGTCAGGTTCCAGTCGCCGTAGCCGTTGCCGACGGCGACCCTGTCCTTGTTCGACCCGGTGACCGTGACGACGTCGCCGACCCGTATCTCATGGTAGAAGCGCTTGGCGGTGCCATCGGTGGCGAGTCCGACGCAGCCGTGGGTGACGTTACGGCGTCCGGCCTCGGTGTCCGCCCGCGGGTTCTGGTGCACGTACGTCCCCGATGTCGTCAGGTGCACGGCCCAGTAGTAGTCGCCGCGGTACTCGTTGCCGAGGCCCACGGTGCGGGAGTCCATGCGCACCTTGGGCTGTTTGTCCATGACGACCATCGTCCCGTTCCAGGTGTCCAGCCCCGGCTGCCCGGTGGTGACCGGGATCCGATGGGTCGTCCCGCCGGTGCGCACGGTCATCTGGTGCGTCCTCGCGTCGACCGTGGCGACCAGCGACCGGCCGATGGTGAAGTGGCGGACGCCGTGCGAGCCGAGGCGCAGAGTGACCTTGGTGCCGGGCTGCCAGTAGGTGGTCATGGGCCGGAAGTCGACACGCTGTCCGTCCAGGCGGCTCTGGTCCTTCACCCAGCTCCACGCGCCGGTCGTGCCGGAGGAGGTCTGTACGCGCAGCCAGCTCTCCACGGCCTTGCGCTCGGCGGCGAGGACCGGCCGGGAGAAGGTGACGGATATCGGCATGCCCACACCGACCGTCTGCCCGTCGGACATGTTCACCTGCGCCTGCGCGAGCACGGCGGGCTCCGGCATGGACGGAGCGGGGCGCGCGTCGGACGCCTTGCCCGTGCCGTCGTTGTTCCCGCCCTTGGCCTTCGCGGCCGTCGTGGCGGAGGCCTGGGCATCGGGTGCGTTGGCGGACGTCCGTATGCCGGTACCCGCGTCCGTCGAGCAGCCGACGGCCGAGAGCAGGGCGATACAGGCGGCGGCAGCGGCGCCGAGATGGCCGGCGGTCCGACCGGCCGAACGGTCCAAGTGCATGAGGTCCCCCATGTGATGTGCGGTATCGCCTCCTATACGCACGGGCTCGAGGCCAGGTTGCACGGCGTCGCAGACTTTTTCGGGCGCGATGAAGCCCGAAGCTCCCGACCGCTGCCCCACGTGCGAACGCTTCCGTCGGTCAGGCGCAGGGAGACGACGGAACAGGGCTCGGTGTCCTCGGTGTTCGCGAACCAGGAAGGCTCGAAGGTCTCAAACCGGCGAGGCCCACAGGTCAAGTCCCTGCCGGGGCCCAGGTGGTGGGTCGGATCCCCCATGCCGTCGTGGGCGAAGGGGACGTCTCGACCGGGGTCGTGTCCGGAGCAGAACGGCGCGGGCAGCGAGGTGGTCGGCACAGCTGTCAGGACGTCAGGACATAGCCCGCACTACGTCGCCGATGAGCGTGTCGGGATCCATCGGCCGGACCGTACACCGACGTTGATTCCCTGGCGGATTGGCCGCTGGTGAACGCCAGTCTCCCGGCAGGACCTACCGCATATCCTCCGGACATGGTTGATCACCACTCGATCCACCTGGGAGGGATCCGGCTGGCCTATCAGGTGTCGGGGCCGCCGGATGCCGCGCCGCTCGTCCTGTTGCACGCGCTGGGCGAGGATGCCACCGACTGGGAGCCGGTGGTGCCCGTCCTCGCGCGCAGTTGGCGGGTGTACGCCCTCGATCTCCGCGGACACGGCCGGAGCGACTGGCCAGGAGACTACTCGCTCGAACTCATGCAGGCCGATGTGCTCCGGTTTCTGGACACGTTGGGACTGCGCACAGTGAACCTGATCGGCCACTCCATGGGTGGGATCGTGGCCTACCTGCTCGCGGCGGACCATCCGCAGCGAGTAAGACGACTCGTTTTGGAGGACGTTCCGGTTCCGCGCCCACGGGAGCCGGCCACCCCGACCAGGCCGTACGGCGACCTGACCTTCGACTGGGAGATGGTGCCGGCCCTCAGGAGGCAGATCGACGTGCCCGACACCGGGTGGCTGGAGCGTCTCAGCGAGATCACCGCCGAGACCCTCGTGGTGGCCGGCGGTCCCCCCGGCTTCGTGCCTCAGGACGGCATCGCCGAGCTGGCCCACCGCATCCCTGGTGGGCAAGTGATCACCATCCCGGTCGGCCATCTGATCCACGCCGCGGCACCAGAAGCATTCACGGAGGCGGTTTCGGCGTTCTTGAGGTGGCCGCCTACGTCGGTACTGCAGGGCAAGGGTTACGAGCGGTGTCACGAGGGGTTCACGGGGTCCAGTACTGAGCGAGGGCTCCCTCCCGGTACGGGGCCGGGCTCACACTGAGTTCGCCGGCGAAGGGGCGGTCCAGGACGAAGACCAGGAGCAGGCTGAAGCCGACGAGGCCTGCCACCGAGGCGACGAAGAGGAGCTGGACCCGCAGCTTGCGCATGCCGTACAGGAAGGTGAGCGGGATCAGAACGATCGCACCGCCGAAGGCAAGGACTTGAAGCAGGGGCGGGAGCTCCTGCCCCGCCATCGTCAGCCGTGCGCGGCGCTGGGAGGCGACGTCGTTGAGGTGGGCCACGGCCTGCTCGTAGAAGACCTCCTCGCGCTGACTCTTCGGATCGTAGGCCTGCAGCGCCTCGAAGGCTCCTCGGAGGTGGCTTTCTGTGGCCCCGTAGCTTGGATGTCCCGCGCGCATCCGGGGCCACTGGTTCTCGACGACGGCGTGCACGTAGCCACTCAGGCTGGAGTCGAGGCGGGCGCGGACCGGTGCCGGGAACGCGGCGGCGTCACGGGTGATGAGCGCCGCGTCGGTGGCCTCGGAGGCGACGATGGTCTGGGTGTCCTCCAGCTGCGTCCAGAGGGTGACAATGACGAACGCCAGGATGATCCCGTAGATGGCGCCGAACATACCCAGCGTCACACCGACCATGTCGTTGTGCTCGCCTCGGGCCACCGACGGGTATCTGCGGCGCAGCAGCACACTGCCGGCAACCGCCAAGAGAACGCTCCCGCCTACGGTGATGACGGCGAGGGTGAACGTGCTGAAATGGTTGAGCAGCCAGAGCGACATGAGTGCGGAGTCTAGGGCTGCCACGACTGCCCACCATCTCGCCGACGAACCGCAGGCAAGGGGCTGCGGAGGCAGTTCACACCACCGAGTGAGGGGCAGACCCGGCCTCCCTCATCACACTTTGCGGCCCCATGGGTATGTGACGCGACAGCGGCCCAACGGCGACGCCGTCATCGTCCTGCTCGGTGTCCGAGAGCGGGTGCGAGCAGTGGCGGGTGTGGAGGCGGGGGCCGGCGACGCCGATGAGCAGACCCGTACAGCCGTCGCGGAGTCCTGAGGTTGCATGCCGCTTGCGGCAGCTGAGTCAGCCTGCACGGGTATCTGAACCGCAGAGCCACTCCCAGGTCCATGGAAGGTCGGGGCGTCGTTGGACGAGCAGCCGTAACCTCACCTCTGGCTGCACAAGCCGGTCAGCTGGTCCGACACGCGGCGGTGACCGTCAGCCGAGCGGGCGGACTTCGGACCGGGCCCCAGCGCCGCCGCGGAAGGGGCCCAGGAGCGCTCCGCCTCCCGTATCCCTCGTGTCGGCAGGCGCTCGAACGGGCACATGGTCCCGAACCCTTACCTGAGATTCGGCATTACCGCGCTGCCGGATGCACCACCGCTCTTCGGTGGAAGCAATCACGCTCGCCCCAATCCGGAGCGGCGTTCCGATTCCCCGGGCGGCTGGCAGAGGCCCCGGCCGAGTCCTGGGCATCAGGAGACCCGGGTGCGGAGTGGCTGAGGTAGGGAAACTCGGGCAGCAGGTCGGCGTGGCGCCGATGTGGTCGTCCGTGATCTTGCCGTCAGAGATCTCAGCCAGCCGGGCGGCGCGGTTGCACCGGTCCAGGCAGCACTGACACCCAGGCACCTGTGGGCTCGACATTGCGCACCCGGCCGGGGCGCGGCCTTCGACGTCACTGCCGGTCAGGCAACGCCGGCACCACAGAACGTCAGGGCCCGCTGTGCTCGCGCCAGGAACGAGAGGGTGGGTTGAACTTCACGGCCTCCCGTGCCCCTGCTCGCCGCGGCCCACCTGCCTCCCACCGGTCCAGTGCCGACCAGGCACCCTCATCGCCCATGGCAGACCGCGCTCGCCGAAGGCCTCGCCGGCCGCCTCGATCGGCCCGTCGCCGTCAACCTCGCCCGCTGTCGGCGGACGCGACGGGGCTCGTGGCGTCGATGACCCACTTGTCGCTGACAGGGCCACCTCCCGGCCACCCCGATGACCACCTTGGAATAGCCGAGGCCGTGCGGCACGGTCACGGCACAGACCGGTCGGTTCAGCGGTATGACACTTGTCATGCGCAACGCTGGACGGCGGGCACTAGGGGCTCATGTACCGCCGCGCCTACGGTACTTCCCATGACGAAGAGCAGCGGAGAGGATCCGCAGAAGACCGACGTAAAGGTGAGCCTGATCGGTGGTCACCGCCTGGTGGGAGCCAACCTCCACGAGCGGACCGTCACCGCCTCCCTCATCGGCGGGGCCGACATCGATCTGACGGACATCGACATCCCGGACGGCGCCGAGCTGCGCATCACCAAGCTGAGCCTGATCGGCGGCGTCAGCCTCAGGGTCCCCCACGACGTCCGGGTAGAGGTCCACGGGCTGCGCCTGGGCGGAGTGAGAGACGACGGTCCGAGCGAGCCGGGCGGCCCGACGGTCCGCATCGACGCCTGGGGTCTGGTCGGCGGCGTCACCATCCGCCGCGCCTAGGAGCTGGCTGCCCGAGCACGTGACTGTTGCTCGGCGGATTTCGCTGACCGGGCCTGTGCCGTTCAGGCCTTCGGCGGGACGACAAACCACCTGAGCACGACCAGCGACTACGGCGACTGCCCCACCCTGGACGAGATCGAGGGAACCGATGAGATCCTCGTCCAGGACGAGCGTGCGGCCGTCCGAGATGTTCGTCCGCGTCCCGCGCAGCCTGCTAACCCGGTACACGCCGCGTGTGCCTGGTGGACGGACCGCCCGCGCAGGCGCAGCGGTTCCTCCTCGCGAGCGGGCCCGGCAACTGGCGGCCGACGAGGACATCCGCAACCTCCCCTCCCCCCGGTGCAGGCCGAGCAGCTGCGGCGATCTTGTGCAGCACCAGGCTCCAGCCCGAGGCACCTGGGCCCCTCCCGTCGACCACCGCGGATGGCGAAGACGGACCCTTCCAGCCCGTCCATGTCTCTCCGGCCAAGGTAGAGGGCATTTATGTCATACCTGCGGGTGAGCAGCGCGTGCTGCCGGACTGCCGTACACGGCGTACGCCAGCCAGGTGGGGTCCCCACCCTGGCCGCGGATGGCCTGCCGCGCACGCAGGGATGCTTGGCCCAGCGTCTGCCCCTGTGTGACCAGGTGGTTGTAGAAAGTGTCGGCGAATGTGAGGGCCGAGTCCGAACGCACCGGCCACAGCGTGCCGATGAATGCCCCGGCTCCGGCGCGCAAGAACTGGGGAGCCCATCCCAAGCTCGTCGCGAACCAGTCGATCTCACCGGCACTGCGGCATGCGTTGAAGAAGACCAGCGGGTGAGTGGCCCGCAGGGCACCAGACTGCGTGGCGTAAGCGAGGTCGATGGGATCGAAGCGGCCATCAGCCATGGCGACGTGGGAGCCAGAGCTGCTGAAAGCGTTGTGGCAAGCAAAGTGCAGCAGGCCGACTTCTCCTTCATCAATGAGGTCACTCACCACGCTGCCATGAGTCAACGTGCCGAGATCGGCCACCGCAGGCCCAAATCTGGTGCGCAGGGCAGCCACCTCACCGTCCGCCTCCGGCGGTGAGCCCGGGGGCACGACGAAGGCGACTTTGTGTAGCGACAGTTCGCGTACTCGTTCCTGTCCAAAAACCCGGCGTACCACCGGCAACCATTCGGCGAGGAAGCCCTCACCTTCGTGATCACGGTCACGGGGGTACAACAACTCCCACGGCACTGCATCGTGCTCGCCGAGCACAGTCAATGCCGTAATTCGACCGGCCTCCTCCCAAAATTGCCGCCGCACGGCATCCGGTACAGCACTCGCCCACAGTTGCACCCCAAGATTACGGAGCCGACGACGAGCCTGGCCCTGGTCACCTCCACAGCCAGGCCCAGCCGCCGCGGCGGTGCGCCGTAGCTCGTCATAGACAAGCTCCCGAGCGCCGAGCGCATCACCCGCGATCAAGCGAAAAGACTCAGGGGCATAGGTTGTCTCGCTGAGCAGCTGGAAACTGTGGGCCCCGTCCCGTCCCTTCAGGACTTGCAGGGTCACTTCGCCTGGGTCAAAGGCCATGGTGGCCAACGAAGTGCTGCGGGTGGGACCGTCTCGGGCCGGGGTACCGGTCTGCACTGAGATCTGGGCGCGCAATTCACCAAGGAAGGTGCCGCCTCGGAAGGCCCTTACCGTGACCGTGTGCAGCCCCGACGCCATGGTCTTCAAGCCGAAACGTAAGACATCCGAGTCTCGCCCAGGCATCACTGTCAGCTCCTGTTGAAGATCCCCGAGCGCCAATAGCCCCGGTGCATGCACGGCGATGATCAACCGTGCCCCTTCAACCGGTACGTGAAACTCGCGCAGCGCTACACCCGTCACCGCGCCCCCCGGGCCCCGCGTGACCTGCACTTGCAACGGCACCTCCCGGCCTGGCGGCGCCTGCTCTGCCAGTTCGGCTACCATTCTGTGCGGCGCAACAGGTTCCACATCTGACGGATCAGCTGGACGTTCAGGCGGAGTAGCAGTGTGATGACTTGCGTAGCCGACCGTCTGGGGATCGGTGTTGCCGTCCTGGCTGCCATCGCCGATCGCGGGTCCCGCAGCGCCGGCAACTACCGGCCCAGGCGTGCCCGTGGCGGACTGTTCCCTGCGCAGCTCACGCAGCCGGAAGAGCAGGTCCTGGATGGCGGGAATCGGCAGTGCCTGAACGTATGCGGAAATATCTCCGCCGATATACTGGGGGACTTGAAAGTCGGCGAGCTCGCGGACGATGCGGATCATCGCCATGTTGTCCCCGCCAAGCGCTTCCACTTCCGCCTCGAGTTCGAGGCCAGCCCGGCGGGCCTCCACGCGCGCCCGGTAGCCGTCGACGAGGTCGTCCAGCTCGGCGTTCTCGGCCGCCACGCCGAGCTCTTCCCCCCGGCTCTCCTCGATCAACCTCGCCTTGAGGGCGTCGAGAAGAGCCGGATCCGTGGGCGTGAACCGACCGAGGCTGGTGTCCAGCGCCTCCACGCCCCACTTTTCCAGCGCGTTTCTGACCCGGTCGCCGAGGTCCTTACGGATGTGCTCGTAGCCGGCGAGGACCTGAGACGCTGAGTGGCTCAGGGCGATTTCGTTGAAGTACCCGGCGACGACGACGCGGAGGACGTTCCGCACGAACCGCCTCATCGGGGCGGGGTCGTCGATGAGGCCACCCAGCCCGGCCGTGCTCACTTCGCCGAACCGACTGACCAGCGTCGGCGCCGCCTCCGGCGGAATCCGCAAGCTCTGCCAGAGGTCCACGGACAGGTCGAAACCTTGGACGTTGACGATGATCTGCCCGAGGTCGGCATCGTAGGTGTCTGCTTCGGACTCCTGAGTGTCGTGCCACTTGAGGATCAGCATCCGGGTCGGAATCACCATCACCCGTACGAACCATGGGTTGAGCGCACGGGCGGTGCCCTCGCCGAGCGTCTGCTCCTGCACGCCCCTGCAGCCTCCGTTTGCCAGGAACACCCAGGGGAGGCGGAAACCGTGGTGCCCATCCACTCGCGGGGCGACCGTGCCGGTGGTGTCACCGTTGGGCTCGGCCCCGTCCAGGGCGATAACCACTCCGGTGTAGCCCTCCCCGATGGAGATCTCCTTCAGGTGGGCTTCGGTCAACCCCTCCTGGGAGGCTGACACGTTGTCAACGGTGATGACTTCGAACAGTTCCGGGTTGATGTCGTAGTACGCCCCGCCCACGAGGATGGCGAGTTGCTTGCCCTGCTGGCCTCCACCCGCGAGGAACGCCTCACCGTCCTGAAAGCTGTCGCATTCCACATGGCGACCAAACCGCTGGTCGAAGGGCCGCTTGGCACCCGCCTTCGCCCAGACCAAGCCGATCGTGCCGGCTGGGACACGTACTTGGGGTACGAACTCCACCGAGTGAATCACCGGCAACAACCAGTGGCACCCGCCGGGGAGCAGAGTGCGGGCTGACACCCCACGCCCGTTGGCCGAATTGACGCCTTTGAAAGCGGAGTTGGAGTGCTTCAAGCCGAACCGGCGGGTGACGATGCCGACATGGCCAGCAGGCACCACGACACGCCCGGCCCAACCGAGCCAGGTGAAAGCTGAGAGCAGCACCACAAGCAAAAGAGTGATCAGCATGGGCGTGGGCTGGCCTTCCGCTCTCGTAGCCGTGCACGCACGGCCGGCACTGTCGCGTTCCAACGGGTCGTTCCAGCCGGGACGGCGTAATCAACTTATCGCCTGCGTTCATCAAATGACAGAACGTCAGGATGCCTCTGGCTTCTGGGCACTGTTCGGACTGTCGGAGTGCCAACTGGAGCCGCTGGTGACCAGGCTTCAGACCGCAGAGGAGGTAGGTCGACTCGGCTCGGACGGCGGATGTCGGCGACGGCCGAGCATTGGTTCTGAACCACATTCAGTGTTGAAGCCACGCAGTGTCACCACGACCACGATCCAGCGCGCCCCTGTGCCAGATCCTTCGTTTACCGCGTCCCGCCGACAAAGAGCAGGAGCCGCCAGGGATGGCCGGTCTCAGTCTCACCTTTCTCACATGGCGGTCTGCAGCCGGTCCGTGGTGCCGCACCAAGAACAGCTGCCCTGGCACGCGGAGCGGTGTGCTCAGCACGCCGCTCTCCCCATGGCCGGCGGCCTCGCCGTTGCCGACCGGAGAGAAGAAGGCGGGGGCGGGGCCGACAAGCACGGCGTGACCGTGAGGCCGAGGCCCCTTGGGCGTCCCTGAGCAAACGGTAAGCGGGTGATGCACTGCCCGGGTGGACGGGCAGGTGGTGCCGGGAAGCAAACACGCCGGAGGCGGCCTGGGAAGCGAGAGCATCCGTGCTTGAGAACGTTGAATTCATCTTTGCGAGACGCATCATCGGCCGGACAAGACCCAGTACTCATCCATCGACGGATAGCAGGCCATCTGTTTGCCCCTTGATACGCACCGCCTCCCAAACGGCCCCCACGAGCAAGACCGCAGCGAGCAGGCCGATCACGATCGAGCCCTTTCGGATTCCGTCGGCGTCGCGTCCGTCGAGGTACTCGACGTGGACGACCTCGGTGGGGTCGGCCGGGTTGTACGCGACGGGTATCTGCGCTCCCGACCTCGTGTCGCTTGCCGAGCTGAGCGCGACATCGACATCCGCTCGGACGGCGCCGGAGGGTGTGCCGAAACGCACTGTCACGGCGGTCGCCTGGCCCTCCTCCGACCTGCTGGTGATCTCGACTACGGTTGCCTCGACCCTGTGGCCCTGGTCCCGGAGGTTCGCCAGCATCTGGTACTCCTGAGCAGCGTTCCATGCCATGACTCCGACTACGACGGCGCACACCAGGAAACCCCCAGCAGCCAGCCGGGCTCTGATCCAGCGCGGGTCCAGCAGCCACGATTTCGGACCGAGTCGCAGCAGCCTCGCCGCGAGGCGGCCCGGCGAAGGAATCCGGCCGGCCCAACGATGAGCCCAGCCTCGGCGGCGTGCCAGCCAAGAGAGGCCGTCCGCTGCGGCCAGCGCGACGGCCCAGCAGAGAAAATAGAGCCAGAACGGCCCAGGCGGCCTGAATGCCATCCACACCACGATGGAGATGACGACCGCCAGTGCCCTCCACCCGAAAGGAGAGCCGTGCTCATGGGGGTCGCCGCTCAGCAAGGACTTGCGCTCATCCACCTGCGCCTCCACTCCCCGTTACGAGATGAGACTCACGGGCTGCCGCGTTGGTTGCGGTGGTATCCGGCTGTTCCATGCCGGACGGTCCCTGTCCAGAGGCCCGTCGTCCGGTTCCCGGACTTCAGCCTCGCTGATGCCCCAATCCCGTCCCAGCTCGTCCACGACCCCGGCACAGGGCAGCCTCGGGCGGCATACGCCTGCCCATGTACGAAGACCCCGGCCTCAGCCTTTCCGCTGAGGCGGGATCTTTGGGCACCTCATTTGAGTGGCCCCCGGCAGCATTCGGATCTGCGCACACGGGCCCGAAGTGATTACGCAGATCGCCGAAGAGCTCTCTGACCTGCGGTGGAGTTCGTCAGAGCGTGCCACCGGCGCGATTGGCGCCGGAGGTGTGCCGGGCTTCCGCCGCACGCGGACGCGAACCAGTCGCGCTTCCGACATGGTCAGCGCTTGAACGAGTCTTTGGTCCTCTCCTTCGCGCCCCGCGTCTTGCCACGCGCTTCGAGGGCGGCACCCTTTGCTGCGAGGGTATCTTTGTGCACCGCGTGGGCCACCTTTCGGACGGCCTTTCCTACAACCTGTTCGGCCTTCGCCTTGGCTTTCTCTCCGGTACTCATCCCAGTACCTCCGCACACTCACTGGCCGAGTGCCCTTGAGGCCGGGGCCGCGGCGGTGGCCACGGCGGCGATGTCTGCGGTGTCGGTGGAGCGCATCAACCGCAGGACCGCCCTGACGCCCGCGATGATCTCCTGGTTGTCAGTGAGGCGTTTCACCGTGGCGAGGAACGATGAGGACGACCACGGAATGTACAGGCCCAGGCTCGTGACGAGTGACGAGAAAGTTGCTGCTACGACCCTCCACCGGCACAGCAGCGGGTTCGTCCAGAAGTCACTGCCGACAACGCGAGGATCTGGTTGATCAGTGCGCTGGTCGAGCGCCAGGGCGACGTCATCACCAGAGTTGCGATTCATGGCGATCAGCACCGCCTGTTCAACGTCGAGCCAGGGCGGTTCGAGGGGGGTGGTTCTCGTGCTTTCCCGTGCCTCGCGAAAGCTCGCGAAAGAATGCGCAGTACGGATCGTCGGCGAACATGTCCATCGATCGGGACGCCAACTCCATCTGCCCCGGGCCCGACACGAAGACAAGCGGGTCCTTGAACCATGGGATGGCTTCCTCCGGCACCGCATCGCCCGGGTGACGCCGAAGGCCGCGATCGATGAGGGACGTCAGTTGGTCGGGCAGAGCGAGTCCACGGACTGTCGAAGGCGCCCTGGCAGCACAGCTTCGCAGGCCGGATGACTGCGCCGTGGAGGCCTGACACCACCAAGAGAAGGGGCCTGGCACCGCATCCTCGTCGTGCAGGATGATCAGCGGTGGCCGCTCCTGCCTGTCAGGCAACCCCACCAGTAACATCGCGGTCTACGGCTGGAGTACCAAGTCGGCGCTCGAACCAGCTGCCTGGCTTACCGCCGAGGTCGGCCGGGTCAGCTGGTCCGACCAGGACGAACCCGGCTTTGATCAGCACCTTCCGGGACGCGGCATTCCCGTGCGCGGTGGCCGCCCGCAGTGTGCGCAGCCCGTGCCGCGACGCCGCCAGCCGGCACAGCTCCCGAACGGTCGAGGTTGCCACCCCACGGCCGGCGACGTGCTGCGCGACCCGGTACCCGAGCTGCGCAGTGCGGTCCTCGATGTCGACCAGGTTGAACCTGCCGAGTACCGAGCCGTCCTCGGCGACGAGCAGGTAGAACACGCAGATGCCGGCCTCCTGCTCAGCCAGCAAGGCGTTGTACCGGTCGTTGAACCGGTCGAAGAAGTCGTCGCCGCGGTCGGAGACCGAGGCAGCGAAGTAGGTGCGGTTCGCCAGCTCGAAGGTCAGGACCGCCGGGGCAAGATCAGCATGCAGCCGTTTCAGCTCGGGCACCGTCCGACTCTACCCAGCTGGCACGCTGGGGCCACCTGAGTTTCTGCCGGCGGCAGGCAGCCTCGAGACCAGGGCGCCCAACGATCTACGACTGGAGTACCAGCTGTCGGTGGTTCGTGGTGGAAGGCACAGCCGCATGTCGTGGACCTTGACCGAGCCGATGCTGATCCTGGCCGTGGAGAGCCCCGCTTTGCCCACCGGGACCGCGAAGAGACATGGCCACCGACACGCGTGGCCCCCCGAGAGGGCTCGGGGGGCCACGCGTAGAGCGTCGGTTCAGGCGACGACCGTGATGTTCTCCGCCTGCGGGCCCTTCTGGCCCTGCGTGACGTCGAACGTCACGGCCTGGCCTTCCTGCAGCTCACGAAAGCCGGAAGAGTTGATGTTGGAGTAGTGCGCGAAGACATCCGGGCCCCCGCCGTCCTGCTGAATGAAACCGAAGCCCTTCTCGGCGTTGAACCACTTCACGGTCCCGCTGGCCATGCATCTGCCTCTCGGTCGAACCGGGTCCGCACCGTGCAGACCCGCAGTGATCGCCCTGGTCACGCCCGTACAACGAAACGCCCGCACCTGGCGGTGCGGGCAGGAACGGCGGACCACGACAACCACCGTGACGCTACACGGCGCATTCGATCAATGCCAGAGAGAAACAGACTCTCATGCCCACGCCTCCCTGAACCACGTGATCCCGCGGCCTCTCGAGGCGCCGGACGTGAGGACGCCGGGTCGGCACAGCCATCGCGCATCTGGCCTGGTGCCCGAAAGGGACAGCCCCCTAGGTTCTCCTGATCCCTGGTCAGCCCGAGCCACACCGGGCAGCTTGCCTTCCCGCTGAGCGCGTGGTTCACGGACGTGTGGGCACTGGACACCGAACTCGACATGCCACAGATGGTTCGCGTCAAGGCGATCACCGCCCACGCGGCCCACATCAAGACGGCAGTGCCGGCGACGAAAGATCCGCGCCCCGAGCCGGACAGCTTCGAGGTGATCGTCACCGGCGACGTTCCACCGGCTCCGCCCCACCTTGATCGCCGGACGCGCCCACCCCTGGCTGCAGCACCCCCGGCGGCCGCCCTCGCGCTGTGCTGGTCGGCCTCACCGCAGGCAGGCCCCCCGGAAGCTGACAGCGCGCTCTGCAGCCCTCCCCGCACATGACACAACTCCGGAGAGGAAGAGGTGTGGAATGACCGTGCAGGCATGAGGGCAATGTCAACTCCCCCGGCTCCTTGCCATCGTGAACGCAACTCGCGTCGGTTCGTGCGGACGGTACGAGGTTGGATCTGCGGGGAGTTGAGCATGTGTCAGTCGACAGCGGCATCCGGTGCTTGAAAACAAGCGGGTCAGCGGCCGACCTGTCGCGCCGTGCCGCACCACTGGCCCGGCGAATGGCGCCACGTTTGACCGCGAGCGCGCTCCCACGACCACCCCATCGGCGTGAATGCCTCTGCCCTTCTTTTGCAATGTCCTGAGCGCTTCGCTGACAGAATCTCAGTGGTAACGGAGAGCGAGCTGGCGCCACATACGGTTGTACCGTTGCGAAAAATCACCAGGCCAGCTTGAATCGCCTAAATTTGTTCGTATCGGGATGGATCTGACGGATGCAGATCGCTGCGATCCACACCCGATCACATGCAGCCCAGCGAGTAGCCGAGCGGTGAGCGGAGGCGACAGTCGGCCGTGGTGAATACCAGAGGCAGCGATGCGAACGGCATCGGCTCGTCCATACCCCGCGCTCCCCGTCCGCTTCACCAGCCGAACAGCCTGCGGACCATACGTAGCGCGCGGCCCGTGGAGCGACACCGCATGCGGATGCGGCTGCTCGACGCCGTGGACGAGGACCGGCGCGATGTCGAGGTGCTGCTGACCGCGCTCCAGCAGGCAGTGGCCGAGGTGCACGGCCTGGGCGGCATGGTGCATCTCCCGGGCGGGGGCATGAGCGGCATCCTCTACCTGGTCGCCGACAGTGGCCTGCCGGAGTCGATGACCCGGCCCTGGCTGATCATCCCGGCACGGGGCACGGCGCCGCCCAGCAAGGCCGCCCGCGACGACACCATCACCTGGCAGCCCGAGCTCACCCCACCCGACCCGGTGCCCGGCCGGGACCCCGCCGCCCTGTGGCCTTCCCGGCTTCCCGCCGGCATCGGCCACCTCGCCGTCCCCGTTCCGGGCGGTGGCCGACGGCGCGGCGCGCTCTCCGTCCTCTTCGCCCCAGGCGACGAGCCCGCCGCGCCGGAGTGTGCGTTTCTGAATGAGGTCGCTGCCTGGATGTCCGGAAGGCTCAGGTCCTCCGGGATCCTCAATCCGTCCCCCACCCTGCTGCGCGCCCTGGAGAACGAGCCAGGAACGCGGGAGGCCCCCCTGTGGGACCTGGGTGGGGTACCCACCGTCACGTACACCTGGGACCTGTGCACCGGCGAGCTGACCGCCGACCGGCCGGTCGAGGAGGTGCTGACCGGCGTCGATCCGAAGGTGATGAGCGGCGGCATCGAGGCGTGGGCGGCCCTGATCCACCCGGACGACCTGCCGGGGGCGGTCGCCGGCTTCGACACGGGCATCCAGCTGCGCGGCGGCTTCCAGAACGAGTACCGGATCCGGCGCCAGGACGGCGCGTACCTCTGGGTCGAGGCCTGTGCCCGAACGGTCACGGACGAGGAGGGGACGCCGCTCAAGGTGATCGGCACCCTCAGGGACAGCAGCGAGACGCACGCCGCCGCCGAGTCCGTGGGACGGGCGCTGCAGCACATGAGCGACGGCTTCGTCTCCCTGGACACCGACTGGCGCATCGGATTTCTCAACCAGGCCGCCGAACGGCTCTTCGGCGCCGCAGGGGATGTGGCCGGAGCCCTGCTCTGGAACATTCCCGCGGTACGTGGCATACCGGGGCTGGAGGAACGGTGCCGGGCCACGGCGACCGAGGGCCAGCCGACCGGATTCGACGTACCGGGGCCGGACGGGACGTCCTGGTACCACCTGCGGCTGGTGCCGGTACCGGAAGGCCTCACGCTCTACATCACCGACACCACCGAGCGGCATCTGCGGGAGGTCGAGCGTGCCGCCTCGGAGCGGGCAGCCGTGGAGCGGGCAGCCCTGGTGCAGCAGGTCACGCGGGAGCTGGCCGAGGCTGTCACCGCGCAGGATGTGATGGCGGCGGTGGCCGACGGCGTGATGACACCCCTCGGGGCCACCGGACTCATCATGCTCGGCGTGGTCGACGACCGGCTGACCGTGGTCGGCTCCCGGGGATATTCGGAACGCTTCACCCGACTGCTGGACGGCAAGTGGACCGTGGGCGACGCCACGCACCCGGTGGGGGACGCCCTACGCACCCGTACTCCCCTCTGCATCTCCTCCCCGGAGGAGATCCTGAAGCACTACCCGGGGACCGAGATCCTGGTCCGGGCAGACGACAAGCAGGCGTGGGCCTTCCTGCCACTGGCTGTATCCGGGCGCGGGATCGGCGCGGCGGTGATCGCCTTCGGCCAACGGCGAGTACTGGACGATGACGAACGCACGCTGCTGACCGCGCTCAGCGGACTGATCGCACAGGCGTTGGAACGGGCCGGACTCTACGACGATGCGACGACCCGGGCCCGCACCCTCCAGCGCAGCCTGCTGCCGCAGGCACTGCCCAAGCTGCCCGAGGTGACCACGGCGGCGCGCTACCAGCCGGCCAAACAGGGAGCCGACGTCGGCGGCGACTGGTACGACGTGATCCCGCTCTCCGCGGCCCGGGTGGCGCTCGTGATCGGCGACGTCATGGGCCACGGCATGGCCGAAGCCGCCACCATGGGCGGGCTCCGTACGGCGGTCCGCACCCTCTCGGAGCTGGAGCTGCCGCCCGACGAGATCCTCGGCCACCTCAACGACATCGTCGGCGAGCTGGGCACCGATGCCTTCGCAACCTGCCTGTACGGCATCTACGACCCGGTGACCCAGCGGTTGTCATACGCAAGCGCCGGCCAGCCGCCCCCGGCCGTCGCCCACCCCGACGGCACCGTCACCTTCCTGTCCATGGCCCCGGACCCTCCACTCGGAGTGGCCGCTCCACCCTTCGAAACCCTCGAGACCCTGCTGCCCGCCGACAGCCTGCTCGCTCTCTACAGCGACGGCCTCGTCGAGAGCAAGGACCGGGATGTCACCACCGGCATGAGCCACCTCGCCGAGCTCCTCTCGCAGTCCATGAAGACCATGCCGACCTCGCCGGCGGACGCGTGCGATCTGGACGCCCTCTGCGCCACCCTCACCTCCGCCCTCCTCCCCGCCCACGGCGCGCTGATCGACGACGCCGCCCTGCTGCTGGCGCGCACCCACCCGCTGGACGCGGAGAACGTCGCCGAGTGGCCGCTGCCGGAGGACCCGGTCGCGGCGGGCCAGGCCCGCGACCTGGTCCGCGCCCAGCTCACCGACTGGGACCTGGCCGATGAGGACCTGCTCATGACCACCGAACTCCTGGTCAGCGAGCTGGTCGGAAACGTCGTCCGGCATGCCTGCGGGCCCATCCGGTTGCGCATGCTCCGCAGCCGCGCACTGATCTGCGAGGTCTCCGACGCCAGCCTGACCACACCGCACATCCGCCACACCTCCGCCACCGACGAGGGCGGCCGCGGCCTGCAGCTCATCTCCGCCCTCTGCCAGCGCTGGGGCACCCGCCACACCACCACCGGCAAATCCATCTGGACCGAACAGCCCCTGCCCATGCACGGCTAGGAGCTCTCCTACGGATCAACGACGTCGCGGGTAGTGTCGGTGCGTATGGACGTGGAACTGGTAGAAGGCGCACCCGAGTTCGGGCGCCTGATCGCCCAGGTCGAGGAGACCGGTGAGCGCGTCCGGCTCACCGCGGACGGCGAGCCGGCGAAAGTGCTGCTTCCAGCGGCCGAGATGGCAGCACTGGAATACTGGGCCGCACGTCACGCCAAGGGCGCGCGGCCAGAGGACGAGCCGGCCGACGAGTGCCCGCCGGGGCCGACGGCATACGGGCCTTACATCGGCTACAGCCATCCGCACGGCGGAATGACGATCACTCGCGGCCGGGAGGTCGTAGCCGAGCTGCGCGAGGCCGAAACGCTGGCATGGCTGGAGGACCAGGCGATGCACGGGCGTCAGGGGTACATGGGGCCGAAGCAGTCGGCGGCGTTCGCCGAGTTCCTCGCCCGTCAGGCACCGGTCGGCGACGAGCACGGAACGACAAACGGATCGCGCGGCACTTGAGGAGCGATCCCGCGGGCATGGTGCGGCCGGTTGGGCAGTGATGGCAACGACTCAGCGGCGCGGGAAGGGCGTTGAGCACAGCACGTGCGCCGACATTCCCGCGGGCGCGCGCGCAGAAGAGTGCGTGGCGGCTTCGCCTTGGGCTGCTCCATACCTCAAGTGGGGCCCGGCGTGCTTACGGTCCGCCTTGACATATCCGTGGTGCGGCTGCCGCCATGAGTGCCCGGCGTAGGGCGCGTCGGCAGTGCTTTCCCTTCAGGCCGCTCTCAGCGACTGCCGGGGCGGCTGCGCGTTGTGGTGGTTGCTGTACAGCAACCACCGGTGGATGCTTGTGAACTGCCGGTTCAGCAGCCCATGTACCGCGCCGGCGATGACCCGCGGAAACTCCAGCCAGCTAGTTCTCGCGGGTCGACGCCGCTTCCCGGACCGCCGAGGCGGTCCAGGGGTCAGTCAGGCAGCCGGTCCAGCAGCCAGGTGCACAGTTCCTCTGTGATGGCGGTGTGGCCGGTGTTGGTGGAGGAACAGATGAAGTCGTCGACGTCACTCTCGCCGGGGTCGAGGTCGTCGATGTTGACGTAGAGGTCCTTCTGCTGGTCGATGTCGCGGATGGAGACCGCGCTCACCGACGGGACGAAGCAGACGTGCTCGTGGTTCAGGGCGACCTGAGCGCCGAACTTCTTGAGCATGTCGGCGAGGATCCCGTACGACCGCAGGGTGCCGCCCGGCGCCCCGTCGGTCTCGGGGAAGCCGCTGGTGGTGATGGTCTTCTCGGCCTTGGGGAAGCGCCGCTTCAGCTCGGCGACGACGACGTCACGGCCCTGGGCCTGGGTGGAGAAGGTGGTGCCGGGGTAGATCCCCTGGACGCTGAGGGCGGTGTCGCCGGGCCTGATGTCCAGGCCGGTGCCGTCACCGCGGCCGTTGGCGATGGCCAGAATGCGCGGGATGCGCGGCCACGAGCCGACCTGTTCCAGCTTCTGCAGGAATTCCTTCCGTTCGGGGGCGACACCGATCTCGCCGGTCTTGGGGTCGTAGTGCCGCCAGAGCATCTGCCGGGCCGCGGGACTGTTCATCTGCCGGGCGAAGTCGTTGGCGACCGGGATGAAGTGCGCGAACGCCTGGAGCCCGACGGGGACGACACCGCCGCGGTGCGGGCTGTCGTAGGAGAAGTAGAGCCGGGTGCGGTGGTCCATGCGCTGCATCTCGAGCCTGGCGAGCGCATAGCGGGTGATCATGCCACCCATGCTGAACCCGCCCACCGTCAGCCCCGCGCCGCCCAACTGCTCGGCGAGCGTCCGCTGGATCGCGGCCGTCGCGGCCTGGGCGTTGTCCAGGATCGAGGCCGTGCGCTCCTCGAAGCCGAGCAGGATCACGTCCCGGCCGCGCCGGCGCAGCTCGCTGATCAGCGGGTAGCCGCCGTCGGCTCCGTTCAGGCCCTGGTAGAGCCACCTCAGGTCGCTGCGGCCGAGGTTGAAGCCGTCGGCCATGATCACCGGCCGCACGATGCCCTGGTTGCGCTCACCGTAGTAGACGTGGGCGAAGCCGTTCGGCAGCTGCCACTGGTCGTCGGGCTCGGGGACCTCTACCGTGCTCTTCGGCGAGGTGGCGATCGGATCGCCGATGGTGAACTCGCCGACCTGCTGCTCGGCCGTCTCTTCGGACTGTGGGGACACGGGGTTGCTCCTCGTGAAGGTGGGGGGTACGCCAGGGCGGCCGACAGCACGCGGGTCTGCCGGAGCGCGGACGGCGTGGGGACATTCTGATGATCACCAGGCGCGGTTGCCCTCACTCTGGAGCAGACGTGGATTCACTCGTTCGTGGGCGTGCCGGACGGTCGATGAAGCGGCTGGTCAGCAACCGTGTACGGCAAAACCGACGTGTGACATGCAGTGCAGCTGCCCGCTTGGTCCCCAACGGGGGGTGGTACGCCAACTAGGCACTGCCGCAGAGGCGTTCGTCGTCTTCGCCGGCAAGGTCTTCCGCTATCCGCGCAGACAAGCGGAATGCCTGGCGGAGCACGCTCGCTACGGCGGGTGCATCAACCGATCAGGCGCGTGCGCGTCTCACTCCCGGGCGTCCGGGCGGTCAGGCAGGCTTTGTCTCCCTCACCAGTGGGGGCAGCTCGCCCGGCACTGTCCAGCACTCCGGCCCACCACCCTGGCGCGGCCAGACCTCCGGCCCCCCGCCGTGCCACTCGATGAGGTCCGATTCGACCACGTCCAGCTCATCCCCGCCCACCAGCCCGGCCTGTCGCAGGAACAGCATCAGCTCGTGCAACGAATACGCCGTGCCCAGAATCTCGTCGCCGAGGCACACGCGGCGGCCCCCAGATCCACAGGGTGCCTCCACGCTTGCGTAACGCTCGACCATGGGCTCAGCTTCTCACCAGCCAAGCTCCCATCGCATGTCCGAGGGTGATCGTGGTGGCCTCAGACCGGGTGCTTCGGCGTGGCGGTGCGGGCGCTGAATGTCCAGACGGCTGCCCTGCCGTTGGCGGTCGGGGACGACTGTCACTGATGGTTGTCACAGGTGGTTACCGATGGCACACGGGACTCGTCAGGCGAGGCTTGAAGGACTTCGACTCGAAGCCGGGCCAGCGTGGTGCGACGGTAGGCGCATGGGTTTGTGGATGTCGTGGACGCTGGAAGGCATAGGAAGCGCCGGCCAGTCAGTGGCTGATGTCGCGGCGGCAGTCGAGGCCCTGGACGGCTCTGTGAAACGGTCCCGGCGGGCCTTCGGCTCCGATGAGCTGGCATGGAAGCACCTGGTGGATGCGGCAGATCACGTGCGGGCTCGCATACTCGATGAGGGGCGTGAAGCCTTGGAGCTCGGTCGGCCATGGTCGCTGGCTTTCGGCGGTGTGGACATCGAGCTCGTCCCACGAGGTCGCCCGGCCACGTAGGTCGACGTACAGAGCGGCTGTGGCCTGAGCTGCTTCGGGGCGAGCGATCACTGCCCCCTACGGTTGCCCGCGGATCAGGCGGACTTGTGGGCCTGCCCGTCAGTGATCGATGGGCGGCCGGGGGCTCATGCCAGGTCCATGCCCAGTTCGGTGTCCGGTCGGCAGAACGTGCACGGCTGGATGTTCGGGTCAGTGAGCGCCGCCCGCGCCTCGTCGGCCCTGATGGGGTGTGGGGTGCCCTCGATCATGGTGCAGTCGGCGAGGTGGATGAAGGCGGGCTCGGGTCCGGCCGGTGTCCGCTTCTGCTGGACGACGTAGCCGGACCGTGCGGACGGCGGGGTGAAGCCGGGCAGCGAACCGCCACCTTTCACCCTGCGTCTCGACCGCTGTCGCCTGGGCCGTTCGGCCTCGGCGAGGGCGGCGAGTACGGCGTCCCGCTGGAGCCGGAGGTAGATGGCGAGGGTCTCGTTCTCGGCGAGCCGTTCCTCGAGGTACGCCAGGATCGCCCGCAGCCGACGCGGGTCAGGCGGCAGCAGGGACATGGCGCACACCATCCCCGCACGAGACGAGGCCGCTCACCTCAGCTCCCTCCTCCCCGCCGCGGCGCGAACAGCGACGACCGGGCAGCGGTGTCGCGCCCCTCCCAGTACGGGTGGAACAGCACCTCCGACGACAAGTGGATCAGCCGGCGTCGCAGTGCCGTGCCCGGACGTACGGCGAGCTGCCGGTAGGTCGCGTGCCAAGACTCCTGGGCCTGGGCGAGGTCGTCGGGAATCGATCGCATGACTGAATTCAATCATGTGTTCGATTTTTGGCGCGAGACGCGCCCCGCGATGCAAGACGCTCGGGCGGCGACGGCGGCGACGGTGAGATCCGCATGGCCGTCGCCGCCCAGGTTCTGCCGCACGGCCTACCCGGGGTGTCGCCACGGTTCGCGGCAGGGCGGTCGCCGAAGACGGGATCCGGCGGCCGTCACTGGCTGCTGAGGTACCTGCCGTACGCGAGTGCGCTCGACGGGGAGGGCAGGCCCAGCTTGGCGGGTGTGAAGGCGGAGGCGCCGTTGACGCTCGCCCGGGGCAGCAGCCACACGCCGCCCGAGCCGGCGTTCTCACCCGGGGAGCCGACCGCCACGTCCGCCCCTCCGTCGTGGTTGTAGTCGCCCGTGGCGACGGCCGCACCGAAGGCGTCGGCGGCCTCCGCGACCCCCGGCACGCGCGGAGTGTCCTGCTGGTACCCGACGGAGTGGCCTTCGCCCCACGCGTCGACGAGGCCGGTCGGGCCGCCGAAGAGAAGGGTCGCGGCGCCCGCGTCCGCGCGAGTGCCGATCGCCTCGCCGGGGGCGCCGGCGATCAGGTCGTCGCGGCCGTCGTGGTCGATGTCGGCGACGGCGAGGGCGGCGCCGAAGTGGTCACCGGTCTCCGCGACGCCCGCCACGCCGACCGTGTCCTGGTTGAGGGTCTGCTGACGGGACCCGAAGGCGCCGGGTGCGGCGTCGCCGTAGTGGACGTGGATGCCTCCGCCCTTGGCCAGCTCCTCCGGACCGCACGGGTCGTCGATGTTCTCGTCGGCGATCTCCCGGCACTCGCCGAAGGCCAGGTCGTCGTGGCCGTCGCCGTCGAAGTCACCCGCGGCGAGGGCGGAGACGCCGGCGTTGTCGGTGTTCCAGGTGTTCACCATGGCCTGCTCGGCCGCGTCCCAGGCCCACAGGCGTACGTGCGACTGTGTGAACGGGGTCTTCGTCCAGTACCCGACCGCCAGGTCGGCGGTGCCGTCCCCGGTGAAATCGCCGGTGGCGAGGACGGGGGCGTGGCCGCCCATCGGAGCGGCGACAACGGTGGTGACCATGCTGTCTTCGCCCTGGGCGACTCGAGCGACGACCTTGTCCTTGCCGCCGATCACGATCTCCTTGTTGCCGTCGCCGGTCACATCGGCCGCGGCGACCGACAGCCCGTACTCCGCCGACGCCGACGGTCCGTCGAGGACGACGGACCCCGAGCCTGGCGCGCTCTTGCCGCCGCCCACCGCGAGGACCATGCCCACGTCCTTGCCGCGGCCGGTGATGTCCTCGCCCGGGGCGCCGACGAGGAGCTCCGCGCCGCTGTTGCCGTTCAGGTCCACCAGCGCCACGGAGGCACCGAAGCGGTCGCCCACCTCGGGGGTGCCGGGCACCTCGGGGGTCGACTGGCTGATACGGATGCTGCCATGGGCGCCGATGCCCTTCGGCCCGCCCCAGACGATGTTGACGTAGCCGGCCTTCGCCTTGCCGCCGACGGCACCGTCGGGCACACCGACGGCGAGGTCCGCGTATCCGTCGCCGTTGAAGTCGCCGGCTGTCTGCGCGGGAACGACGGCCGAGGCCGGCAGGGTCAGCCCGGCGGTAGCCGCAGCGACGACGGTGGCGGCTGTGGCGTACGTCCGTATCCGTGTGCGCACGGGGGCTCCAAGGTGTTCGAGGTGCTCGAGGTGTCCGAGGTGTGGAGTTCACCTGTGGGACACCCGTAGGGCGCCGAGGGTTGTGCTGGTACGGGACGGTGCGCGCCCGGCGCCGATACGAGCCGGCAGGGGCGGCAGGGGCGGCGTGCCCCTCGCAAGCGACCGGATCCGTGGCCGGCCTAGGAAGCGTGCGCCTTTCTGGACTCGCGCTGACTCGCGGATCGCCACAAGGGCGGGCCGCCCGATGGCCAGTCAGCACCCGGGGCGTGGTGGCCGGTCCAGCCTGCGCGTAGTCGCTCAGTCGCGTAGCGAATCGCGTGAGCGAGGCCGACGGCGCCCGTGACGTCTGTAACCGCCAGAAGGCCGCACGTGTGAGAGGCGCGTGGCCTTGCGCCGTAGGTGCCTCACAGCTGTCTGGGGGCCGTTGCGGCACATCGGGCACGTGAGCCAACGATTTCGCTTCGCCGAAGGGCGGCGCAGTCCGATCGCGGTGACGGCCGAGGTGGGCCGTCAGGCACGGTCCGGTTCCGGCTCCGGCTCGGCGAGGGGCGCTGTGGTGCGGCGCGGGAGCAACAGCGGGGTCGCCAGCAGGAGCACGCCGGCTAGGCCGATGGCCGTACGCGGGCCGAGCAGGCTGCCCAGCACGCCCCACACGGCAGTCAGGAGCGCGGTCGAGGTCTTGGTCGTCACCGCCCACGCGGTCAGCGTGCGGGCGACCCGGTCGGTCGCGGTGCGTTCGAGGCGGTACGTGGTGTAGACGGGGTTGAAGACCCCGCAGCAGAAGATGAGCCCGAGTTCGACGCCCATCACCAACAGCAGCCCTCCGGTGCCCGGTCCCAGGAAGGCCAGGCCGACGGGCCAGAGCGCGCGCAGCGCCCCGGTCACGACCAGGACCTGGTGTTGCCCGAACCGGGTGACGAGCGGCCGGGCCAGCCGCGATCCGAGCAGCCCGCCGATCGAGGGCGCGGCGAAGGCGAGGCCGTACTGCCAGGGTGCGAACCCGAGGCGGCCGAGCATCAGGACGGCCAGCAGCGGTTCGGCGGCCATCACCAGGCCGTTGAACAAGGCGGTGTTGAAGAACAGCGGACGCAGCGTCGCGTCGGCGAGGATGTAGCGCCAGCCATCGAGCAGGTCCCCTGCCCGCATGCGTGCGGCCTCCCGGCGCTCGGGCCGCGGCTCATGTCCGCCCGTCGCGCGGATGCCCAGGGCCGAGAGCAGGTAACTGACCGCGTCGGCCACGACCGTCGCCACCGGGCCGAGGAGCCCGATCGCGGCGCCCCCCAGCGGCGGTCCGACGATCGTGGTCGTCCAGGCCGTGGACTCGAACCGGGCGTTGGCGACGAGCAGGTCCTCGGCCGGCAGCAGCGTCTTCAGGTACGCGCCGGAGGCGGCGCGGAAGGTGATGTCGGCCGCCGCGACGACGACCGAGACCAGCAGGAGCTGAAGAAAGGTGAGCACGCCGAACGCGAATGCGGTGGGGATCGTCAGCAGCGCAGCGAACCGCACCAGGTCCATCACGACCAGCACCGGCCGCTTGCGGCGGAACTCCACCCACGGGCCGAGCGGCACCGCCACGGCAGCGCCCACCGCGACCCCCACGGAGGAGAGCGCGGCGACCTCCGCCGGTCCGGCGTGCAGCACCCGGATGGCGATCAGAGGGAACGCGCCGAAGGCGAGCCAGGTGCCGAGCGCGCTGGTGGCATACGCTCCCCAGAGCCACCCGAAGGGCCGCCCCAGCCGATGCCCGAGCAGCTGTCCCAGCCGGTGCCCGCTCCTCATGCTCCAAGCTCCTCGCCACTCCACCCGCACAACCGATCCGCGATCGGAAGCATCAAAGCGAGCACCATCCCCGGGGATCAAACAACCGCCGGACCGTCAGCCACAACCAACCGTTGTGGCCATAGGGTGTCGGCATGGACCTCGAGACCGTCCGGACCTTCGTCGCCGCCGCCGACGCGGGACAGTTCCAGGAGGCCGCCGCCGAACTGGCGGTCACCCAGCAAGCCGTCTCCAAACGCGTCGCCGCGCTGGAGCGCAACCTCGGCGTGCGGCTGTTCACCCGCACCGCGCGCGGTGCCGAGCTCACCATCGACGGGCAGGCCTTCCTGCCCCACGCACGCGAGCTCCTGCGCATCGCCGAGCGCGCGGTCGCCTCCGTGCGCACCGGCCGCCGTCCGCTGCGCATCGACGTGATCGCCTCGCGCGGCGCGGCTACGGGCGTGATGCGGAGCTTCCACCGCGCGCACCCCGAGATCGAGCTCGACGTGGTGATGCTGTTCGACATCGAGACGGCCGTCGCCGCCATCCGGTCCGGTGCGATCGACGCGTCCTTCCGCGCCGTCGCCGCGCCCGGCCGGCCCCTGCCCGAGGACATCGAGGCCGTCCGGGTGCTCGACGAGCCGCTCCAACTCCTCACCGGCCCCGCCCACGCGCTGGCGGGCACCCGGTCGGTGACCGTCGCTCAGCTCGCCGGGCACCGGATCTGGATGCCCGGCATCGTTCCCGGTACCGAGTGGGCCGCCTACTACGACGACCTCATCGCCGAGTTCGGCCTCACCATCGAGGCGACCGGCCCCAACTTCGGCTCCGACGCACTCCTCGACACCATCGCCGACACCCCGGCCCTGGCCACCTTCATGGGCGCGCAGAGCCGCCTCGTCTGGCCCGCCGGCCACGGCCTGCGCCGCATCCCGGTGACCGACCCGACGCCCGTCTACCCGCACTCGCTCCTCTGGCACCGCGACAACCCCCACCCAGCGCTGGCCACCCTCCGCGGCCACCTCGCCGCCACAACGGCCGACCACGACGACGCCGGGACCTGGGCACCGAGTTGGGTGATTCCACGCTGAACGCCACCGCTTCACGCGGTGACCGTCACCGGATCTCCTGCTGCCGACGCTGAAGACGCGAACAAGGCACTGAACCGCGGCCCATCGTCGCTAGACCCGATCTGCGAAACCACCGAAGTGTTCGACAAACCTGCTGAGTTCCTCAGCAGCGCCGCGCGGCAGGCCGGCAACTGCCGCCTCCGGCAGGGTCTCGACTACGGCTCGCAGCTGCACGGCGAGGTCCGGCAGCAGGGCCCAGGCCGATGCCGGGGCTCCGACGGCAGCGAGCAGCAGGTCCCCTTCGTAGAAGTATGAGTCCAGCATGGGCTCTGTCAGGAGCAAGCGGGCTGCCAGAGGGAGGACGTACGGCAGGGCCACCCGCTGGGTGGTCAGCGTACGCAGATCCGCGGGGCGGAGTTCTTTCAACGGCTCCCTCCGCAGCTCATGGACTTTCCTGACCAGATGAGTCGCGTCGGCGGGTGGAGCCGACCAGCGAGGCGGGTCCAACTCGTCGAGGGTGCGCTCAAGGTGTAGCAGGCGGTCCATAAGGTTCATTCTCCGTCTCGGGCAGCAGCCATCGGGCCGCACGCCGCAAACCGCGCCTCCAGCCAACCGAGCCCTCGTGTGACGACGCAGGCCATCGTATGCGCCCTGAGGCGGCTGTGGCGGGCAGCCCGCACGGGTGACGGTGCGAACCGTGCCATCGGAAAGGTGGAACGCTGACCGTATGAGCAAGACCGCGCTGATCGTCATCGACATGATCAACACCTACGATCACAAGGACGCTGAGCTGCTGCTCCCCTCGGCGCGGCACGTCGTACCGGTACTGACCGATCTGCTGCGCCGTGCACGGCGCCACGGAGCACCGGTCATCTACGTCAATGACAATTTCGGAGAGTGGCGCTCGCACCATGGCGAGCTGCTGGAGCACGCTCTGACGGGTCCCCATGCCGACCTCGTCGAGCCACTGCGACCCGACGCCGACTCCCTCTTCGTACTCAAGGCCCGGCACTCCATCTTCTACGAGACACCCCTGACGTACCTGCTCCAGCAACACGAAATCCAGCAACTGGTGCTGTGTGGCCAGGTGACCGAGCAATGCGTGCTCTACTCCGCCCTCGACGCCCACATCCGCCACCTCGAAGTGATCATCCCCCGTGACGCCGTGGCACACATCCACGAAGACCTCGCCGAGGCGGCACTGCGCATGATGGAGAGGAACATGGGTGCACGCGTGTGCGTGAGTCAGGAACTCTGGACATGACTCCGGCACCTGGTGATGGGCCGTCACCCCCCCAGAGGGAGGTGTCTGTCGGCCTCGCCGGGAGGTCGTGCTCCTGCTCGTGACCGGGTACGAGGCGACGGCTGCGGATCCGTCCCGGCCGCACCGTCTCCTAAACTCACCGGATGAACAACTACACCTGCACCCACTGCGGCACCGTCGGCCTGATGGAGGGCTTCATCGAGGACGCCGGCGAGCACTCGCGCGGGTACGCGCGCTGGATCGAGGGCGCGTTGGAGCGGGGGATCTTCGGCGGTGCCAAGCGGCTGGGCCGACCCCGGCGGCAGATAGAGGCGTACCGCTGCCCCAAGTGCGGGCACCTCGAACTGTTCGCCACCGGCGAGGTGTAGTCGGTTCTCGCGGTCCTGTACGCCCGTCTTGTCCTGCCCCGGTGCGCAGACCCCCCGGCGCGCATGAAAAGCAGGTCCCCGGGCCGTACGCCACTCGCTCCCGCCCTCCCGTTCCTGCGGTAGCGGGACGGCATGGGCACGTACCTCCGATCGGGCCGAGAAGCGGGGTCGGCACCCTCGTGCCCGGCACGTCGCACGGGCACGCCCACAGCCCGCTGCTACGGTCGGACCGCTCTCTCGGTCCCGCTGGTTCGTATGCCGTCAGGGCCGGCAGAGGCGCCACAGGACGCGGACGGGGCGATCACCTCCCCGTGGCCCCCGATCACGTGGCGGCCGGCACGGTACGGGTGTCAGGAGGCTGCGTATGCAGGTGGCACTGCATGCCCTGGGCATCGGGAACGGTGCCCGCCCGGAGATCGTCCGGGCGGTCGCGCAGGCCGCGGAGGCGCACGGATTCGCTCGGCTCTGGGCGGGCGAGCATGTGGTGCTGGTCGACGCGCCGCTCTCCCGGTACCCCTACTCCGAGGACGGCCGCATCGCCGTTCCGCCCGACGCCGACTGGCTCGACCCGCTGCTCGCGCTGAGCTTCGCGGCGGCGGTAACCGGGAGGATCGGGCTGGCCACGGGCGTGCTGCTGCTCCCGGAGCATCATCCCGTCGTGGTGGCCAAGAAGGCGGCGACGCTGGACGTGCTGTCGGCCGGACGACTCACTCTCGGGATCGGCATCGGCTGGTCGGCCGAGGAGTTCGCCGCGCTCGGTGTCCCGTTCGCGGCGCGTGGCCGACGGACGGAGGAGTACCTCACCGCGATGCGCACGGTGTGGCGGGAGGACGTGGCCACGTTCGAGGGTGACTTCGCCCGCTTCCGGGACATCCGGGTCAACCCCAAACCGGTGCGGGATCGGCGGATCCCGGTTGTGATGGGCGGCAACAGCGACGCGGCCCTGCGCCGGGCCGCGACGATCTCGGACGGCTGGTACGGCTTCAACCTCTCCGCGGCGCAGGCCCTGGAACGAGTCTCTGTTCTCGCCGGGTACTGCGCTGAAGGGCACCGGCCCTTCGGTGAACTGACCGCGGCGGTCGCCCTGACCGATGGCTCCCCCGCCCTCCTGCCCGAGCTGGCACGAGCCGGGATCACCGAACTGGTGATCGTCGGCGCACCGCCTGCGACGCCGGACGAGGCCGAGTCCTGGGTCGCAGATCTCGCCCGCCGGTGGGTCACGGTCAGCCACGCGTAGTACTCCGGAGTGCAGCGCTTGACCCTCACGTGGCGTGATGCCGCATTGTCGGTGGCGTGGAGGAGCACCTGACCGTGGGACGTGTGGCCGAGCTGGCCGGTGTGAGCGTCCGCACGCTGCATCACTATGACGAGATCGGCCTCGTGCAGCCGTCTGCGCGGACCGCGGCCGGATACCGGGCCTACTCGGCGGGCGACGTGGAGCGTCTGCGGGAGGTGCTCGCATACCGGCGGCTGGGCTTCGGATTGCGCGAGATCGCGGATCTGGTTGACGACCCGACCACCGACGCGGTCGCGCACCTTCGCCGGTTGCGCGGCCTGCTGCTGGAACAGCGTGACCGCGCTGCTGCCATGGTGACGGCCATAGACAGGGAACTGGAGGCACGGGCAATGGGGATCAGGACGACGCCGGCGGAGCAACTGAAAGTGTTCGGCGCGCAGTTGTACGAAGCCATCGGCTCCGCTTACCCGGCGACGCGGCGCACCGAGCCGCGGATCGCCTCGAGGGTCTGGGATGCGCTCGGGGACGCACGGACGGTGCTGAACGTCGGGGCCGGCACTGGCTCCTACGAGCCCTCCGATCGTGAGGTGACCGCGGTGGAACCGTCGGCGGTCATGCGGGCGCTGCGTCCCGCGGGCGCGGCGCCGTGCGTGGCCGCCGATGCGGAGAGCCTTCCGTTCGAGGATCAGTCCTTCGACGCCGCGATGGCCTTCAGCACCGTTCATCACTGGCAGGACCCGATCGCAGGGCTGCGTGAGATGCGGCGGGTGGCCCGGCGCGTGGTGGTGTTTACGCACGACGCCAGTGACGCCGGCTGGCGTCAGCGGTTCTGGCTCACCCGTGACTACCTGCCTGAGGTCGCCGGCCTGGTCGCCGGTCGGCCCTCAGTGGACCAGCTGGCCCGCGCGATCGGCGCCCGCATGGAGCCGGTGCTCATCCCGTGGGACTGCGCTGACGGCTTCTTCGAGGCCTACTGGCGCCGGCCCGAGGCCTACCTGGACGTGCATGTGCGCCGCGCGGTATCGGTGTGGACCAGAGTCGGTCCGGAGGCCGAGCAGCGGGCAGTGAACGGCCTCCGCGATGACCTTTCCTCAGGCCTGTGGGCCGAGCGCAACCGCGACCTCGCCGCCCTCGACGCGGCAGAGCTGGGCCTCCGCCTGCTCATAGCCTGAACCATCGTGCACGAGAAGGCCGCAGAGGAGCTGACCTGAAGGGTGCTTGCGGGCGGCCGGGTTCGGCGAGGTGACCTGCGTCCCGCCAGAGGTTTCCGACATCGAAGTCCGTGAGTTCGGTGCCGGTTTCCTTGCCGATCCCCCACTGCAGGTGCTGCGCTGCCGCGCCTGACCACCCGCCGGAGTGGTCGTCAGGCTCCCACTGTCCGGCTTGTGTCGCGGCGCTCGGTCAGCCGCAAGGCAGCAAGGGCCGCGGCTCCCGCCATGACGCCGAAGGTGAGGGCGGCCGGGACGCCGTCGCCGAGCTTGGAGAACAGGTACACCGGCCCCCACACGCTGCCCGTGTCGTCGATCGCCATGTGCAGAACTTGACTCGCCAGCAGTCCCAGCACGGTGGCGCAGACCGCGCCCAGCGCCATCGCCGGAAAAGTGGTTCGGGTCAGAAGGCTGGGCAGCAGCCGCAGCGCCCACCACACCACCGCCAGCATGACCGCGTCGGCCGCCCGGTACAGCAGCCAGTGGCCCAGCGGCGTGGTCGTCGGGCCCGTCCAGGCGCCGAGCAGCAGCCATTCGCGCAGCAGGTCGCCGGGCTCGGACAGCAGTCCACTGCCGCCAAAGGAGGTCTGGATCCAGGCCGCCACCGATTCGTACGAGAGGACCACCAGAGACAGCGCGATCACGGCGGTCCCGGCGCTCGCGGCCAGGCGGGCGGCACTCGGCGGCACGCTGTGCCGGGGCAGCGGTTCCTCGCCCTTGGCCGTGACACGCGCCACGAGCACCGTGATCAGGGCGGTCGGCAGCGCGGCGAACACCATGACGGGTCCGCTCGATGCGATCACTCCCGCCAGCTGCGGAAGGATCCGGTAACTGCCGTGCCCACGGGATGCGAGCAGCCACGGCGCGGATACCGTCACAGCCAGCGTTCCTGCCACCGGTCCCCAGGCCCACAGTGCGAGCAGCGTGGCCGACGTGCGGCCCTGCGTCGGCGGGATCCGGCGGATGAGGAGCAGCGCGCCGGCCAGGAAGAACACGAAGACCGCCACGAACCTGATCTGCATCGCGGTGCTGTACAGGTCGGCGTACTGGGTGCCTGCGCTCAGTGCCGTGTCCCCGCCCGCAGGTCCGTCGGACAGCAGTGCCGCCGGGGGGTCGTACGACCAAGGTGCGAGCCATCGCCGGAGTTCACCTGCGGACTGAACGTCGAACACGCTGGTAGTGCCGCGCAGTTGCAGTACCTGATCGCTCGCCCCCGCCCACCACAGCAGCAGCGTGATCAGCAGGCCACCGGCCAGTGCCGGTATCACCGCGCGCCGATATGTCATGTGCCTTCCCCCGCCGTGTTCCTGGATCCATGAGCGTTTCGATCAGCGGAAGAGTAGAGCTCGTTGATCGTTGTGTCCTGAGTACGGGTACTCAGGACACGCGCGCCGCACGATGGCCGTAGGACGGCGGCGAGCATGAGTGCCGCCCGCCTCACCGTACCCGTGGGTGCCTGAGCGGGGCGATCCTGGCTTGCCTGCAAGGAGGCCACCGCGGTCATGGATCCGCCGGCCGTTGGAGATGCGAGACGGGAAACGGGCTCAGCACAAGCCTGCCGTACAGCCATCACGGCTTGATCACCAATGGTGCACACGCCGATGGGGGACATCCGAGTCGTTGTCACGCCGTGGTGCGGTTCAGGTCGTGGGCGGCCTGGGCGAAAGCGCGGACGCGTGCGGTTGCGCCCTCGGAGCGCCAGACGAGGCCCCAGCTCAGGAGCGGAGCGCCGTGGAGCGGGACGTAGACGACGTCTGGGCGCGGGTGATAGCGCCTGGCATGGGCGCCGACGGGCAGCACGGCCCGTCCGGCGCCCACGAGCGTCAGAGCCTCCTGGAATGTGGCGGCAGACGGGCCGCCGGCGTCGACGTCCATCGGGGTACTGGCGGCCGGGGGCTGCAGGTGGATCAGCTGCGTTCCGGTGAGGTCCTCGGCGGCCACGGCTGTCCGGCGTGCCAGCCGGTGTCCGGCCGGGACGGCGAGCATCTGCTGCTCCGTCACCAGGGCAGGTCCGGCGGTGAGGCCGGGCTCCTCCACCGGCAGGGCGGCCAACAGGATCTCCACCTCTCCCCCGTGCAGCCATGGCACGCCGTCGCCCGGTGACACCTCGCGGACGCGGACCTCGCAGTCGGGATGGCGGCGCTCGAACAACTCCGCTGCGCTTGACAGTAGTTGCCCGCCTGCCGCGTCCACGAAGCCGACGCTCAGGGTGCCGGTGACTCCTCGGCCGGAGGTGACCGCTTGCTGGAAGGCGGCCTCGATCCGGTTCCAAGCGGGCCGAATGTCGTCGTACATCTGATGGCCGATGGCGGTCAGCTCCACCTGACGACTCGTGCGCCGGAACAGGGGCGAGCCGACGCGTCGCTCGAGCTTGGCGATCGTCTGGCTGATCCGCGAGGTCGAAACGCGCATCCGCTCGGCGGTCCGGCCGAAATGCAGTTCCTCGGCGAGCGTCAGGAAAGCCACGATCTCGTGCCGCTCAAGCATGACCGTCCTCCCCGATCGTTGAGCCTGGCTTCACGATCGTTGCACACATCCGCGTTGATCGTTCTTACGGTCTACACGAAGGTGGAGATGACCGAACAGCCCGAACAGCCCGAACAGCCCGAACAGCCCGATCTGCACGGAGGGAATCGTATGTACGTCACCCGGGATCACGCCCTGTCCGCCCCGCCCGCCGACATCGACGCCGTCGTCCAGGAACTGCGCGACCGGACCGAGATCGCCGACGCGCTGGGGCGCTTCGCCCTCGGCCAGGACCTGAAGGACAAGGACCTGTTCGCTTCGTCCTTCGCCCTCGACGCCGAACTGGACTTTCGGCCCGCGGCCGCCAGGTGGGGCGCCACGCCGCCGCTGATGAGGGGCCGGGACACCATCGTCACCACGATCCTCGGCATGTTCGCCGACCGGGTGGACACCACCCATCAGGTCACCAACATCCGTATCACCATCGACGGCGACACCGCTCACCTCACCGCGCTCGTGGAGGCGCAGCACCTGCTGGCCTCGGATGGCACGCATGCCCTGCTGAAGAACCTCTACGACGTCCAGTTGGTGCGGGAGGGTGGGCGTTGGGTCATGCGCCGCGTGCGTATCGACAACGCGTGGTACACCGGCGACCCTGCCGCAGTCTTCGCAGGGTGAGGACCGGACGTGACACCTGAATCCCTCCCCACTGTCGGTGCACAGACGCGGATCCGGATCGCCCGGCCGTCCCGCGGCCTCGCCGACGCCGAACGCTTCTACGTAAACGGACTCGGCCTGAAGGTGCTGTGGCGTACGACCGAACGCGTGCCGGGCGAGCATGACCTGCTCATGGTCGGACCGCCCGGCGCCACCTGGCACTTCGAGTTCACGCACGACCCACTGCGGCCGCTGGAACCGACCCCCACCGTCGACGACCTCTTCGTCCTCTACCTCGACGCGCCCGTCGACAGCGACCTGGTGGACCGCCTGCTCGCCGCCGGGGGCACCCTCGTAGCCGCGCACAACCCCTACTGGGACGAGCACGGCGTGACCGTCACGGACCCCGACGGCTATCGCCTGGTGTTGTGCACACGCGCATGGAACGCCTGAGAAGCGGGGCCTGGGGCGGCGGTCCTGCGCATGCCCGTCTGCGGCTCCGGCGGCACCCATCAACCCCTTCCAAGGAGAACGATGATGCCTTCCCAAGCTCCTTCCGCCCTACTGGTGCGTGCCGCACAGGCCGAGACCCCCGCCGACGGGCCCACCAGCCTGATCACCCTCCTGGCCGACGCCGATGCCACACGCGGGGCGCTCACCGCGAACCGCGCAACGCTGCGGGCGGGTTCACCCGGCACGCCCGCGCACTTTCACACCCGCGCCAGCGAGTTGCTGTTCGTCCTCAGCGGCTCGCTGCGGGCCTTGGCCGCAGATCAGGTGCACACCCTGGGCACAGGTGACTTCCTCCTGATCCCGCCCCGCCTGACGCACGCCTTCGCGTCCTCTGCGGGACGGGACGCCGACGTCCTCGTGCTGTTCACCCCCGGCCTTCCCGGACTCGACTACTACCGGCTGCTGGAACGCGTCGCGAGGGGCGAAGCCACGGTGCAGGAGATCCGCGATTCCTCCGACCGCTACGACAACCACTACTGCGAGAGCCCCGCATGACACGAAGCACTCGAGGCCCACTGAACAGTTGCCGACGAGGTCCCGCCGATCGGCTACGGCGAACGAACATGTCGTGGTGCGTCGTGCTCGGGGCTGGAGCCGGCCCCGAGGACCACTGGTGCAGCGGTGAGGACGCCCCGGCAGCAGGCGGTGCTTACGGGGTACTGCCCTCACCCTGGATTCATCTCGGGTGAGGCTGGAGGGCCGCGACGCGTGGCGCCTGCCTACCGGGAGCGGGCGATCCGTTCGACTCGGGCGTGCAGGTGCTCGACGTGGTGCTCGGATTCCGGCTTCATCAGCACACTGCGGAGGATCCGGGCGCCGTCGGCGTCCGCGGTGACCTTCGGGTGGCGGGCTGTGAAGTCGTCACGGCCGGCCTTGAGAGTGCTCAGGAACACCGGGTTCTGGCTTGTCATGCCCTCGGCCAGGATGCGGGCGGAGGTGGCGTCGATGCCGGTCAGGGTGGCGGGTTCGACGACGGGGTAGTAGCTGACGATGTCCAGCTCGGGTGCCTGGTAGAGCTCCAGGACGTCCGAGCCGGCGATCAGTTCCGCCCACTTGAGCGCGGCGCGGCGCCCGGCTGCCAGGATCCGGCCGAGTCCGTCCGGGGTGGGCGGCAGGAGCTGGAACGTGAGCCAGAGCGCGGCGGCGGAGGCGCCGGCCCGCGAACACTCCAGGCTGATCTCGCCGAGGTGAAGCTCGTTGGAGGTGAAGTACGTGTACGGCGAGTCGTGGAGGTAGAAGCGGCCCACCTCGGGATCGCGGAAGAGCACGGCGCCGCAGCCGTAGGGCTGGAGGCCGTGCTTGTGCGGGTCGACGACGATCGAGTCGCACTGTGCGAGGGCCTGCCAGGGCTCGGGCGGGAGCCCTTCCGCGCCGTCGGCGCCCGCGAGCAGGGCGAAGAAGCCGCCGTAGGCGGCGTCGACGTGGAGGCGGACGTCGTAGCGCTCCTTGAGTACCAGGGCCTCGTCGACGGGGTCGACGACGCCGAGTCCGGTGGTGCCGGCGGTGAGGACGACGGTGCCCACGTCGCCGGTGCGCAGCAGGTCTTCCAGTGCGTGCAGGTCGAGGCGGCCCCGGTCGTCTGTGCGTACGGGGTGGCCCTTGACCCCCAGGAGGTGGCACATGCGGCCGTGGGTGTAGTGGGCGTCCGCGCTGTAGGCGACGCCCCGGCCCGGGTGAAGTTCCCGGGCGACGAAGAGGGCTTCCAGGTTGGCGATCGTGCCGCTGGTGGTGAGGTGGCCGAGGTGGGTGTCGTAGCCGAACATCGCGGCGAGCTGTGCGACGGCCTCCCGTTCCATGCGGGCGGTGGCGGGGCCGCCGTCCAGGGCGTGGTTGTTGGGGTTGATCAGCATGGCGGTGAGGTAGCCGACCACGGCGGCAGGGTGCGGGGGCTTGAGCATCTGCCCCGCGTAATGCGGATGGAAGAAGGGGTAGTTGTCCTTCAGCCTGCCGGTGAACTCCTCGAAGGCAGTGGCGAAGCGGTCGTCGCCGACCTCGAGGGACGGGTGGGGCTCGTAGGCGCCGAAGGTGTCGGCCCAGTCCTGTATCGCGTGGGTGGCTCGGTCGAGCCAGTGCTGCAGGTCCACTGATCTCCCTCTCGCTCGGGGCGGCGCCCACTCTAGGATTTTGCTGACTAGTCAGCAATTGACTGCTCAGCAATTGAGACAGCAGTAGGTGAGGAAGCAGTAAAGTCGGCCAGGTGAACGCCGCGAACCGAGAGCACGACCAAGCCGCCGCCCGCGCCGCGAGCAGCCCGCTCGTGCGTGACTTCGGGCTGCTGATCAAGTCCGCCACCCGCCTGGAACAACGGATAGACAACGCCGTACGGCGGGAGTGCGGGATCAGCCACACCATGCTGGAGGTGCTCATGCGGCTCTGCCGGCAGCCCGGCGAGGAGGTCTCACAACGGCAGCTGGCCGACGACCTCACGCTCACCAGCAGCGGCACCACCCGTCTGATCGACCGCATGGAGAAATCCGGCCTCGTGCGCCGCCTGCCCTCTCCCGAGGACCGCCGGGTGGCTCTGGTCGAACCGACCGAGGAGGGCCGCACGGTGTTCCTCCAGGCGGCCCAAGTCCACGCCCGCGTGGTCCAGCGGTACTTCGTCGACCCTCTGGACGCGGAGACCTACGCCCGGCTGACCCGTGCACTGGACGAAATCAACGGTGCGCTGCGCGAAGATGCCGGGTGACATCTCCACCAGCACGGGCCGGCCAGTGATCGGCGGGACCCGGCATCACGCCGCGACGACCGCCCTGCTGCCCCAGCATGAGGGGTGCTGCACCCTCTCCCCGCGAACCGATCCAAAGACCGCCAAAACCCGGGCATACTCGCGCCGACACGCCCGGGACCGCGTTCTCCTGCCTGGCCCAGCGGACCCCGCCGGGCGGTGACCAGCGCCTTGGCCTTACCCTGCCGCCATGAGTGACGCTGCCATCCCCAGTCCGCGTGAAGCCTTCGAGATGCTGCTGGCCGGCAACGACCGGTTCGCCGCAGGCATGCCCCAGCACCCGAACCAGGACGCCGCCCGCCGCGCCGAGATCGCCCCTGCGCAGCAGCCTTTCGCCGTCTTGTTCGGCTGTTCCGACTCCCGCCTGGCCGCCGAGATCATCTTCGACCGCGGGCTGGGCGACCTGTTCGTGGTGCGCACCGCCGGCCATGTGATGGGCTCGGAGGTGCTGGGCAGCATCGAGTACGGGGTGAGCGTGCTGGGCTGCCCGCTGGTGGTGATCCTCGGCCACGACGCGTGCGGTGCGGTCGCGGCCACCCGGGCTGCGGTCGAGGACGGTGCCACCGCCGACGGATTTGTGCGCGATGTCGTCGAGCGGGTCACCCCCAGCGTGCTGGCCGCCCGCGCGGCCGGCGCCACGGCGGACGCTGAGTTCATAGACGAGCACGTACGGGCGACCGTCGCCCTCCTCACCGACCGCTCCCGCGTCATCGCCGACCAGGTCGCCGCCGGGAAGACGGCCGTCGTCGGCCTCTCCTACCAGCTCGCCGACGGCCGCGCCCGCCTGGTCGCCGCCCACGGCCTCGACCTGCCGGCCGACCAGAAGGCCACCATCGGCTGACGGCTCCACGGCGCGATGCAGCGCCCGGGCGGCCGCCACTGTCGACGGCCGCCCGGTCAGCCTCGATGGGTGGGTTGATGCGGCCGGCCGTCTGGAGCGGCCCTGCCCCGGCAGATTCGCTGCCGTAGAGCTCGGATCTTGCCACCGGCCACGGCGCCACCCGTCGCCAGGACGCCCCTGGGTGGCGGAACAGGGCGCCACCTTCGGCACTGCGCCGTCAGAAGAAGTCCCTTCCGCTGTGGCAAGCGATGAGTTCCGGGGCCTGGTGGGGTCTACCTCTGCGCAAGCAAAAGGCTGCGCACGACCTCTGTGAGGGGACCATGACCACCCACGCACTACCGTCCGTCGTCGACGCCGCTACCTGGGAGCGGCAACTCCAGGCGCTGCGGGCGCGGGAGAAGGCCGCGACCCGTGAGCTTGACGCCATCGCCGCCGAGCGTCGTCGGCTGCCGATGGTCGAGATGCCGGACTACATCCTCGAGGGCGAGGACGGCCCCGTTCGGCTGGCGGATGTCTTCGAAGGCAAGAGGCAACTGATCGTCTACAACCACATGTGGTTCGCCGGCAAGGAATGGCAGTGCCCCGGCTGCACGGGGTTCACCTCGCAGTACACCCGCCTGGAGTTCCTGGACAACTACGATGCGCGATTCGTCATCGTCACCCAGGGCCCGATCAAAGAGGCACTCGCCTACAAGCAGCGGGTCGGCAACCGGATGACGTGGTACTCGACGGCCAACAGCTCATTCGGGGCCGACGTCGGCGCACCGCCCGACGGAGGATTCGCGGTCAACGTGTTCCTGCGCGACGGCGACACCGTCTACCGCACGTGGCACACCAACGGCCGGGGTACCGAGCAGCTCAGTCACTCCTTCGCGCTGATCGACGTCCTGCCGTACGGACGCCAGGAGGAATGGCAGGACTCGCCCGAGGGCTGGCCACAGTCGCCCACCTACAGCCGATGGGCAACGTCGCAAGACATCGCTGCGCTGTACGGCCCGGGCTCCGACGGCGGCTGATCGGCCCGCGTCACGGCCGCCTTCCCGCACAGATGGGCCGGCGCTGAGCCTGCCGGTGTCCACATGCATTCGCGGCGGGCGGTGCAGCAGCGGTGGGCCGTCGCTCCGGGGACTCGGCGAGCACCTCACGCAGGGTGTCCTGCAGGGCGGGCCGCGTGGCCGACAGCCTCAGCCCGCCCTCGATGGCCGCCGCCGGCTCTGGAGCGAGCAGGTGCGGCGGCACAGCGCTCGCCATGCGGAGGCGTCCGGTCTTCTCTCTCGCCTCCGGCCACCGCTGTGCGGTTCTGCGCTGCCTGGTCGCTCGCCCGGCCCGCGGCGGCCGGTGCCGAGCGCGGGCCGACTGAGCGGCCGTGCAGCGCGCGCCCACGCCAGGGGGTCGCCCCTGCTCCTGGAGCAGAGCCCGGGCCGCCTCGTCGTCACGTCACGCTCCAGCGATAGAGGGCGCGCACCACTCACCCTCTGGCGTAGCGTGCCGTATCCGAGCTTCCGGGATGTGATCCGCGAGCAGGCACAGTGAGGGGGGCGGAGCGTGGGCGCGTTGTCGTGGAGCGACGATCTGGTGCGTGGCCTCAAGCCGTGGCAACGGGTGGTGCTCGTCGTGTGCCTGTGCCTGCTCGCGCTGCCGTTGTGGTTCGCCGCGAAGAACGTCTACCGCTTCTTCGACGGGCACTACACCAAGACGGAAGGGTACGTGCACTGCGAGTGGGACGGCCCATGCAGGGGCGTGTGGCGTCTGCCCGGCGGAGGACAGGGCCGCGGTGAGATCGACGGTCTGTCCTTCGCCGACGATGAAGAGCTCTTGACGGACATACCGCTGTATGCGGGCCGGGACTGGGCTGTCACCTCCCGCTCTCATCTGATGGTTCACGCAGCCGGTGAATTCGCAGGCACTGTGGCCGGCGCGGCTTTGGTCCTTTGGGTCGCTTGGCAGAGGTCCTAGGCGGCAGGCCTGATGTTCGCCGGCCCTGCCGCGCATCCCGTCGCGACTTCAGGGAGGCCGTTTGGCAACGCCTGAGCCGAGGGCGACCAGCCATGAAGAGGACGTCGTCGATGACGAATCCGAAGCCGCGGGGTTTCCCCCTCCCCCACGACCCAGTACCAGGACGCTGCGCTGCGCCGGCAGCGGCGGATCTGCGCGACGGGGGTGGTCGGGAATAGCCTGGAGAAGAGCGGCACCGGGACGCAACCGCCCTCCCGATGCAGCCCCTTCACCGAGGGGGACGTAGAAGAGGGAGGCGAAGAGCCATGCCCTGGAATCTGAACGGCACGTACCTGGAAAGCTGCAACTGTGACACGGTGTGCCCCTGCACCACCTCTGGCCTCACCGCACCGGCCGACCATGAGCGCTGCCAGGTGACCTTCGCGTTCCACGTGGACAGCGGGAACGTGGATGGCGTGGACGTCTCCGACCGCAGCGTCGCCGTCTTCATCGACGCGCCCCGGGTGATGTCCGAGGGCGGCTGGCAGGTGGCGCTGTACCTCGACGCTTCGGCCGACGACGGCCAGGCGGAGGCGCTGGGCAAGGTCTTCTCCGGCCAGGCGGGCGGGCCGATGGCGGCGCTCACTCCGCTCATCGGCGAGGTCCTCGGCGTGGAGCGCGTACCCATCGACTACCGCGACGACGGCCGCCGTCACGCCGCGCGGGTGGGCGACGCCATCGACATCGAGATCGAGGACCAGGTTGCCCCGCAGTTCGGCGAGGACGGTCCGGTCATGGGCCTGACCGGCATGTTCCACCCGGCGAACAGCACGCTGACCATTGCCCGCTCCACCCGGGCGACGGGCGACGGCGTGTACGGCCGGTCCTGGGACTTCTCCGGCGGCAACGGACACTCGGCACCCTTCACGTGGACCGCGTGACCGGTCGGCCGGTCACCGTCCGCCACAGGGCGGGCCTCGCCGGACTGCTGCTGGTCGCGGCGGCTGCCGCCTGGGTCTGGGTGGTGACGCGCTGGGGCGGCATGCAGGCGATGCCGGGCACCATGGGCCTGGGCCTGCCCGCTTTCCTGGCCGTGTGGACGCTGATGATGGCGGCGATGATGCTGCCCGCGACGGCGCCCGTCGCCGCGCTGTACGCGCGCACCATCACCGCGCACCGGGCGCCGCGCATGGTCGTTTTCACGATCGCCTACCTGATTGTCTGGGCCGCGGCGGGGCTGCCGGCGTACGGGCTGGCCGCCGGCCTGGGCCGGGCGGTCAGTCTCCCCGCCGTGGCGGGGACCGCAGTGGCCGCGGCCGTGTTCGCGGTCAATGGCGTCTACCAGCTCACGCCCCTCAAAGACCACTGCCTGGCGAGGTGCCGCTCGCCGATCGGACTGATGCTGCGCTACGCCTCATACCCGGGGCGCTCGCGCGATCTGCGTGCCGGAGCCCACCACGGGGCGTTCTGCCTGGGCTGCTGTTGGTCGCTGATGGTGCTGCTGGCGGCGTTTGGTGTGATGAACCTGTGGGCCATGGTGGTCCTGACCGCCGTGATCACCACTGAGAAGCTGGCTCCGGCCGGCCGCGTGGTGGCCCGTGCCGTGGGGATCACCTCGATCGCCTTGGCCGTCGCCGTCTTCTGGGTACCGGCGCTGGCTCCGGGCCTCACCGGTGGCGGCATGGCCCGGATGTAGGGACGAAGGTCGTGCCCGCCGGGAAATCACGCGCCTGGCGGGCACCTGAGGGTACGCCTCACGGGACCGCCGGAGGGCGTAGGCCAGCGCCCTGCCGATCTGCGTCGAGCCAGGCACTGGAGTTGACCACGAAGCAGGCCGACTCAAGCGCGTGCTGACGGATGTTGACCTCGATCTGGTCGGCGAACTTCGGGCCTCCGAAGGAGCCGGGGTACATCGCGGCGCGGATCTGCTCGCCGTCGGTCATCAAGGCGTAGCGCACCAGCGGCAGGTGGTGCTCCCAACATGCGAGCCGACCGATTCGTCCGACGGCGCTGTCCACAGCACGCAGGCCTGAACCGTCACCCTGCCCCCGGATCATCCGCTCGTGACAAGTCGGAGATGAACTGCCGGAGCCTGCTGCAGGCCCTTGTGAAGGTGGTGGTGCCTCATGGGTGCGGGCGCGGTCAGCGGCCGGGAGCTCGCTGCGTGATTTCCTGAAGCACCCAGCCGTTTCCGTCGGGGTCTTTGAAGGTGGCGTACGAGCCGTAGCTGGCACGCTCCGGGTGCGGGCCGGTGATCCGTTCCTGGCCCTGCCCGTTGTGGACGACTTCTGCGGCGTCGTGCCCGTGGAAGAAGATGCCCTTGCCGTCGTGGAACACCTCGCTCACCTCGACACCGCGGCCGATCAGCTCCGCGCGGGCCTCTTGGATGTCCGTGACGACGAGGTACAGGCCCTGGGCCGAGCCTGGTGCGGCCGTGGTGAGGCCCTTGCCGAAGATGACCGAGGCCTCGGATCCGGGCGGCGTGAGGTGGGCGACGCGGTAGTCGTCGGTGGCGTCCTTGGCGACGTCGAGCCGAAATCCGGCCTTCTCGTAGAAGGCCCTGGAGTGGTCGACGTCCGAAACGGGAAGGACGAAGAGCTCTAGTTTCAGGTTCATTTCTCTGGCTTTCCTTGTTGTCCGAGTCCCGCACGTGGCGCGGCACATAGGGGAAAAGGGGGTGGCACAGTCCTCCGCTCGGTGAGCGCAGGCTGGTGGTGCTGGGAGCCTCGAGAGGGAAGCGGGCGCCTGTGGGTGCGCGAGGGTGCGGGGTGAGGCCGTGGTTGCGGCATCATTGGGCACCGCGCCGGTGCGCCATGCACGTTGTCCCAGGAGCGGCGAGCCTTCCTGGGGAGCTTGTCAGCCCAGGTAGAGGTCCTTGCGTACCGCCACGAACTCTTCGATCGTCTGGGCGGGGGCACCCGTCAGGCGCTCGACGTCGTCGGAAGCGCGGTCGTACCGGTTCTGCTGGTGGAGGCGGCACATGGTGACGATGTGCTGCTCGATGTGTGGCGGCAGGCCGATCGTGGAGAGCACGTCTTCGCGCCACTTTTCGAGGGGTACGTCCACGTACGAGACCGGCCGGCCCAGCGCCTTGGAGAAGGCGTCGGCCATCTCCGTCATGTCGACCGTTCGCGGGCCGGTCAGCTCGTAGACGTGCCCCACGTGGTGGGCCGGGTCACGCATGACGGTTGCGACCACCCTGGCTACGTCGTCCACGGCGATCGGTGAGGTGCGTCCAGCTCCGAACGGCAGCTCGATGGTGCCGTTCTTGCGGATCGTCCGGGCCGGAAGCGTGGTGAACAGCGGGTTGTCCAGGAAGGACGTAGGACGGATGTGGACCACTGGCAAGCCTGACCAGTCGAATACCTGTTCCGCCAGCCAGTGCAGCCGCTGCTGGTGGGACTCCGCGGTGCTGGTGGCAGTCATCTGCGACACGGTCATCTGCGACATGTCGATGAGGGCGTCCAGTTTGCCGTGGTCACGCGCGACGCTTGCCACGACGGTCGCCGCGAGGAGGTGGTCGGGCGACACAGGCATGGCGAAGTACAGACTTCGGGCGTCCTCCAGGGCGGACGCGACGGTCTCGGGTCGCGTGAGGTCACCGAGGACGACTTCTGCACCGAGTGCACGCAACTGTGCGGCCCGGTCGTCGTCCCGGCGCACCATGACGCGCACGGGCACGTCCTGCGAGCGCAGCTTCTCGAGGACACTTCGGCCCACGCCGCCAGCGCCTGTGATGAGGGCGAGGTGACTGACAGCCATGGATCTGTCTCCTTCTTTGTAACCAGACAAGATCGGATTCGCATCCGCGCACGGAACCGGAGGCACTCGGCCGTTCGACGGGGCGCTTCCGCGGGTGCCACAGGAAGGGCAAGGAAGCAGGGTCACCACCGTCGAATTACGAGCATATGCTCCTAATTCTCGAGGTGCAAGAGTCCGCCGTCCGGCCCCACTCGCCACCAAGGGATGGGGCGCCGGCCGACGACTCTTACGAGCATATACTCCTATCGTGCGGTTCGAGCCCCCGCTCAGCCCCCGACCACCGTCTCACGACGCCGATCGCCCCCGCGGGAGCCGCGCCTGCGGCGGCCAGACCCCCGAGAATGCCGACGCCTGTCGAGCGTACGTCCCGGCTGAACGGTCGTCGCGAACGAGCGGCGAGGAGCCCGGACCGGCACCGCACCGGTGCCACCCGCGTGACGCCTGCGCACTCTCCGGCAGTGGCTGCCGCTTCGGCGACGCCACCGAGAGTGGGACCGGCGCAGTTAGGTGCATATACTCGTACATTGATCCGGAACTGGAGGAGATCATGGCCCGCACCGGCAGGGACACCGTCGATTCCTGCAACAACCTGGTCCTGCGCAAGGCGGCCCGGTACCTCAGCGCCACCTATGACAAGGCGCTCGCTCCGACAGGCCTTCGTGCTACTCAGTTCAGCATCCTGCAAAAGCTGAGCACCCAGGAGCAGACAACCATCACCAGCCTCGCCGAGTTGATCGCCATGGACCGCACGACCTTGGCCGCCAATCTCAAACCACTCGCTCGCGAGGGCCTTGTCACTGTCGAACCTTCGCCGACAGACCGCCGCGCTCGCATCGTCGCCATCACCCAGGACGGCCTCGCCCGGATGAAAGCCGCCCTCCCGTACTGGCGCACCGTGCAGTCCGAGTTCGAAGAGAGCTTCGGCGTAGACAAGGCAGCACGGCTCCGTGCCGCTCTCGATGACGTCCTCAGCACCGGATTCCATCCCTGGGCCGAATGACGGGCAGCTGCCTTCACGGGCCTCGACTCGGCTGACCGCGAGCACCTCTGCTGTGACACCGGCCGTCGGGATGCGGTACTGGCCGCTGAGAGTGACGCTGAGGGAGGTCTGTACCCATGGCCGCTCACCCCTTACGCCGACAGCGGAGGAAGACGAGTGGCACAGGAGGGATCACCATGCGAGTCGCCGTCGCCGGAGCAACGGGGAACATAGGGGCCCGCACCGCCGCAGCCCTGGAACGGGCCGGACACGACGTCGTGCGCATCAGTCGCTCGCTCGGTGTGGACCTGATCACCGGGAATGGCCTCGACGCGGCCCTGACCGGAGTCGATGCCGTCGTGGACGCCACGAGCCACGAGGCAGCCGACCGAGACGAGGCGGTGGCGTACTTCGGCGCCACCACCCGGAACCTGCTCGCCGCCGAGGAACGGGCCGGTGTCCGTCACCACGTACTGCTCACGATCGTCGGCGTCGGCCGTGTGCAAGGAAACGCGCACTACGCAGGCAAGCGTGAGCAGGAGCGTCTCGTGAGCGAGGGCCCGGTACCGTGGACGATCGTTCCGTTCACGCAGTTCCACGACTTCGCCGCCACGGTCGCGAGTTGGACAGAGCGGGACGGCGTCGCCACGATTCCACCGCTGCTCATCCAGCCGATCGCACCCGCGGACGTGGCCGACATCCTCACCGAGATCGCCACGGGGACACCGCTGGGTCGTTACCCCGATGTCGCCGGCCCGGAGCCGCAGGATCTGGTGGACATGGCCCGGCGCACCAACGATGCGCGTGGGCACGCGGTCAAGCTCGTGCCGACGTGGTCATCGCTGTTGGGTCCGGAGATGGCCGGTGAGGTCCTCCTGCCCGGTGAGGGCGCCCGCATCGCGCCCACCACCTTCGACGAGTGGCTCGCGAAGCCGCAATAGCATCGTCGCGGCCCAACACTGTGCGCCGCGCTTGCGGCACTGGTAAGGGGCAGCGGCCGAAAGAACGGCCGGGTTATCGGTGAGGCCGCGCCGCTCCGTCCAGCGCCGCAGGCCTACCCGACGTGCTCGCTGAGTGGGGGTGTGCAGGACACCGTCGCACCGGAAGTGTCCGCCGCCCCCTTCCGAGGCGCGGCAAGGACGCGCATTCACATCCCTTCCGCAGGTCTGCAGCTCGTCAAGGTCGGGGCTGGTGCCGCATGAGGCAGACCGAGGTCCGGGCGAAAAAAGGGTTCCTCGCGCGGTGCCGACGACCACCCCGGCCCCCCAGACGGCTTGCGATGGCGGGCGCCGAGGGCGGCGTAACCTTCCTGCGGGTCGGGCGTTGAGCAAGGTACGCGCGCGGACGTCACCCCCTCCGTGGACGCGTGCGCAGACGAGGGGCCCGAACCATGCCCGGCATCGGGCCCCTCCCCCACCACCCCACCCGCGTCCCGTTGGACACCGCGGCGCTGTCGGCGATCGGGGAGCCCGCCGGACGCCGGCGGGCTCGGTCTCGGTCTCGGTCTCGGAGCTATGGGTAGCGGACATTGGGGAGGTCTCACGGTGCGGTGGGGTCGTCCTCCTGGCCGTCCTGGGTCTTGGAACTCTTGGACAAGGGGTGCAGGCCCAGGAGATCCCTGGCTGCCTTCCCCCTCGCGCTGCCGGGGCTGATCAGCACGATCAGGACGAGCAGCACGTAGGAGCCTGCCATGGTGCAGGCAAGGATGAGCGCGGCGTGGGCGCCGCCGTGGAGAAGTTCGTAGATGGACATCGTCGCTTTGCCGAGCAGCCCGTTCGAGAGGCGCCCGGGGCAGCGTCAGGGCCGGGGAGGGGAGCGACCGGGCGCCGGGTCGGTCGTGGCCATGAGGAAGGTGAAGCCTGTATTCGCTCGGAGAGTCATTTCGGGGTCCTTAAGCGGTTGAGGGCCGGGCCGGGAAGGGGGGCGGCGGGCGGGCTGCCCGCGCTCTTCCTGCGTCCATGACTCCATTGCGCCCCGTCGGCCGCATCGGGTCACGTCACGGAACCTCGGGACTTGACAGCCCCGCTCCGGGGATCCCGCCTCCTACTCGTTGGCCTCGAGGAGGTCCCGGGTGCGGCGCAGCAGGGCTTGCCGTACCGACTCCGGAGCGAGGACGCGCAGCGGGGTTCCCAGGCCGAGCAGGTAGCGGGCGAGGCCGTCCGGATCGGGGCCGCCTATGTCGACAAGGGTCGCCTCCGGGCCGTCGCAGCGGTGGGTGCCCACCGTTGCGGGGACGAGTCGTAGCGCCGCGTCCATGGGGAGGGGGAGGCGAATGGTCGCGGACAGGGGGTAGGGGCCGTTGGCGATGTTGCGGGAGACCAGCCGTGCCGCGTCGGGCGGGTCGGTGAGGTCCGCCGGCCGGCCGGTGAGCTGGAGCCGGTCGACCCGGTCGGCCCGGAATGTTCGCCACTGGCCTCGTGTCACGTCCCGCGCGACGAAGTACCAGCGGCGTCCGGTACGGACGAGACGGTAGGGGTCCACGTCCCGGAGCGTGGCCCGTCCCTCGGCGTCGACGTACGACAGCCGGGCGCGCTCGCCCCGTCGGCAGGCAAGGGCCAACTCGAGCAAGAGGCCGGTTCTGATCTGCGGTCCGTCGGCCGCGGGGAGGCTGACGAACGCGTCGTCCAGCTCCCCCAGCCGCTCAGCGATCCGCCCGGGCAGCACCTGACGCAGCTTCAGCAGGGCGGACAGTGCGGCCTGGTCACTGCCCACGGCGTCGCTCTGCGCCGCCTCCCGCAGTCCGACCGCCACGGCCAGCGCCTCCTCGTCGTCGAGGATCAGCGGTGGCACCCGGGAGCCGGCGCGGAGGCGGTATCCGCCCCAGGGGCCCGCTTCGGAGTCGACGCTGTAGCCGAGCTCCCGGAGCCGGGCGATGTCCCGGCGGACGGTTCGGTCCGTGACCTGGATGTGCTCGGCCAGTTCGGCGCAGGTCCACGACGGCCGGGAGGACAGCAGGGACAGCAGTCGCAGCAGGCGGGCGGAGGAGCTGATCACTCGGGGAAGTTTTCCACACCGCGCCACAACCAGGACCGGAACTGTCCGGGTCACGGTCTAGCGTTCTTTCCATGAGCACGGACACCACTTCCGCACCCGCGTTCCGCTACGCCGCCGTCACCTTCGACTGCGCCGACCCCGCCGAAATGGCTCACTTCTACGGCGAGTTGCTCGGCATGTCGGTCCTCTTCTCCAGCGACGACTTCATCCTGCTCGGCAAGGAGGGAGCGACCGGTCTCGGCTTCAACCGCCTGGCCGACTACCGCCGGCCCACCTGGCCCGACCCCGCCCAGGAGAAGCAGGCCCACATCGAGCTGGGCGTGGACGACCTGGACATCGCCGAGAAGCACCTGCTCGAACTCGGCGCCGCCAAGCCCGACTTCCAGCCGCAGCCCGAGCGCTGGCGGGTGCTGCTGGACCCTGCGGGCCATCCGTTCTGCATCACGACGTTGGTCTGACGGGGCCTCGACCGAGTAGAAAGGCAGGCATCGCCTGACCTCCGCGGCGCCACCGGTCACGCCCGGCACAAGCGTGTCTCACCGGGTCACAGCTACTCCCGGAATCCGGTCCGTGGCCCCTAGATTCGCGGGGCGTCCGGAGCGGCGGCTTCGAGGTCGGCGATGCTGCCCGACATGATCGTGCGCACGTGCTCGGTGACGTGCTCCGCGGGCCAGTCCCACCACGCCACCGCCAGCAGCCGGGCGGTGTCCTGGTCGTTGTAGCGGGTGCGGATGAGGCGTGCCGGGTTGCCGCCGACGATGCCGTAGTCGGGCACGTCGCCGGCCACCACGGCGCCGGAGGCGATGATCGCGCCGTGTCCGATCCGTACGCCGGGCATGACCGTCGCGCCGTGGCCGAACCAGACGTCATTGCCGACGACGGTGTCCCCTCGGTTGGGCAGGCCGGTGAGCAGGTCGAAGTGATCGGCCCAGGAGCCACCCATGGTGGGAAAGGGAAAGGTCGAGGGACCGTCCATGCGATGGTTGGCGCCGTTCATGAGGAACCGTACTCCCGTGCCCAGCGCGCAGAACTTGCCGATGATCAGCTTTTCCGGTCCGTAGTGATAGAGCACGTTGCGCGTCTCGAACGCCGTCGGGTCGTCCGGGTCGTCGTAGTAGGAGTACTCCCCGACCTCGATCAGCGCGGACGTCACCAGCGGCTTGAGCAGCACCACTCGGGGCTGCTCGGGCATCGGGTGAAGGACCGTAGGGTCGGCAGGCACAGGCATGGCGGGCGATTCCTCATGGGTTGAGTGTCAGTGACCGGTCCATGATCGCGCCGCCGAGCCGGGCGGAACACAGGTTTTCCCTTTGCACGAACACGCGCTGTCCCGTGTTGCTCAGTGCCGCGAACAGCCGAGGGGAACGGGAGATGAACCTCTCCCACGGCCGCGATCGTGTCGGCAAGCAACTGCTCCATGACGGCATGGGCCTGGTCCACCTCTCCCATGCTCTGCAGGATCAGGGCGTGGTTGGCGGACATCTGCTATGAACGGATGTCCGGGTAGAACATGCGGCAGTTTGGCCGACATCGCCACCGTTGATCGGCTGCCTGCCAGTTGCCACCATGTTCAGGTCGGCTGGCAATTCACAGCGGGGGGAGACATGCTCAGTCTTCGGGGAAGGCCAGTTCAGAACACTCGGACAATCGTCGTCGCCTCCATGGCCCTGTCTACCCTCGTGCTCATCCTCGCGACCCCATTCATTCTGAACATACTTGCCCCGGACGATCTGGACTGGGGGCGACTGAGCAATGTCAGTCAGACCTACGGTGCATTGTCCGTGCTCATCTCCGCAGCCGCGTTGGCAGGAGTCGCTGCCTCGCTGTGGTACCAGGCTCGGCAGACGCAGATAGCTCAGGAAGCCGCGCGGCGAGATGCGCATCGAGAACTGATCGTCCTGGCGCTCGGCGACCCTTCGCTCCTGGCGTGCTGGGAGCCGCCGCATACGCCAATGACGGCCACCCGGAGGAAGCAGATCCTGTTCACCAACCTCATCGTGACCAACTGGGAGTCCGATTTCAGGCTCGGGAACCTCGGCGGGGCCGCACTCCGGGACATGTTCGACGGCCACTTCCAAGGCGAGATCGCACGAGAGCACTGGTCGAACGGCGGTCCTGGGTGGCGCGTCTCGGCCGAGCTTTCCACCGACCCGACGCGACGCCAGTTCGTCGAGATCGCTGACGAACGCTACGCCCGCGCCATCGCCGACGGCCCTCCGGTCCCCGCTTCTGACTACTTCGAGACGGCACCGTAGCGAGCCGGGTTGATGGTGAGCCGCCGGCGAAGCTCTCACCCGGGGCGGTACCTGAACCTCGCCGTCCTGCCAGCACCGATACGAACGGCCGCGATCCCACCCACCGCGAGCAGTCCGCAGCCCGGGTGCCTCGCCATCGGCCGGCACCCACCGGCCACGACACCATGCCTTTCTCGTAACCCGAGCCGTCCCCGCCTGCCGCACATCTCCGGGCTCCGGGGCTGCGCCGTCGCCGCCGATACTGTCCCGGCGACACCGCCCCTTTCGGCGGACATGCAACCCCGGCCACGCCCGTACGCCGGTCAGGATGCGGCCCTGTGCTCCGCAAGGTAGTCCCGCACGACCGTCAGGAAGTCCGGGTCGGGTTCCAGACCGAGTGCGGCGGCACGGGTGGTGTCGAACACCGCGGGCCACGAGCCCACGATGGCCTCGACTGCCGGGTCGGGCCTGATGCTCACCAAGTCGGCGGCGGCGTCGCCGGCCACCTGCCGTAGCGTGGCGAGCATCTCGGCGACCGATACCGTGAGCGCGGGCAGGTTGACCGGCAGCGGGCCCTGCAACTGCCCGGGCCCGGCACCGCGTTCCGTCTGTGCGATACGCAGGAGTCCCTCGATGGTGCGGCGTGGCGAGGCCAGGGCCACCCGCAGGTCGGGGTGGACCGGGCAGGTCGCCGGCAGTCCCGCGAGGGGTTCGCGGATGATGCCGGACAGGAAGCCGGAGGCGGCCGCGTTGGGTGTGCCGGGCCTGACCGCGACGGTCATCAGGCGGGCGGTGCGTCCGTCGACAAAGCCATGGCGGGTGTAGTCCGCGATCAGGTGCTCGCAGACGAGCTTCTGGGTTCCGTAACTCGACTGCGGCAGAGGCAGGGTCGACTCGCTGACCACCGGTGGCAGAGGCAGCGTCGGGTGGGTGCCGTAGACGGCGAGGCTGCTGGAGAACACCACGCGCACTCTTGGCCCGCCGGTGGCCGACTGTGCCCGGGCGGCGTCGAGGAGGGTGCGGGTGGTGTCCACGTTGGCACGCATGCCGAGGCTCATGTCGGCCTCGCACTCGGCCGAGACCGCGGCTGCGAGATGGAAGAGCACATCGACCGGCTCGGCGAAAACGTCGCCGAGCCGGTCGATCACATCGCCGTGTACCACGTCCACGCGGGGGTCGGTCGCCATCGGGGCGCCAGGCTGTACGACGCGGTCGGCGAGCACCAGCCGCCGGATCGGTGTGCCGGCGAACGTTCCCGTCCGCAGCAGTGCGTCGGCGAGCCGGCGTCCCAGGAAGCCGAACGCGCCCGTGACGACGACCCTCATGACATCCCCCCTTGCGTAGTGGGTCAGGCCAGCGGTGACCCTTCACGACGGCCTGCCCTGTTAAACCTCACGGCCGGAATCGTGTGGCGCCGGGCGAGGCGTGCACCGTCCGGCAAGGCGTGGCCGGCCGGCCGCATCAGGCGCACGTCAGTCGCCCGTCAGGGGGTCCTGCCAGTCTTGTTCACGTGAACGGGCCGGGACAGCAGCGGGCCGGGAGCGAGGAGAGGTGCCCGGAGTGGTTGATCGGGGACCAGCGAGGATGCCTCACGGTCGGGCCCCTTTGAGGGGCCCACGCAGGTTCGAATCCTGCCCTCTCCGCCACAGCAGATCACCCAGGCCGGCCGAGGCAATCCGCCCGCACGGAGCATCGGGCCCGTGCGGCCGGCCGGTGCCTGCTCGCCGCGGCAGACCGGTGGCCGTGGATCAGGCGACCGTCAGGACGATCTTGCCAGTGGTGCGGCCCTGCTCGCCGATCTCGTGCGCCTTCGCGGCCTCGGCCAGCGGCAGGACCGTCTCGACGACCGGCTTCAGCGCGCCCCGCTCCGCCAGGGCGGCGATCTCGCGCAGGCCCAGGTGGTCCGGCTCGACCAGCATCCACACCGCCCGCACCCCGTCCTGGGCGGCGGGGACGTCGTCCGGGCCGGGGAGCGTGATCAGCCGGCCGCCGGGCTTGAGCACCGTCAGGGAGCGTTCGGCCGTCTGTCCGCCGAGGCCGTCCAGCACCACGTCGACGTCGCTCACGACGTCCTCGAACCGCACTGTGCGGTAGTCGATCACCTCGTCCGCGCCCAGCTCACGCACCAGGTCGTGCTTGCCCGCGCTGGCCGTGCCGATGACGTACGCGCCGCGGGCCTTGGCGATCTGCACCGCGAAGTGGCCGACGCCGCCGGCGGCCGCGTGCACCAGCACCCGCTCGCCGGGGCGCACGTCAGCGGTGTCCACCAGGGCCTGCCAGGCGGTCAGCGCGGCGAGTGGCAGCGCTGCCGCCTCCACGTGCGTCAGGCCTGCCGGCTTCAGGGCGAGGTGCCGGGCCGGTGCCACCACGTACTCGGCGTAGGCGCCCGCCTGGCGCGGGAACAGCGGCATCCCGAAGACCTCGTCGCCGGGGCGGAACATCCCCACGCCGGGCCCGACGGCCTCGATGGTGCCGGAGATGTCCCAGCCGACCGCCGGGACGGTGCCCCACTCGATGAGGGCTCCACCGGCGCGGGTCTTCCAGTCCACCGGGTTCACTCCGGCCGCGTGCACCCGGACCAGGACCTCGTTCAGTCCCGGCTCGGGGCGCTCGACCTCACGCTCGATGAGGTTCTCCGGTCCGCCCCACTGCTCCACGACCACCGCACGCATGCTTCTGCCTCGTCATTCTTCGTCTCGGTCGGCTTGTCCCCGGGAATCCCCCGGTGACGACGCAGTCCACGATCCGGCACCCCGACCCGCCGTGGTGTTGGCCGCTTGGCCACTATGTGACAGGATCTGGCCATGAGCGAGACGCGGGAAACGGCCAGGCAGGACGAGCGGGACGGGGCGCCGGCAGCGACGGCGCCCCGGCGGCACCGGATCGCCGTGCTCGCCCTGCCCGGGGTCCCGCCGTTCGAGCTCGGCATCCCCTCCCGTGTCTTCGGCAGCGTCTGGGACGACGAGGGCCGCCCGCTCTACGACGTCACCGTCTGCACCGCCGACGGCGCCCCCGTACTCAGCGACGCCGGCTTCTCCGTGCAGCCCGCGGCCGGCCCCGAGGCCCTGGCCGCCGCGGACACCGTGATCGTCCCGCCCACGCACGCCATGCCCGAGCTGGGTCGCGGCGGCCCGCTGCCGCCCGAGGTCACCGCGGCCATCGCCGGCATCCGGCCCGGCACCCGGCTGGTGTCCATCTGCACCGGCTCCTACGTGCTCGCCGCGGCCGGGCTGCTCGACGGCCGGCCGGCCACCACCCACTGGAACCTGGCCCCCGAATTCCGCCGCGCCTACCCCACGGTCAAGGTCGACGAGGACGTCCTCTTCGTCGACGACGGCGACGTGCTGACCTCCGCGGGCGTCGCCGCCGGCGTCGATCTCTGCCTGCACATGATCCGCCGCGACCACGGCGCGGCCGCCGCCAACCGGGCCGCCCGCATGTGCGTGGTACCGCCCTGGCGGGACGGCGGGCAGGCCCAGTACATCGACCGCCCGGTGCCTGAGCCCACCGTCGCCAGCACCACCGACACCCGTGCCTGGGCCCTGGAGCACCTGGGCGAACCGCTCTCCTTGAACCGGCTCGCCGAGCACGCCCGGATGAGCCTGCGCTCCTTCACCCGGCGCTTCCGCGACGAGGTCGGCATGACCCCGGTGCAGTGGCTCACCGCGCAACGCCTTGAACTGGCCAAGCAGTTGCTGGAGACCACCGATCTGTCGATCGACCTGGTCGCACACCGGGCCGGCTTCGGCTCCGCCAACTCCCTGCGCGCGCACATGAGAACGGCCTTCGGCGTCTCGCCCGCCGCCTACCGCCGCACCTTCCATCCCAACGACCTCGCCGGGACTCGCGGTTGATGGGTGTCGGGGCGACGAGTACGCCTCGTCGCGCGATCACCCTCAGGCCGCGGCGTCCTCCTGCGGCTCGGACGCGAAGGCCAGGATGTGCGGGACTGCCTCGCGCAGACTGGCGAAGTGCCGGTGCACGCCTTCCACCGGGACGGCGGCGTTCACGCCCCACACCGTCATCCCGGCACTCAGCCCGGACTGCACCCCGGACGGGGCGTCCTCGATGACCAGGCAGTTTCCCGGTGCAGCGCCGAGCTGCTCAGCGGCCCGCTGATACGGGACGGGCGAGGGCTTGCCCTTCTCGACAGCGGCCGCGTCCACGATCACGTCAGGCACCGGCAGGCCCGTCCGCAGGAAACGGCCTCGCACCCGGTGCTCGTAGTTCGAGGTCACCAGCGCCCAGGACCCGGGCGGCAGGCCGTGCAGCAGCTCCGACGCGCCGTCGAAAGCCGCATAGACGCCGGACCGGACGTCCTCGTCCTCCAGTTCGTGCAGCGCGGCCAGACACTCACGCGGATCCTGATCCGCGGCAACCTGAGCGAACGTCTCCATGGGCCGCGTCCGCAGCGCCACCTGGTACACCTCGTCCGCGTCCAGGCCGTACCGCTGCGCCCAAATGCCCCAGACCCGGCGCTGGTTGTTCACCGCGTCGATCAACGTGCCGTCGACATCGAACAGGACGTACTTCGCGCGGCCGCGCCCCGCAGGTTCACTGGTACTGGTCACGCCATGATCATGCCAGGCGACGACGGACGGGGGGCCGCCGGCGCCGTCCATGCTGCCGACGAGGAAGGCTTCCGCCGGTCTCTGCCAGGTGCCGGCTCATCCGGAGGGCCGCGTGTCAGCCGTCGTCTCCCCCGTCGGCGGCCGGTCGGGCGGCTGCCCATCCCGGCAGCGGCTGCTTGCGGGAACGGTATGCGCGCACCAGTGCCTCGCGGGCCTGTTCGGCGCCGTCTTCCGTGATGCGGTAGAAGCGGCGGCGCGGCCTGCCCGCCTCCTCGTGCACAGCCGGATCTTCCCAGGTGCTGTCCACCCAGCCGGCCTGCTCCAGCCGGGCGAGGATCGGATAGATCGTGCCCGACGGCAGTCCTGCCAGCTCGCACAGCTCCAAGCCGTAACGCTGCTGGGCGGGATCCTCCAGCAAAGCCCGCAGCACCAGTTGAGTCTGCAGGGTCATTCGCAGCATTGCCATACTCGTACTCTACATAGCCTATATATGGGCTGCCTAGGGAGAGTTGCGGTCCTTCAGCCTGGGGTCGGACGTGCCGTTCATTCCTCAGACCTGCCAAGGCGGGGGCGTCGGGCCCCAGTTGCTCCTCATCGAGCGCGTAGCGGAGACCCAAACGGATGCGCCGATGATTTCGGCGCGGGATCACGGTCGTTACAGGGAATGCAGAGGAAGGAGATCCGCCATGCCACCCCACAACCGCTCCCAGCAGCCCACGGCCGAGCTCGACGCCCGCTACAGCTCCGCGCTCAACCCCCGCCCAGGCGCCCCAGACGTCACCGCCACCGAATGGGCCGAGGCCCAACGGCACCTGGAGACCGCCGAGATCTTCTGGGTGTCCACGGTGCGGCCCGACGGCAGGCTGCACGTCACGCCGGTGATCGCCGCCTGGCACCGCGGGGTGCTGTACTTCTCCACCGGCCCGGGCGAGCAGAAGGCGAGGAACCTCGCTCATGATGCGCACTGTGCGCTGACAACCGGGAGGAACTCGCTCACCGAAGGGCTCGACCTGGTGATCGAGGGCACGGCGGAGCCGGTTGCCGATCCGGCCGTGCTGGAGGAAGTGATCGCGGCGTACGAGGCGAAGTACGGGCCGCACATCACCTCCTCCGAGGGGACCTTCCACGGGATCGGGGATGCGTTCCGTACAGGGAACGCAGTGGTGTTCGCGGTGGCCCCGGTCACCGCGTACGGGTTTGGCCGGGACAACGGCGTGTACACCCACACACGGTGGGTGTACTGAGCAGCGGCACACACCCCTGAGGTCGTGTCCTCGCCTGTGGTGTGCTGCCCTGGCGGCCGGTGACCTGCGCGGTCTGCTCACACCAATCTCGCCTTCTTCCGCGGCGAGGGCGTCAGCGCCGAACAGATCGCCCTGCTCCACGGATCCGACCCCGCACAGACCGCCACCGGTACGCGCCTGTCGGACCTGCGCAGCACGGACGGCGCCGGCCCCGACTACTGGGACATGGCGTGGGAGACCTGCTGCTTCGGGCAGGCGGGCGACTGGGCGTTCTTGATGTACCACGAGACTCCGTCCGGCATCCGGACCGACCACGCGGCGCTCTCCCGGCTGGGCGTCACGGAGACCGTGCAGCTGAGCGCTTGCGCCGCGAAGGCCATTTACACCTTCGACTACACGCTCGACGGCCACCGCGTCGACGACGACTGGGGGGCGCTGGAACTGATCTGGTACGAGCGGGGTCGCGCCCCCTACTACCGGGGCGGTGGGCTCGACTTCCTCAACCGGGCCATACGCAGGGCCGAACTTGACCGCCCCGAACTGACCTGGGAGTTCGAGCTGTACTTCCACGCCTTGGAGAGCGCATTCGGCATTCAACTGCCCCGGCAGGACATCCAGGAGGGATCGGTCCGAGCCGCAATGTGGGCGCCCGGCACCTCGGGCCGTGGATAGAAAGCCCGGTTGCCCGACCCGGTCCACCAGTTCCTGACCCCGTTCCCCGGCTACCCGGACGCGGTGCCCGGGTTGCCCGCGAGACCGTCGGTCGACCGCCCTCCGCTCAATGGGGTGTTTGCACCGCCAGCAGGGCGATGTCGTCGTAGCCGGCCGGGCGGACCCGGCGCAGAAGTTGGTCGGTGAAGGACGGCAGCGGACGGTGGGCAAGTGCGGCGGCGTGCTGGCGCAGACGGTTCAGCCCCTCGTCGAGGGTGTGGCCCGGGGTTTCGATCAGGCCGTCGGTGTAGAGCAGGAGGGTGGAGCCGGGCGGCAGCAGGACGGTCGCGTCGGGGCGGGGTGTGCGGATGCCGGTGCCCAGCAGGATGCCGTGGCCGTCGGTGAGGTAGTCGGCCAGGCCGGCGCGGGTGATCATGAGAGGCGGGGGGTGGCCGGCGTTGGTCCAGGAAAGCTGCCACTGGCCTTCGTCTGTCTTGGTCAGCCGGGCGAAGATCAGGGTTGCCATGGTGACGTCCGTGATGGGCATGATCGCCTCGTCCAGCCGGTCGACGATCCGGCTGGGAGGGTGTTGCTGCGACCAGGCGTAGGCGCGGAGCATGTTGCGCAGCTGTGCCATGCCGGCGGCGGCCTCCAGGTCGTGGCCGACGACGTCTCCGATGGCCAGGGCGGTGGCGCCGTCGGGCAGGGTGAAGGCGTCGTACCAGTCGCCGCCGACCTGTGAGGCGTCGGGCACGGGCAGGTAGCGGACGGTCATCTGCAGTCCGGGCACGCGCGGCATCTGCGGCAACAGGTGGTTCTGCATGGTCTCGGCGACCTTGCGCTGGCGTTGGTAGAGGCGGGCGTTGTCCAGGGCGAGACCGGCGCGGCGGGCGATGTCCTCGAGCAGGGGAAGGTCGGCCGGGGTGAAGTCTCCCGGCTTCTCGGCCCGGCCCAGGGTCAGGGCTCCCAGGACTTCCCGGGTGCTGCGGATGGGGGCGATGGCCGCGGAGTGGATGCCGGTGGCCTCGAACAGGCGGTGTTGTTCTACCGCGATGCCGGAGTCCGGTGGCCGCTGGTAGGTCTGCGGGCCCGCCAGGGTCGAGGCGGCCCCGCGCAGGGCCTGCGACAGCGGCATGGGGGATTCCTCGGGAACGGGCGGCATCGGGCCCTGCAGTTGCTCGTGCTCCACCAGGGTGTCGCCTTCGGCATGGACCACGGCAGTGCGCCAGACTTCGTCGCGCTCGGTGATGAGGTCGATGACGGCCCAGTCCGCCAGTCGGGGCAGGACCAGGGCCACGAGTCGGCGCAGCGCCTCGTCGACGTCGAGCGTGGAGGTCAGTTGCGTGGTCGTCTCGGCCAGCAGGGCCAGCCGCTCGAGTTCGGTCAGTGCCCCGGCGACCGGCTTCGGCTCCGTCCGCGGACCGGTGGGGGGCGTGTGCGACGTGTGCCGGGGGGTGTGGAAGACGACGAGCGTGCCGGTTGTGTCCTCGTCGAAGGTGTAGGGGGTGATCAGCCAGGAGATGGGCAGCAGGGAGCCGTCCGCGCGGGCGAAGTAGTCCTCACCGCCCTGGGCCGGACGTCCCGCGTGGAACGCCTGCCGCATGCTGCACTCGGTCGCGGACAGTGGCCGGCCCTGCGGCCCGCGGTGCAGCAGATCGTGCGCGTCCTGGCCGACGAGATCTGCGGCAGGCCGGTCCAACAGGCGCTCGGCGTGGCTGTTGACGGCGACGATGAGGCCGTGCTCGTCCACCACGTAGGCTCCGGCCCGGATGGGCTCCAGCACGTCGGTGAGCACGCCGCTGTGCACGGCCAGGGGCCGCTCGGTGCCGGTCTCCGTATGGTCGGGCCCCGCCATTTCCTGCGCCTCCTCACGATCGACCCTCGCCCTGCCTGCGCTCTCCTCTGCTCTGCTGCCGCGCATCCTGACCGCCTTCTTTCCCGCACCTCATGATCGGAAAGAAGCTGCTGCCCACGGCTTCCCCCATGTGACCGGGTAGCCGCTACGACCCCGGTGCACACCCACAGGGTCATCCGTCATCCCCGTCCTCTGGGCCATCGCCGGCCGGGCACGGCGCTCCAGGCGGCTGATCCGTCAGGGCTGCGTGATGGTGGCGGCCCGGGTGGCAGCGGCCTGTACGAGGTTCTGCTCCAAGCGTTCCAAAGTGTGCAGGGCCGTGGTGCGCTCGTCGTCCGTGAGGCCCGCTGTCGAGATGTCCTCGAGTTGAGCCCAGACCCGCTCGACCTCGCGGCGCAGGGCGTGGCTTGCCGCTGTGGGTTCGACGAGTGAGGCGCGCTTGTCGGTGGGGTCGGGGCGGCGGCGGACGAAGCCGGCCTGTTCCAGGCGCCGGACGGTGCGGGTCATGGTGGCGGCGTCGGAGTCCATCAGGCGTACCAGGTCGGCCTGGCGCTGGGGACCGAGCTCCCACAGGTGCATCATGACCAGTTCCTGGCCAGGGTGCAGGCCGATGCGGCGCAGCAGTTGTCCGGCGAACATGCGGTGCAGGCGGGCGAGGCGGAAGATCGCGTGGCTGATCGGGCCGCCGCCGGCCGCGGCGGGCAGCGGGACGGTGGCCTCCTGCTCACTTTCCGCGGAACCCCTCCCGGCCTCCGGGGTGGACTGCGCCATGTTCGTTCCCTCACTTTCCTGCCCGAGCAACTTAACTCTACCTCTCGGTACGCGGCCCGATGGCACTTCCGCGCTCGGGCAGGGATACGACCAGTTGAGACGGCATGACCTGGTTCACATCCGACTCCTGGAATGAACTCGCGTAGTTACCTGTTCGGACAGGTGATTTACTTGTTCGGACAGCTAAATGCTGTGGTGCGGGCCCGGGGCCCGGGCCGCAGAGCAGCACTCACCCCGAGGGAGAAGCCATGACCACTGCTTTCGATCCGATCCTGTTGGGCGGCAAGCACCTGACCAACCGCGTCGTGATGGCGCCGATGACCCGCAGCCGTGCCTACGGACCCGGCGCCGAGCCGACCGAGCTGATGGCGACGTACTACGCGCAGCGCGCCGGCGCCGGGCTGATCGTCACCGAGGGCGTCCAGCCCTCGCCGGTCGGCCAGGGCTACCCCGACACCCCCGGCCTGCACACGCCCGGGCAGGTGCTGGCGTGGCGGAGGGTCACCGACGCCGTGCACCGCGAGGGCGGCGTGATCTTCGCCCAGCTGATGCACACCGGCCGTATCGGCCACCCGAGCCTGCTGTCCGAGGCTCTGGTGCCGGTGGGGCCGTCGGCGGTGGCCGCCAAGGGCCAGGTCTACACCCACGAGGGCCCGAAGGACTTCGTGACCCCGAAGGAGCTGAGCGAGGCGGAGGTTCGGCTGACGATCGACGACTTCGCCGCCGCGGCCCGCAACGCCGTCGAGGCCGGATTCGACGGCGTGGAGATCCACGGTGCCAACGGATACCTGATCCACCAGTTCCTCGCCCCCACCACCAACCGGCGCACCGACGCCTGGGGCGGCGGCACCGGGGGCCGGATCCGCTTCGCAGTGGAGGTCGTCACGGCCGTGGCCGAGGCGATCGGCGGCCATCGGGTCGGCCTGCGGATCTCACCCGGAAACCCGTACAACGACATGTCCGAGGACAACCCGGGCGAGACCTACTCCGCCCTGCTGGACCGGCTCGCCGACCTGGAGCTCGCCTACCTGCACCTGATGGAGGGGCCGGACCGCGACCTGACCGCGTCGCTGCGCAAGGCCTGGCCCGGCACGTTCGTCCTGAACCCGTTCACCCACCCCGACGCCACCGGCCCGGCCGCACTGAAGCTGGTCGAGGACGGGAGCGCGGACATGGTGGCCTACGGAGCACTCTTCCTGGCCAACCCCGACCTGCCGCGTCGTCTCGCCGCCGGCGGTCCGTTCAACACCCCTGACCCGTCCACCTTCTACGGCGGCGACCACCGCGGGTTCACCGACTACCCCGCCCTCACCGCCTGAGCGGCGAGGCCGCCGACGGGCCGCACGATGAGCCACAGCGCCCGCGGTTCCCTTCTCCGCCTGCCTCTGCCTGGGAGTTCCAGATGTCCAAAGCAATCACCTTCTCCGCATACGGCACGCCCGAAGTGCTGCAGTTCTCCGAGGTCGCCACACCGGAGCCGGGTCCGGGCCAGGTCCGCATCCGGGTACGGGCCGCCTCTGTGAACCCTCTCGACATGAAGATCCGGTCAGGTCTGATGGCCCGCACCGCGCCGGCCCGCCTTCCCGTGGTCCCCGGCCTGGACGCGGCCGGTGTCGTCGACGCCGTCGGCGAGGGAGCCGACGCTGCCGTGGGCGACGAGGTCCTCGGCGCCGCCGTGGGCGGCGGCTACAGCGAGTACGCACTGCTGGATCGCCCCGTGGCCAAGCCCGAGGCCCTGTCCTGGGAGGTCGCCGCTTCGCTGGTGACGGTCGGCCAGACCGCGTCGCGCGTCCTGGGACAACTGGGTGTGCAGGCGGGTCAGACCCTCCTCGTCCACGGCGCCGCCGGCAGCGTGGGCTTCCTCGCGGTGCAGTTGGCCGTCGCCCGTGGCATCACCGTCGTCGGAACAGCCGGTGAGCACGACCTCGAGCGCGTCTCCGCGCTCAACGCCACCGCGGTCCGCTACGGCGAGGGCTGGGTACAGCGGGTGAAGGCCGCGGCTCCCCAGGGAGTCGACTTCGTCATCGACGCCTCCGGCGCCGGAGTGCTCGCCGACTCCGTCGCCCTGACCGGTGACAGCGAACACGTCATCACCATCGCCGACATGTCCGCCGCACAGCACGGCGTCCGCTTCAGCGCCGGGAGCACCGACCAGGCTGGGGAGGCCCTGCCGGAGCTGGTGCGGATGGCCGTCGCCGGCCGACTCACCGTGCCGGTCTGGCGCACTTATCCCCTGGCGGAAGCGGCACAGGCGCACATCGACCTGGAAGCCCACCGCAACCGCGGCAAGGCCGTCCTCCTGCCCTGACCGTTTTCGCAACGGGCCGGCGCCGCCGCATGACAGGGCGAGCCGGTCGGCGTCCCGACCGGAGGCCGGCCGAGCCCACCTGCTGTCCATGACGGCGGCGCCCCGTTCGGCACATCCGCACCACGACCAACACAGACACTCCCCCGTTCGATCCGAGGACAGGACCACGTCCCCCTCTCCTTCAGGACCTGGCCGGTCACCTGCCCATGGTGGAACGCCCCGAGGAATGGATGAAGCTCGTCACCGACTTCCTCAACCAGCCCCGCGCCTGACAGCAGTCCTCACTCTGCCCAGATCGCCCCGCTGCTCCGTTGGTGTGCATCCGTCATCCGTTCGGCCGCGCGCCGGGCGCTCAGGGCCCCGGGCCCCGTCCCCGCACCGCAAGGATGACCGGTGACCGACGTCATTGCGTGAGCGGACCACGAGCAGCAGGAGACGGACGACTTGTGAGCATCCTCAACGAACCCCAGGGTGCCGCGGCAGCCGAGGACTCGTACGCCAACGAGCTGCCGCTGAGGCGCAGGCGGCCCGGCAACGTCGTGGTGAAGTGGCTGACGACCACCGACCACAAGACCATCGGCACGCTGTACCTGACGACGTCGTTCGCGTTCTTCCTCATCGGTGGCGTGATGGCGCTGCTCATGCGCGCCGAGCTGGCCCGGCCGGGCCTGCAGATCATGTCGAACGAGCAGTACAACCAGGCGTTCACGATGCACGGCACCGTGATGCTGCTGATGTTCGCCACCCCGCTGTTCGCCGGTTTCACGAACTGGATCATGCCGCTGCAGATCGGCGCGCCCGACGTGGCGTTCCCGCGGCTGAACATGTTCGCCTACTGGCTGTACCTGTTCGGCTCGACCATCGCGGTGGGCGGCTTCCTCACCCCGGAGGGTGCGGCCGACTTCGGCTGGTTCGCCTACTCCCCGCTGTCGGACGCGGTGCGCAGTCCCGGCATCGGCTCCGACATGTGGATCATGGGTCTGGCCTTCTCCGGCTTCGGCACCATCCTCGGCGCGGTCAACTTCATCACCACGATCATCTGCATGCGTGCCCCGGGCATGACCATGTTCCGCATGCCGATCTTCGTGTGGAACGTGCTGCTGACCGCCGTCCTGGTCCTTTTCGCCTTCCCCATCCTTGCGGCAGCCCTGTTCGCGCTGGAGGCGGACCGTAAGTTCGGCGCCCATGTGTACGACGCAGCGAATGGCGGCCCGATCCTGTGGCAGCACCTCTTCTGGTTCTTCGGCCATCCAGAGGTGTACATCATCGCGCTGCCGTTCTTCGGCATCGTCACCGAGGTCATCCCGGTCTTCTCCCGCAAGCCGATCTTCGGCTACATGGGTCTGGTCGCCGCGACCATCGCGATCGCCGGTCTGTCCATCACCGTGTGGGCGCACCACATGTTCGTCACCGGGGCGGTGCTGCTGCCGTTCTTCTCCTTCATGACGTTCCTGATCGCCGTGCCCACGGGAGTGAAGTTCTTCAACTGGATCGGCACGATGTGGAAGGGCAGTCTGTCCTTCGAGACGCCGATGCTCTGGGCGGTCGGCTTCCTCGTCACGTTCCTCTTCGGCGGCCTGACCGGCGTCATCCTCGCTTCACCGCCGATGGACTTCCACGTCTCCGACTCCTACTTCGTGGTGGCCCACTTCCACTACGTGGTCTTCGGTACGGTCGTGTTCGCGATGTTCGCCGGATTCCACTTCTGGTGGCCCAAGTTCACCGGCAAGATGCTGGACGAGCGCCTGGGCAAGATGTGCTTCTGGACGCTGTTCGTCGGCTTTCACGGCACGTTCCTGGTCCAGCACTGGCTGGGTGCCGAGGGCATGCCGCGTCGTTACGCCGACTACCTGGCGGCCGACGGCTTCACCACGCTGAACACGATCTCGACGATCAGCTCGTTCCTGCTCGGCCTGTCCATGCTGCCGTTCTTCTACAACGTGTGGAAGACGGCGAAGTACGGCAAGCCGGTCGGCGTGGACGACCCGTGGGGCTACGGCCGTTCGCTGGAGTGGGCGACCTCCTGCCCTCCCCCGCGGCACAACTTCCTCACCCTGCCGCGGATCCGCAGCGAATCCCCGGCGTTCGACCTGCACCACCCGGAGATCGCGATGTCCGAATACGAGGGCCACTTCCCGGCGACGACCGACCGAGGGCACGGATGAGCGGTCCGCCGGAGCAGAAGGCGCCCGGAGACCTCGGCACCGAGGTGGAGGGATACCTGCTGTGGCAGGCCAGGGTCGCGGAGGCCGAACACCGCGCGCACGAGTTCGTCCGGCCGATGGACTGGCTGACCACGGCACAGCGCACGGAGATCGAGCAGCACTACGTCGCCGACAGCCTGCGCCGCGCGCGCCAGGACCTCGAACGGCTCGCGGCCCGGTGTGTGTCCTTGCGGGCCGAGTACGAACACCGCTACCGGAGGCTGCGGCGATGTTGCGTGGCCTGGACGCTGGCGGTGTGGGCCGGCCTCACCACGGCGGCCGCCCTGCTGATGATCCTTTGATCCCCCCGATGTCGGCTCTACGGACGGCCGGCAATCGGGGTGGCCACAGGTCCCGGCGTTCCGGCGGGCGAGGAGCACCGCAGCATGGGGCATTGACGGTGCAGGCATCGCGTGGTCGTCCACCCCACCCAGCCCGTCTCTCGCGCACAAGGCGGTTGGCGTCGCGTTGTCCAGCCGGGCCACGCCGACGCCCCACGCCCTCTCGGCCGGGGCCTGCCGGGTCAGGGTGTGTCGTGACCTTCGGCGGTCGCAGCCCTGGTGTGTCCGGACTCGTGGTGGACCAGGATCGACAGCAGCTCCGCAACGGTGGTCGGGGCATCCGCGGGATGCCGTAGGAGCATGCCTGGGGCGATGCGATAGACGTTCGAGCGACCTTCCCGGACATGGGTGAGGTACCCGCCGTCTTCCAGGTCGGCGATGATCTTCTGCACGGCCCGCTCGGTGAGCCGGCAGCGGGCTGCGATGTCACGGACGCGGGTGGTGTGGTCTTCGGCGATGGCGGCCAGCACCCGCGAGTGATTGGTCACGAAGGTCCAGCCTGCATGCGGTTCCGGCGCTCGGTCCATGCACCCGAGGATACGGCCTCTTGTTCACGCATTCAAAAGGCTGAATCACGTTTCATGTTTTGGTTGACGTGAAAGCCGGGTGGGGTGATGCTGGGTGTGGTCGAGAAGACGGCATGTGCGGAGCTTGAGATGTCCCATGACGCGGCTTTTCACCCTGGTGAGGGGTCCTGCCTTGAGTGCGGCAGTGCGTTCGAGCAGCCGCAGCCACCGGCGTCGGCGCCGGTGACCTTGAATGTCGACACGATCGGCGACCGGCTCGTGGTCACGGTGTCCGGTGAGCTGGATCTGGAGTGCGACCAGTTGCTGCAGCAGACGCTGAGCGATGCGCTCGATGACGCCGAAGGAGGCCTGGAACTGGATCTCGCGGGCGTCGATTTCTGTGACTGCTCCGCCCTCAACGTCCTGCTGCACGTGCACCATCGGGCCCGAGCGAGCGCCAAGAGCCTGATCCTGCGCGCCACCAGCCCGGCGGTGGAACGCCTGCTGACCCTCACCGGTGCCCTCCCGCTCTTCGCGGCACGGTCTGCGGAGGCGGATGAGCCTCCGGATGGCGACTCAGGGCCCGCGCACCCTGAAAGGGCAGATGCAGCGGATCCGTCCGGCGCCGATCTCGCAGCCGAGAACGCGCAGCTGCATCGGGCGCTGGAGACCCGTGCAACGATCGACCTGGCCCGGGGCATGCTCATGGCGTCGTTCCACCTGACCGCCCAGCAGTCCTGGCAGGTCCTGGTGACAGCGTCCCAGCACAGCAACACCAAATTGCACCTCATCGCCGACGCCCTCCTGCAGACCGCGAACGGCCGGGCGCTGCCGGAACCCCTTGCCGACCACCTGGCCACGGCGGTGCAAGTGCACGGCAACGCGGCAGGTTAGACCCCGACCCCGACCTGGTCCGCACGCAGGCGAGTGCTGGGCAAGGAGTCTGTGCACATCGGGCTTTGCGCCCGCATGCCTGAGATGCTGGAAAGGTCAGCTCGTGCGGGCCAAAGAGGTCAGGGCGTGGACACGGAGCGCATGCTGCAGGGAGAGCCACCTGGCGGACTTCGACCAGTTGCGGAGCTGATTGGCCGGAACGCCGGGGAAGCCGAGCCGGGCGACGTGCGGATCCACCTGGAATGGCACGGCCCCAGCCGCAACACCGAACTCCGCCCACCTGCCTTCCGCCTCGCGTGAGGCCGGCCGGCCCGCATCGGGGCGCGCGTCCCTCGCGGGGGATCAGTGGTGCGGGGAGGAGAAGCGGGCTTGCTCCGCACGTCGTTCGTTCATGTCTCTGTCACCTTTGCGGCAGGGGCTTTTCCACCAGTGGCGGAGCAGAAATCGAATCATGGTCTGTCTCCTTCGCCTCGCGGCGGTCGGGGAGGGTGTCGTACGTGCCCTCCAGCGTCCGCACGCAAGGCGGCGCCCGCGTCGACCGATCGGTCCATGGGCCGGGGGACGGACTTTGTCGCTTCGGTCGGTCGGCGGCAGCGAGCGGGTGCGCTTCCGGCCGGACCCCGCTGGACCACACGGCCGAACACCACCGGGCGAAAACGCATTCTTTAGGGGTGTGTCACCGGGAAAACGCTTCGGCGGGCTCCGGTAGTTTGAGATTATGGGAAAGTCTGACCGTCCATGCCCTGACCGCCGCACTGCCAGAGGATTCCGAAAAGGCAAGTCGGGAGGCCGGATGCGTCGGAGGCTGGTGACCCTACTGCTGTACACGATTGCGATCACGGCCGCCGCGGGACTGTCGGCCCCTGCAGCCATGGCGGCGACGCCCAGCTGCCGCGTCGGGGCCTACATCACCGACCTCTATGGACTGGACGTTTCACCGCGGACCATCAACGCGAATTTCTGGCTGTGGAGCGTGTGCCCGAGCGCCGCCCTGGACGCCACTCAGCGCCTGGAGTTCGTCAACGCCACGGATGTCACCCAGGGCAACAGGTCTGTGGTGAAGGTCGGCAACGAATACTGGTCCCAGGTGAAGGTGTCCGGCACTTTCCGGCAGCAATTCGATCTGAGCGAGTACCCTTTCGACAAGCAGGATGTACAGATCCAGATCGAGGACTCCGAATACAACGCCTCCCAGTTCACCTACGTGCCCGACACCAAGAACTCCGGATACGATCACGCCATCAGCCTGGGCGGGTTCAAGATCAGGGACTTCGGCGTCGGGGTGGTCACACACACCTATCAGACGTCCTTCGGGGATCCGCGAATCATCCGCGGCAAGAACAGTCAGTACAGCCGATTCGTCATCGATCTCAAGCTCGAGAGGGACGATGTGGCCGGCTTCATCAGGCAGGCATGGCCCGCTTACGTCGCTTTTCTCATCTCTTTCATCTCATATTGGATCTGGGCGGCCGATTTCGTCACCGTACTGGGGGCACGTTTCGGAATTCTTGGCGCATCTCTCTTCAGTGTGGTCGTCAGCATGCGTGCCGTGAGTCTGACGGGAACTTCCTTCGGGGTGACTCTGGTCGATCAGATCCATTTGGCCACTTTGCTCTACACGTTGGTCGGCGTGGGCTGCACCACCTACATCCTCTACAGGTGGACCAATCCCGAGAAGAGAGCCGCGGTGCGGCGGACGAACACGTTCGTCGCCGTGTCGACCACGGCCATGTACCTGATCGCCAACGCGATCAGCATCGGTTTCGCGGTCACCTGAGAATCCGTCGGCGATGCCGCCCACTCACCCGGCCGGCGCCCGCACCCTCTATGGTCTGGGCATGCGGCGCACGGATGTCACCCGGGACGACGGCACGTGGACGGGCTTGTCCCTGGAGGTGCACTCACCTCGCCGGCCGGGTCTGTGCCTGTTCAGCGCCGAGCGGCGGCTGCTGGTCGCCCAGCAGTCACGGCCCGTGCTCCTGGCCGCCGTCGACGAGGACCACTGCGGGGTCGAGTTCCGGCGCACCGACGCCTACCGCTCTCCTCTTCCACCGCTGCGGGCCGAGACGGGACGGGCCCTGGCCGGCAGCCCGGACCGCTGGGCGTACCGCTTCGCGCAGCACCTGCTCGAATCGCCGGAGAGCCCTGTGCACGACGGCCGGTGGCTGCTCACCTGCGAGAGCCCGCTCCTGCGCGGAAACCACGGCCGCCACCCGCCGGCCGAGTACTGGGACTCGATGCTCATCGAAGGCCATCGGGACGGATACATCGACTGGTTCATCCATTCCGGGTCGTGGGAGATCCTCCCGCTGCGCCCGATGCCCGACGCGGGGGACAGTCGGGTCAAGGCGCACCGAAAGCAGGCCCGCGAGGGAACGCTCCCGCCGGTGCTGCTGTGGTGGGTCAGCGGCCTTGACTGTCATCTGATCCTGGACGGTCACGCGCGGCTCGCCGCGGCGATCGCCGAATCGACCACGCCGGCTGTACTGGAACTGCGCCGCACCGCACCGGTCGATGAGGTGGCCGCGGGCACCGAGCGGGCGGTGCATCTCTACGAGGCCGAACTGGCCCGCTTCGCCGCACTCCGCGCCGCCCATGGCACCGCCGTGCCCGACGGTGCCGTCGGCGCGGGAGCGTCCCTTGCCCGCCGTCTGCGCGAACTGCACACCGCGCGGCGGCCCACCTGGGCCTGGCCGTTGCCGGGCGGAACGGACCAGTGGCATCGAGTCGCACGTGAGGTCGCAGCCGACCAGGAGGAGGCCTCAGACGGGTAAGTACTGGTCAACCCGAGTGCCGCAGGGCGCGGAGCCCCGCCGGATCAGGCGCCTGGACGGGGAGCTCGCAGGTGTTGACGCTGGGCCAGCTCTTCCTCGTCGACCAGGGTGAGCATGGGCTGACCCGGCGCACACATCATGGTGACGAGAAAGCGGCTCCAGGAGTCCGACCGGTTGTTCCCGTCCTGGTAGTGGATGACATCGCCGCCCGGCTCCCAGAACGTCTCCCCGGCCTTGATCACCCGTTCGGGCTCGCCCTCCAGCTCGAAGAGCATCTCGCCCTCCAGCATGTAGCCGAAAGCGGGTCCCGAGTGCCGGTGCGGAGGGGTCCCGGGGTCGCCGGGAGGGAACTCGATGAGGACGGTCATGGCGTCTGCCCCCTCCGGAACGGACGGCGGTTTCACCGACTGCAGCACAGTGAGCGCCGTCTTCCATGCTTCCGAACGCGATTGGCTCTCAGTGCTGTCTGCTGCCGACTCGTCGTTCGACATGGTGAGGCCTCCAGTGATGGGCCGGCTGGTTCAGGAGAGCCAGTCGCTGTAGTGAGTGGGGGCGATACGGGCCTCGCCCTTGGGGATCAGAGCATCGCCCGGAACGACGGCGAACATGCCGGCGGTGTCGTCGGTGACGACCGTGCGGCCGTCGGGATGGGCATCGAGGGTGATCCGGCCGAGTTCGTCGAGGGGGACGACGTCGGGCCCGGCGACGGCGAGGGTGCCGTTCAAAGGGGCGCCGGCAGCGACTTCGGCGACGGCGTCGGAGACGTCCTGGGCGGCGATCAGCTGGAGCGGGGTGGTGGGCAGGCGGACGGTGTCGCCGTCGGTGGTCCAGGACAGGACCGCGTTCATGAACTCCATGAACTGGGTGGCGCGGACGATCGAGTAGGGGATCGGCCCGGCCTTGAGGATGTCTTCCTGCAGGACCTTGGCCCGGTAGTAGTCGAGGCCGGGCACCTGGTCCGCGCCGACGATCGAGAGGATGACGACGTGGCCCACCCCGCCCTTCTGGGCGGCGGCCAGAAGGTTGTCCATCGACGTCTGGAAGAACGCCGGTGAGGCCTCGTCGAAGGTCGGAGAATTCGTCAGGTTGACGAGGACGTCGGCGCCGGCCACCGCCTCCGCCAGGCCCTGCCCTGTGATCACGTCGACACCTGTGGACTGCGAGTGCGGCACGGCCTCGTGCCCGGCCGCGTTCAGCTTCTTCACGACCCGCGACCCGATCAGGCCGGTACCACCGATGACTGCGAGCTTCATGGATCACCTTTCGTCGCGCCGCACCGACAGGTCATGCGTCCAGACTGCGACGGTGCGGTGCGCGGCGCACGCGGACCGCACCGTCGCGGGCCCAGTCCGTCGGCACTCTGTCCGGGTGACATCGCCCGTGTCGCTGTGGTTGTCGAGTGAGATGTTGCGACATTTTGATCCGTAGGAATTCGTATCTCCGATCTACCGCAAGAAAGGACTGCCATGAAAAAGGTCGGCATCTACGCAGCTCTGTCGTTCGCCGCTGCCGTGGCACTGACGGGCGCGACAGCAAGCCAGGCTTCCGCGGCGCTCCGCGATGATCCCGCATTCCCCGGGGGAGGTACCATTATCATCAACAACGGATTTTACGGTGACATCACCAATAAGGGGGACGGTAATACGAATAATATTCACATCGGAAATGGCCAGGGTGGCACGCAGGGTGGTGCCGGTATCACCCAGGGCGGCACCGGCAACGTCCAGAGCGCCATGCTGGGCGGCAAGAACAACACGCAGGGCGGTGCCCAGGGTGGCACCAACAACGTGAAGGGCGGCACGCAGGGCGGCACCCGCAACACCGACACCCAGGGCGGCACGCAGGGCGGCACGAACAACACTCAGGGCGGCACGCAGAGCGGTACCCGCAACACTCAGGGCGGCACACAGAGCGGCACCAACAACACGCAGGGCGCAACGCAGGGCGCCACCATCGCCGACGAAGCCGACAAGATGATCGCGAGCACGTTCAAGATGTTCAACGACCGGATGACGACGCAGCGTTGTCGGTGATCGGTCGCTGGATCAAATGCTCAGTCGATACAGAACTCGTTGCCCTCGATGTCCAGCATCGGGATGCACGAATCGTTGCCGTCATACAGCGTTCGCACGTGCACCGCGCCGAGCGGGACCAGTCGTGCGCATTCGGCCTCAAGTGCGGCAAGGCGCTCTTCACCCACGAGTCCGGTACCGACCCGCACATCAAGATGCAGCCGGTTCTTGGCGGCTTTCCCCTCGGGAACGCGCTGGAAGTACAGTCGCGGGCCCACACCCGAGGGATCACTGCAGGCGAACCATGAATCCCGCTCCTCCGGCGGCTGCGAGCCCTTGAACTCGTCCCACGTGGCAAACCCCTCCGGCGGCGGCGGTACGACGTACCCCAACACCTCGCACCAGAAGCGAGCGAGGCGCTCGGGTTCTGCGCAGTCAAAGGTGACTTGGAACTTCTTGATCGCTGACATCGGCGCACCATACCAGGGGGCGCTGCCGCTGTGCGGAGCCCCGAGGGGCAAGCCGGATCCGTGAATGTCGTCCTACCCAGACGATGCGACCAACGTTCCTGGAACCGCAGGCCCGGGGCCTGGTGCCATGTTGAACGGCGTAGTCGACTCCCCTACGCGTTGATGCGGGCAGGCAGGCCGAACAGCGGAAACAGGCGCTCGGTGTCGCGGAAGACACTGATGTCCGTGATCCGGTCGCCGCAGAAGTCGATGACCTGAAGCGCCCAGGGCTCAAACCTGGCGCCGTCGGTGCTGGGTCGGTACTGGCCGAACGCCGGCGAGCCGTTCGCGAAGGTGGGTATCAGCCGTGAGCCCCGACAACCGACAGCCGGCCCGGTCAGCCAGGCCCGGATTTCGGAGACACCTCGCATCCACAGGGCGTACGGCGGCAGAGACAGGGTGGCGTCCACATGGAGCAGCATGCTCAACTCCTCCATGTCGAAGCCGGAGAAGGCCGCCGCATACCGCTTCGCCAGTACCTGCTGGACGGTGCTGGGCGGCCGAACCCCCGCGTCGTCGGTCGCCTCGCGCCGAGCGGCCAGTGTGGTCCGGGCGCGCTGGAGCGCGCTGTTGACCGAGGCGACAGTGCAACCTTGCAGGTCCGCGACTTCCCGCGCCGAGAAGCCCATGACCTCCCGTAGCAGGAGAGTCGCGCGCTGCTTGGACGGCAGGTGTTGCAGCGCGGCGATGAAGGCGAGGTGCACCGATTCACCCAACTCTGCCGCCTCGGCGGGGTCGTCCGCCGTGCGGATCGCAGCAGCCGGACATGGTTCGATCCAGACACCGGCGTCCAGCGGACTGCCTGGTGAAGTGGCGCCGCTGGTCGGGCCGGAGAGGTCCATCGGACGGGCCCGGCGCTTCCCCGCGGCGAGTGCGTCGAGGCAGACGTTGGTGGCGATCCGATAGATCCACGACCGCAGCGACGACCGTTCCTCGAACCGGTCGAGGCTGCGCCAAGCCCGGACCATGGTCTCCTGTACGGCGTCTTCCGCTTCAAAGACCGAGCCCAGCATCCGGTAGCAGTAGCCGATCAGCTCAGCCCGGTGCTTCTCCAGCCGGGTCGCGCCCGCTTCGGTTCCGGCTTGGGTTCCGGCTTGGGTTCCGGCTTCAAGGTCGTTCATTCCCGCCCCCTGACGCGTCGGCTTCGTCCATCGAGCGGCACGCCCTGCCCGGGCAGGATAACCTCCGCAGTTGCAAGGGCCTTTGCGGCCTTGGCTTGCTCGCAGTTGGCAACGTGCTGGGAGGCGGCTCCGGATACCCTCCCGTTCATGGAGCAGGACCCTCCCCTCGTCCGCGAGGTCTTCCCCGATCTCATCGCGGAGTTGATCGCTCTCCTGGAGCACGAAGGGCAACGTGAGCTGGCCATCTGTACGTGGGATCTTCGGCTGGTTGACGAGTGCCGCTGCGGCGACGACTTCTGTCAGAGCTTCCACACCGCAGCTCATCCGGAAGGGCAGCCCTACGGCGCAGGCCACCGGTGCGTGCCGCTTCTGCCCTCGCGGGGCATGTTGTGCCTGGACGTCGTGGACGGCCGGATCATGTACGTCGAGGTACTCGATCGGCCGCCCATGCACCGCATGCGGTGAGCGGCTGTGAGGGCGGTCGGCCTTGGGTGGACTGTCAGGAGGGGTGCGGTGCGGGAAGTATCTGAAGCGCGGACCGTCAGCGGCCTCGGCGGGTGTTGAGCCGGGCGGCCTGGCGGGTCAGGTAGTCGCGTTCGGCGAGGTTGGGGGCGTTGTGGGCCGCCTCGGCGTACAGGCGTGCCGCCGTCGCCAGGTCGCCGCCGCGTTCGTGGAGGTAGGCCGCCACCGCCGCGTGGCGGGGCAGTGAGGCGTCGTCGAGTGCCGCGAGTGCCGCCAGGCCGGCGCGCGGGCCGTCGGCCTCGCCGACGGCGACGGCGCGATTGAGGCGGACGACGGGGCTGTCGGTCAGGCGGGTGAGCTCGTCGTACCACTCGACGATCTGCACCCAGTCGGTCTCCTCGGCGGTGGGCGCGTCGGCGTGGAGGGCTGCGATGGCGGCCTGGGCCTGGTACTCCCCCAGCCGGTCGCGGGCGAGTGCCGCCTGCAGGATCTCGACTCCCTCGGCGATCGCAGTGGTGTCCCACCGGCCGCGGTCCTGCTCGGCGAGCGGCACCAGGCTGCCGTCGGGTGCGGTCCTGGATGCGCGCCGGGCGTGGTGGAGCAGCATGAGGGCGAGCAGGCCGGCCACCTCGGGGTGGTCGATGTGGGCCGCGAGCTGTCGGGTGAGCCGGATGGCCTCGGCGGCGAGGTCGACGTCGCCCGAGTAGCCCTCGTTGAAGACCAGGTAGAGGACGCGCAGCACGGTGGCGACGTCTCCGGGCTGGTTGAGGCGCACGCCCGAGACGGTGCGCTTGGCTCGGCTGATGCGCTGCGCCATGGTCGCCTCGGGCACCAGGTAGGCATGGGCGATCTGCCGGGTGGTCAGCCCGCCCACCGCGCGCAGTGTGAGCGCGATGGCGGACGACGGGGTCAGGGTGGGGTGGGCGCAGAGGAAGTACAGCTGGAGGGTGTCGTCCGCGGCGGGCGCGGGCCCGTGCGCCGGCTCCTCCTCGAGGAGGTCCTCACGCCGGCGGGGGGGGGGGTCCGCCCGCCGCGCGTGGAGGGAACGGGGCCAAGGCACAGGGACCAACCAGCCCTTCGCATCCAGCGGCGGGTCGTCCGGCCAGACGCGGACCGCCTCGAGGAGCGCGTCCTGTACGGCGTCCTCGGCCGCCGCGAAGTCTGCTCCGCGGCGGACGAGGACGGCGAGCACGCTCGGCGTGAGGCTCCTCAGCAGGGCCTCGTTCATCTGCGGCATCACTCCGTGATGGTGGGCGGCGCGGCCAGGAACGGGCGCACCTCGAGCCACTCGTGGATCGGCTTACCACCCGCCCCGGGCGCGGCCGACAGTTCCCCGGCCAGCTCGACGGCGCGCTCGTGGCTGTCGACGTCGATGACCATCCAGCCGGCGATGAGGTCTTTGGTCTCGGCGAACGGTCCGTCGGTGACCGGCGGGCGCCCCTCACCGTCGTACCGGACCCAGGTCCCCTCCGGAGCCAGCGCCTGACCGTCGACGAACTCGCCGGTCTTCTCCAGCCGGGCCGCGAAGTCCTGCATGTACTGCACATGCGCCGAGATCTCCGCGGGCGTCCACTGGTCCATGGGCACGTCGTTGATCGCAGCCGGGGCGCCGCGGTAGTGCTTGAGCAGCAGGTACTTGGCCATCGTGATCTCTCCTCGGTCCTGGTGCGACCCCCATTGTGGTCGCCTTCACCACGGGGACGGAGCCGGTCACGGGTTTTCGACATCGTCGCCGAAGATTTTTTCGGGCTCTCGCGGATGAGCCGGGATGAGCCCTGGGCTGTCGTGGAGGAACGAGGGTGTCGGGTGGTGGCCAAGGCCGTGGCTTGGCGTGAGGTGAGGCGACGACGGGGATTCTTCTTCCCGATCAGCAGCGGGAGCTACGGCGCCTGGCGGAGATCGCGGCCTGGCTGCGGGTGCGGATGCGCCCTTGGACCGGCACCACCGGTTCTCACAGCTCTTTCGCTCCGTGCTCCGCCCAGCCACTCCGGGGGCGGCGGTGGCCCGCGAAGCCGCCGGGGCGGCTGGTGTGGCCGGGCAGGGTCGTCACACGGCGGCCGGTGCCGGCGGCCCCGTGGGGCCGGGGGGGGTGGTTGTTTGGCCGGTGGGCGGGGGGCGGTGCCGAGCTGTCGGGGCAGGGGTCTGGGGCTGAGGGCTTGAGGGCTGAGGGCTTGAGGGCTGAGGGCTTGGGGATCAGGGGCTTGGGGGTCGGGGGCTGGGAGTCGGGGGCTGGGGCGGTCATTCGTCCGCGTGTGGCCATGCCGACCGGCCGCGCGGCGCCGGTTGCGTGGCCGGTGGGTTCTGACCGAGCTTGCGGCGGCCTTCAGGGGGGCGCCTGAGCTGCGAGGGGCAGGGCTTCGACGTAGTTGAGCGGCGTCCGATTCGCCCTCCGTCCCGACCCTTGCTCCACCTATCGAAATTCGATAGATTTCCATCGCAACTCGTTAGAAGGATGGGTCATGGGAAAGCTGACAGTGCGTGCGCTGCGCGCCGTGCTCGTGGTGGTGCTCGCCGGCACCGTGTTCGTACAGGCATCGATGGTGTGGGTGTTGGCCGGCGGGAGCGACAAGGAGGACGGGGCACTCCCGTTGACCGCGCTGCGCGTGCTCACGATCCTGGGCATGGTGTCGGCCCAGGCCGCCCTGGTCTGCGTATGGCGGCTGGTGACGATGGTGCGACGCGGAACCGTGTTCTCCCACGCCGCCTTCCGGTACGTGGACGGGGTGATCGGCGCCATCGTGGCGGCCGCCCTCGTGTGGTTCGCGGTCACGGCCGTCAATGCACCCGGCCAGCGGGACGATCCGGGTGTCACCCTCATCATGGGCGGGGTCGGCGTGGCCATCCTCGGGGTCGCGCTCATCGTGCTCGTGCTGCGGATGCTGCTCGCCCAGGCCGTCGCACGAGACGTCGAAGCGGCGCAGATGCAGGCCGAGTTGGACGAGGTGATCTGATGCCGATCGTCGTCGACATCGACGTGATGCTGGCCAGACGCAAGATGTCCGTGGGCGAGCTCGCGGAACGCGTAGGGATCACGCCCGCCAACCTGGCGGTACTCAAGAACGGCCGCGCCAAGGCGGTGCGCTTCGCGACGCTCGCCGCGCTCTGCGAGGTGCTCAAGTGCCAGCCGGGCGACCTGTTGCGCTGGGAGGTCGAGGAGGTCGCGGGCGAATGAAACCGTGCCGGGCGGGGCCTTTCCCTGGCCTTCCCTTTCCTGGTGGAGGGGTGTGTCAGCCGCTTGGTCCGCTGGTCGGGGGACGTACAGCGGGGGCCTGGCGGGCTGAAATGGATTTACCGAAAGGGGATCCACCCCACCAGGAACTACCTAGAACTACGAGGTTTCTCATGATCAACGCTCGACGTCACATGGCCCGCATCGCAGGCATCTCCTGCATCGCCGCTCTGGCCGCAGGAACCATCGGTGTGGCCAGCGCCGAGGCTGCTCCCATGATGAAGCACCACCCGGCCGCGCACTCCACCAGCGCGCACCACCAGAACCACCACCAGCAGCACCACAGCAACAACAGCAACAAGGACAACAGCAAGAACAGCAGCAGGAGCACCTCGTCGAAGAACACCGCCATGCCCAAGGGCGGCAACACCCAGGGCGGCACGCAGGGCGGCGGCAACGGGAACACCCAGGGCGGGACCCAGGGCGGCGGGAACGGCAACACCCAGGGCGGCACGCAGGGCGGCGGGAACGGCAACACCCAGGGCGGCACGCAGGGCGGCGGCAGCGGCAACACCCAGGGCGGCACCCAGGGCGGCGGCAGCGGCAACACCCAGGGCGGCACCCAGGGCGGCGGCAGCGGCAACACCCAGGGCGGCACGCAGGGCGGCGGGAACGGCAACACCCAGGGCGGGACCCAGGGTGGCGGCAGCGGCAACACCCAGGGTGGCACCCAGGGTGGCGGCAGCGGCAACACCCAGGGCGGCACCCAGGGCTGACAGTTGATGGGCACGGGGGGAGCCGGAGAGGAAGCCCTCTCGGTGGGCTGTTGGTTT
>NZ_JBWKFL010000031.1:0-1754 GCF_056434305.1 Streptomyces sp. NPDC044061 | reverse complement strand
GGGGGGGAAGCGGAAACCCACGGGGTGGCCCCCGGGGTGGGGGAAGGGAAAACCCCAGGGGAGGAACCAGGGGCTGAGGGGGGGGGGACACGGCACCTCGCGGAGGCACCCTCCGCGGGGTGCCGTGCCTTTGCTTGAGTAGGTTCCCCGGAGTGGGCGCAAGCTGTGCCGGCCCGAGCGTCCAGCACTGACGTCAGATGATGCCAAAGAAGCGAGGCCACCAAGTGGGCCGCTGGACGTGGCAGGGCAATCGGCTCGGCCCGTCGTAGTTGCGCTCCAGTAGTTCCTCAGGAACGGTCGCATACCCGAGGTCGGCCAGAGCCAGATGGCCCTTGCCGAGATCCGCGGCGTCCAACTCGCCAGCTGCTTGTGCTTCCCCGGTGCCACAAAAGGCTCCGGGGTTGTCAGCGCAGACCAGTGCCATTGGCCCGCACTTACTCACGCAGACGACGACCCGAGTCCCGCACACGGTTGCTTGCCCTGGCACGATCACACGCCCGTACTCACTGGAGTCCTGTGTGTCCCGCTCGGTGGCACAACGCGCTTCGAAGTCGTCCTCAAGTCGTGTCACCAGCCGGTCGAATACCTGCATGCCTACCTGGACGATCAAGCCCGAGCCTGTCGCTGGCACGGCTGTGGACAAGGTGATGCGCGAGTACTTCGTGGAGATGGGGCGGCGGGTACTGGGCCGCTCCGCGACGCCGGCAGAGCTTCGAGCAGTGCTTGCCAAGGACCCACACCAGGACCTCAGCCCGCCCGACGGCGAGTTTCTCGTCGCACGCAGCGACGGAGGCGAGTTCCTGGGCTGCGCGGGTCTCAGGCTACTTGGCGGTACCCCGAAGACCGCGGAGCTCAAGCGGATGTATGTGCACCCCGCCGGGCGCGGAGCGGGGTTGGGCCGGGGTCTGCTGCTCGCCGTCGAGGAGGCTGCCAGGAGGTTGGGCGCTGCTCGGATCGTGTGTGAGACCAACACACAACTCACGGACGCACGCGCTTTGTAACGCGGTACGGATACGAGGAGACGACGCCCTACGACGGCCACGACAAGGCGGATCACTGGTACGCCAAGACCCTGGGGTAGCGGATCTTGGAGATTGGCGTCGAGCGTGACTACGCGGAATCGTTCTGCGACGACGAGGGTGTCATCGTCGACGACTGGAGTGCGACCCAGGAACTCGCTCACACCATCGCTCCGGAAGAACTCCTCGTGGGCTGCCCGCCACTGTGCGACGTCGGAGTAGCCGCGTCCCTCGGCTCGCGCGAAGTCGTCGTCGATCTCCTTCATGGGAACGACGCGTACGTCGACGAGCTCGATCGTGACGGCGGGACGGCCTTCGGAATCAAGCACCGAGAATCGCTGACCGGTCACCGGTACTGCCTCTCCGGCGTGCTCGTAGATCTCCAGGAGGCCCGTAAGCGCGGTCTTTCGACCGCTCAGGATCGCCGCCACACCACGGTCACGTTCCGGCCCCGGAAAGGCGAGTTCGAGGGTCGGGAGATCGTCATGTCCCATCGAGTGAGCGTACGAAGCCCGTTCACGTGGATCAAGGGTCACCCCCCCCATCTCGCAGCAGGGGGCGGCGGGGTCGGGATCGGACAGGACGGACGGGGCGAAGACCAGCCCGGCCGGCAGTCCGACCGCGGCCAGGCGCAGACGCAAGCCGGCACCTCGCGGAGGTTGCCTCCGCGAGGTGCCGGCCCACCAACCGTCAGCCCTGGGTGTCGCCCTCGGTGTTGTCGCTTTCGCTAACCTC
>NZ_JBWKFL010000030.1:93376-108527 GCF_056434305.1 Streptomyces sp. NPDC044061 | reverse complement strand
GCGCTGGAAAAGCCCAGACCCTGGGGCCCGCGGTCCAGAACCCCTCCGGGGCCCCGCCAAGCCACTGGAGGACCACCCGCCCCGCACCCCCCCCCCCCCGCCCCGCCTCGGTTGTGCGAACAACACTGCCGGGGGCCGAGGACGGGGGTGGCGGGGATGGCGGACGCGGCGGATTTGGCGGACGTGGGGCGTGCGAACGAGGTCGGGAAGGAGGGCGGACGGATCGCACCGCTGGACCGACGGGTGTTCGCCGTCGCGGGGGCGGTCTTCGCCGTGCTGATGGCGCTGGCTCCGCGCTACGGTCTCCACCGCGACGAGTTGTACTTCCTCGACTGCGCCAGGCACCTCCAGGCGAGTTATGTGGACCAGCCGGCGCTGGCCCCGCTGCTCGCCCGGGTCTCGCTGTCGCTGTTCGGGGTCTCGGCGGCGGGCCTGCGGTTGTGGTCCGCGCTGGCCGCCGCGGGGACGGTGATCGTGGGCGGGCTGACCGCAAGGGAGTTGGGCGGCGCACGGCGGGCGCAGCTGCTCGCGGCGATCGCGACGGGCACGATGCCTGTGCTGCTGGGCAGCGCGCACATCGCCAACACGACGTCGTACGAAGTGCTGGCGTGGGCTGCGATCGCGTTCGTCGTCGTGCGGATCGGCCGCACCGGCGACACACGGTGGTGGCTCGCCGCGGGCGCGCTGGTCGGCCTCGGCTCGGAGTTCAACCACCTCGCGGCGATCTTCGGGTCCGTCCTGATGGCCGCCGCGCTGCTCAGGGCCTGGGCGCCCCGTCGTCGCGGAACGCCGCCCCGAGCCATCAGACAGATGTGAACGCCTCAGTTCACGGCCTGCTGCACCAGCGCAGCGATCCGCTCCTCCACCTGGGGCGTCACCTCGGTCAAGGCGAAACCGGCCGCCCACATCGGGCCGTCGTCCAGCTTCGCCTGGTCACTGAACCCGAGTGTCGCGTAGCGTGCCTTGAACTTCTCAGCGCTCTGGAAGAAACAGAGGACCTTGCCGTCCTGTGCGTAGGCGGGCATCCCGTACCAGAGCTTGGGCGCGAGGCTCGGCGCGCTGGCGGTGATCACGGCGTGGACGCGCTCAGCCATGACTCGGTCCGAGTCCTGCATCTCGGCGATCTTGTCGAGCACTTCACGCTCCGCCTGCGCCGCCTTGTCCGCGCGCGAGCTCCGGCGCGCCGCCTTCTTGAGCTCTTGGGCATGGTCCTTCATCGCGGCACGCTCCTCGGCCGTGAATCCCTCGTACGCGGAGCTGCCGGTGCTGCTCACCACTGATCTCCCCCATTGTGATCGCGATGTACGGATCTTGAAGCGGGACCCTAGCCCAACTCGTGCAGTTCGTACCACCGTTGGGATTCGGCTGATGTCGTAGCGGCCGCCGTCCGGCCCCGCCGCGCAGGCGGATTGTGCGACCCGGTGCTCTGCAGAGCCAACTTTCCGGTCAGCAGGTCCCGGTGCGCTTTTCGAGGCGGGTACCGTGGCGCAGGGTGATCGACATCAGATCGCTGGGAGCGTCCAGTTCGAGGCGGTGCCAACGGCCGCGGGGGACGACCACAGCGGTGCCGGCCGGCAGACGCACCAACTCTTCCGCGCCGCCTGGCAGGACCGGGCGGAAGTAGAGGCGCACGCCGCCGCGCAGGCAGCACACGGCCTCCTCCGCCGCGGGGTGCATCTCCCAGTGGTCGGCGTGGACGTCGTCGTCGGTCTCCACGTGGAAGGTGGCGATCTGCCAGGCGCCGGAGTCACTGCTCGTCATCCGCCGTTCGGCGGCGTGGACGTCACCGTCGGGGTGGAAGTGCAGTGCGGAGGCGAACAGGTCGATGGCGGTGGTCGTCATGAGTGTGTTCCTTCCAACTGGTTGTCCGGGCGAGCTGAGGTGTGCGGGGCGGGTGCAGCACTCCGGCGGCGGGGCAGGACGGTGGTCGCCACGCCCGCGGCGACCAGGAAGAGGGCGGCTGTGACGGCCAGGGCGAGGGCGTACCCGGCGTTCAGCGCGGCCGGCGTGGTGACCGTGCCGGTGCGGTGTGCGGCCAGGGTGGCGAGAGCGGCGAGGCCTACGCAGCCGCCGAGTTGACGGGAGCTGTTGAGGAGGCCGGAGGCCATGCCGGCCTCGTGCCGGGCGACCCCGGCGGTCCCGGCGGCTGCGACGGGAGCCAGGACGAGTCCGGCGCCGACGCTGGAGACGAGGGACGGGCTGAGCACGTCGCCGAGGAAGCTGCCGCCGGGGCGGATCATGGCGAACCAGATCAGGCCCGCGGCGGCCAGCAGCGCGCCGGGGACGAGGGCCACGCGTGGGGTGCGGTGGCTGGTGACGCGGGTGGCGACGACGGTGCCCGCGACCAGACCGCCGGAGAAGGGCAGGAAGGCGGCGCCGGTGGCCGCGGCACTCATGCCGAGGATCTGCTGCATGTAGAGGGAGACGAAGTAGAACGCGGTGAACTGTCCCGCCGCGGCCAGGAACACCAGCAGGTTCGCGCCGGCGACCCAGCGGCTGCGCAGCAGGCCCAGGCGCAGCAGCGGTGCGGTGGCCCGCGACTCGGCGAAGACGAAGGCGGCCAGCAGTACGGCTGCGGAGGCCAGGGTGGTCAATGTGGTGGCGGATCCCCAGCCGAGGGAGTCGGTGCGGACGAGGCCGAACACCAGCAGCCCGATGCCGCCGGTCGCCAGTACGGCGCCCAGTGCGTCGAGCCTCTCGCGCCGGGCAGGTTGTACTCCTGCGGGCACGCCTGCGGGGACCAGCGAGAGAGCGGCCGCCACTATGGGCAGGTTGATCAGCATCACCCAGCGCCAGCCCGCGTACTCGGTCAGCAGACCGCCCGCCAGCACGCCCAGCGCGCCGCCTGCGGCGTTCACCGCACTCCACAGTCCGAGCGCGCGAACGCGCCCGGGGCCTTCGGCGAAGGTCGTCGTGAGCATGGCCAGCGCTGCCGGCGCCGCCGCAGCCGCGCCCAGACCCTGCCCTGCGCGAGCCGTGATCAGTTGCCAGGGCGCCTGAGCCAGCCCTGCCGCCAGCGAGCACAGTCCGAAGACGGCCAGCCCCAGCACGAAAAGCCGACGCCGTCCGTAGACGTCGCACGCGCGGCCGCCCAGGAGCAGAAACCCGCCGAAGGTCAGTGCGTACACGTGCACGACCCACGAGGAGCCGAGCGGGGTGAAACCGAGGGCGGTGCGGATCGCGGGTAATGCGACGTTGACCACCGAAATGTCCAGCGCCATGACGAACTGGGCGACGGCTGCCGCCGCCAACACCACGCCTGGGCGCCCGGTTACGTTTTTGTACATGTATAGAAAGTAGCCCGGCGGATCGCTCGTGTCGAGTGCTGGGGGATGATGGGCGGCATGCCGCACCCGCCCGCACCGCGTAGATCCCCAGGCCGACCGCCCCGTCTGTCCTTGGAGCAAGTCGTCGAGACGGCTCGCAGGATCGTGGCGGAGGAAGGGGTGGGTCGACTGACGATGCGTCGGCTGGCAGCAGAGATCGGCAGCACGCCGATGGCGCTCTATCATCACGTCCGCGACAAGGACGAACTGCTCGTCCTGCTGCTGGACGACTATGCCGACCGGACGCTGCGCCGATACGAACCGCCGGGCCGGCCCCGTGAGCGGGTCGTGGCCGCGGCCGCCGCGATCCACGAGGCGCTCGCCGCCTGCCCCTGGATCGTGGAGGTGCTGACCGCAGACGACCTGATGTCCACGTCCGCGCTGTGGTTCGTCGAACAGATCGTGGACGGCCTGGTCGGGTGCGGGCTCACTGCCGAGCGCGCGGTGCACGGCTACCGCGCGATCTGGTACTACACCGCCGGAGAAATCCTGATCCGCAAGGCAGCGGCCCGACGCCGCGCCGACGAGGACAGAACCACCTATCGCGAGCGGATCTTCGCCCGGATCGACGAGCGCGAACTCCCCCGCCTGGCGCAGGTCTCGGACCAATGGGCGTCACTGACGGCCGAGGACACCTACTTGGAAGGGCTCCGGTCCCTGGTGGACGGCCTCATCAGCTCGCGCTGACCGCGCAGTCGGGCTGACGGCGCGCCAGCAGGATGCCGCCGAGTGTGCTCTCGGCCGAGGTGAGGGTTGTGTGTGACTCGACGGTGAAGCCGGCATCGTCGAGCCAGGCGGTCATCTGGCCGTGCCGGCGACGATGGACGTAGACCTTCATCGGGTGGCCCCCGTACCCCTGCGTCTTCAATGTCGACTCATCCCCGACATGGAAGCTGAGGAGCAACGGGGCGCCTGGGCGCAGCACTCGACGAAAGTGCCTGAAAACCGAGCTGACCTCGTCGTCGGGCACATGGATCAACGAGTACCAGGCGACCAGGCCGGCCATCGAACCGTCGTCGAGGTCGAGGTCCGTCATGGAGCCGACTTCGAACCGGAGACCGGGGTGGTCACGTCGGGCCACCTCGATCATCCGAGGCGACAGGTCGATCCCGAACGCCTCCACGCCCAGCCGACGCAAGTGAGCTGTGATCCGACCCGGCCCGCATCCCACATCGGCGACCGGTCCCCCACCGGTGGTACTCACCAGGTCGGCGAACACTGCCAGGACCGCGCGCTCTTCGGGCGTTTCGTCCAAGAGGTCACGCACCTGGTCCGCATAGCTCGCCGCGACGGTGTCATAGGACATGCGCGTGTCTTCCAACCAACTGTCGGTGCCCGGTGCGTTCTTCACGCCCTCACGCTATCCAACGGCCCTCGTGGGACACCGAAGACCTCATCAGCGGCGCGAGCCGGCGCGCTTGGGCGGTGCTATGCGCACGCGCTTCTCCACGGGCGCGCTCTCGAGGTCGTCGAGCTGCGCGACGATCGTGCCGCGCAGGTCGTGGTAGTTCTCGAAGGAGTGGTCCTGGAAGAGGGTGTAGCCCGTCCACATGAGGTTGGCGCACACCCGTGCCGGTACCCGGCCGGTCTGGGCGCCCATGCCGACCAACGCCACCGACCGGATGCTGCCCGGCGCCCTGTCGTTCTGCTGGTGGATCGCCTGGAACGCGGCGGCGCAGGCCAAGGCTACGTTCAGGGTCTCACTGACGTTCTGCGATGACGTCTGCATCGTCGGCGTCGAGATCAGGAACCTCGGCGTGACCGCGCCGGAGGCGACGCACACCGCGCTGCCCACCGGGAGGGTCCCCGCGAACTCGCTGCGGATCGCCTTCTGCACGCGCAGCTGGATGCCGGCGCCGAGGTACCGCTTGATGGCCGCGTCGACCCCGCCGTCCATCCGGCCGCGGGAGTTGGTGGGACTGACCCACGCGTCGACGTCCTCGTCGAGGATCGAGCCGCTGCGGATCTCGATCTCGGGGGTGTCGGCGAAGGCCGCCCTCCACGCCTGCACCACCGCGGCGTTGATGTCGGTCAGCACGACCCTGAGCGGTGAGGGCACACGGTCTACGGTCATGGTCTCGCTCCGATCAGCTACGAATGGCTCAACTGGTGGCGACGCTACCGCGCCCCACTGACATCGGTGGTCGGCCGGCCCCACGCCCCAACGCGCCGGGGCGGCACGGTTGTCAGTGGGCTCAACTATGGTCTGGGGCACTTCGCCGATCAGGCATTCCACCCGTGCAGTTCGACCCTTCGGAGCCCTTGCGCCATGAGCGATGACCACACCCCTGCCGCGCCCGACCCGGATGACCCGCTGGCCCTCGCGGAACTGTTCAAGGGTGGCGGTGAGCCCTGGCTTCCGCTGTTGAAGCCGGTCATCGAGGCGCAGCCGGATGCGGCCGCCTTCATCGGACCGGACCGTGGTCCGGAGGTCGTCCCGGTTCGCGAACTGACCTTCCAGGCGCTCAAGCCCAACGCGCCGCACAAGTGGAAGGTCGTCATCTTCGGTCAGAACCCGTATCCACGGCCGGAGAGCGCCACCGGCATCGCCATGTTCGACAACACCTTCCACGACTGGAAGGACAGTCAGTTCGGCAGGGTCGTCAGCATCCGCTGCATCATCAAGGCGGCGGCGATGTGGAAGTACGGCATTCCCAAGAAGACCCCGATAGCCGACATTCGCGCCCTGCTGAAGAATCAGGACACCGTCCAGCCGCCGGAGTGGTTCCAGGCGATGCTCACGCAGGGCGTGCTGCTGTTGAACGCGGCGCTGACCGCCGGCAGCGACGGGGCGGTCGGCACCGACCGGCACACCGGGTTCTGGCGGCCGGTCGCCGAGCGGATCGTCGAGGAGATCCTCAAGGCCAAGCAGAACGCCGAGGAGGAGGACCGTGGGGTCGTCTTCGCGTGGTGGGGAGCGCATGCGCGCAGTCTGAAGAAGGTCGTTCTCCAGCTCCAGAAGAAGTATCCGGAGGTCGAGGTCCGGCACATCGACCACGCCAACCCCGCGGCGCAGGGCGACATCTTCTGCGACGGCGACCACTTCAAGATGGTCAACGACGCCCTCGCGTCCCTGGGCGCCGACGAGATCGACTGGCTGCCAAGCAGCGGCTGGAACCAGGCGGCGGCTCACACCGGCGGGACCGACGGCGACGTCGCCGACCGCATGGGCGCGTTCATCGCCTCCACCATGGAGCTGCACCAGCTCTACCTCGACCGGCTCTCCAGCGTGAAGGACGAGGGGCTCTTCCTTCCCGCGATCACGGGTGTGTTCGACACCCCGCTCATGGACTTCCGGCAGGCCCTCGCCCCGGTCGGCACGCTTTTGTCCGGGCTCGGCCGGCACGTCGACCAGTCGCACGAGTTCGGCAAGCGGCGGGCGGACGAGGCGTCCCACGGCCTGTCCACCGACGCGATCGCCGCGCTCTACCTCTACACCTGCGAGTCCGCGTTCTACCGGGAGATCAACGCCATCCTGCGCTCCCCCGACCGCACCAGACTCCTCCCGTACCTGCCCTATCTGCGGCTGCTGTTCTCGGCGGTCTCACAACTCCCGGCCCGCACAAAGCCGTTGTGGCGTGGCGTCCCGCTGGACCTGCGTGCGCAGTACCCGCTCGGACAGAACGTGACCTGGTGGGGCGTCTCCTCGTGCACGTCCGAGTTCGGCGTGGCCAAGGCGTTCCTCGGCAGCCGCGGAAAGCGGACGCTGTTCGAGGTGGTACCCGCCCGGGCCGTGGGCATCCGCAACTTCTCCGCGTTCACCGGCGAGGAGGAGTTCATCCTGCTGCCGGGCACCCAGCTGAAGGTCACGGACATCAAGACCGAACGCGGCGGCCTGTGCACCGTGAAGCTCACCGAACTGGAAGAGCAGACGCTCGTGTCGTGATCGTCGCGCCGGCGTCGACGGGCGCCGCCGGCACTGGCGCAGGGCAGCGACGTACCACGCGGCGGGTCGGCGTGACGTAGCGCGTGGTCCCGCCGTCCGCTGCGGTCACCGCCGTCGTCCCCAGCGCCAGAGCCTCCTCGTCGCGGCCTGCGGAGCAGGTGGTCCCGGGTGCTCGGAACCGGGCGCGGCCGGCCAGGTGAGAGTGTCCGGGGCGCCCGCCAAGAGGGCCGGTACTGCCTGTGCGTACCGTTCGTCGGTGTTGCCGCCACTGAGTGCCAGGAGTGAGAGCAGGCGCAGGGGGCGGCCGGTGCGGGCGGCAGCTGCGATCTTGTGGTGGCCGTCGAGCAGGTAGTGCACGAGGCTCCAGTGTTCGGTGTCCAGCGGTGGCTCGGCTTCGGTCGAGCAGGCGGCGTTCACCACACTGACGGCTACCGCGGTCGGTACCCCACCCCGGGTGATGGCTTGCGCGTACCGCTCGACGGTCGCGGCATCGTTGGTCTCCGGCGGGTGCATCGGCACGGCGAACTCGAAGAGCCGCGCGCTCCGTCGCCCCGGCAGCGGGACAGGTCGCGGTGTCGCCTCTTCGAGGCGGAAATACGGTGTCCCCGGGTCGTTCGGCGGCTCGTCGGGATACTCGGGAGGCCACGCGAGCCGCTGCTCCCGGCTGAAGTAGTCGTCCTCGGTGCCCGGCGCGGTGAGGCGAGGGACGATTTCGAGCAGCATCGGGCGGTAGGTAGCGGGGTTCAGCAATGCGGTGAACGCTTCCACGACCGGCGGCTCCAGGCCGGTGAGGCCTTCGGCGAGCCGGTCGCGCAGGATGCCCGGCGGCAGGTACGAGTCCGCGCCCGGCAGACGGCTGAACAGCATCGCACACGTCTCACAGAACGACTGGCTGAAGGCTGGAACGCCGTGCACCTCCAGGTATTCGGTCACGGCGAACCCGTTGCTGCCGGGCGGCCTGCTGACGGTCACCACCGGCTCGGCCGTCCTGGACTCGACCGGTTCCCCCACCTCGACAACGAGCGTCACGCTGACGAGCGTAGCCACAGCCGACTTCCGCAGCTCGCGTGGCCCCCGGCATCCCCCGCGTGATCGACCGGGCGTGTCCTCCACCCGAGTCGGCAGGCGAGGGTGCCGCGTCGGGCGAGAGCCGGCTCCAGCGGCGCAGCGCGTGCCGACGTAGTCCGCGCGGTGGCCGTCGTGGTGACCCACACTGGAGGGAGCAGTCCTGGACAGGACGGGGGCACGATCGATGCGCGCATGGACGGTGACCAGGCCGGGGCCCATCGAGCAGGAGCCGCTGCGTTTCGTGGAGCGGCCGGTCCCTGTGCCGGGGTCCGGGGAGCTGCTGGTGAGGGTTCGGGCGTGCGGGGTGTGCCGTACGGATCTGCACGTCGCCGAGGGCGACCTGCCGGTGCGCCGGGCGGGAGTGACACCTGGCCACGAGGTGGTCGGCGTCGTCGCCGGTATCGGTGCGGACGTGAGCGGTTGGGTGGTCGGCGACCGGGTGGGAGTGGCATGGCTGCGTCGCACGGACGGCAGTTGCTCGTACTGCCTGCGTGGCGACGAGAATCTGTGTCCCGGCTCCGAGTACACCGGCTGGGACGCCGACGGCGGCTACGCGGAGTACACGACAGCGCCGGCTGCCTTCGCCTACCGCCTGCCGGCGGACACCGACGACGTCACGCTGGCACCCTTGCTGTGCGCGGGCATCATCGGCTACCGGGCGCTGCTGCGGACGTCCCTGCCTACGGGTGGCCGCCTCGGGCTGTACGGCTTCGGCGGCAGCGCCCATCTGTGCGCGCAGGTCGCCCTGGCGCAAGGGGCCACGGTGCACGTCCTGACCCGCGACGAAGCGTCGAGGCGGCTCGCTCTCGACCTGGGCTGTGCGTCGGCCGGCGGCGCCTACGACCTTCCGCCCGAGCCGCTGGACGGGGCGATCCTGTTCGCGCCGGCCGGTGATCTCGTGCCGGTGGCGCTGCGGGCCCTCGACCGGGGCGGGGTGCTGGCGATCGCGGGCATCCATCTCAGCGACGTCCCGGGGCTGCACTACGAGAGCGAGCTGTTCTACGAGAAGGAGGTGCGCAGCGTCACCTCCAACACCCGGCAGAACGGCCGCGACTTTCTGGATCTCGCGGCACGCTACGGCGTCCGGGCCACCACGCACCCCTACCCGCTCTCCGATGCGCAGCGGGCGCTCGGCGATCTGAAGGCGGGACGCTTCGACGGGGCAGCGGTACTGCTGAACGACCTGTGAGCGCCGGCGCAGGGGCCGCGGGGGGAGCAGCGAGCGGACTTTACGCGCGTGGTTCTTCGTAACTCTCGGTGCCCGTTCATGCGTCATCCGTGCTGCCTGGGGTACTTCGGGACCATGAGACTGAGCGTGGTGGATGCGGGTTCGAACACGGTTCGTCTGGTGGTGGCCGACGCAAGGGACGGAGTGCCGCTGCCGGTGCACACCGCGAAGTGGAAGCTGCGGCTGTCCGAACATGTCGAGGCCGACGGCCGCTTCGGGCAGTCGACCACGAAGCAGCTGGTCACGGCGTTGAACTCGGCGGCCGAAACGGCTCGGCGATGGGGAGCGCCGGAGCCGTTGTCGTTCGCCACGGCCGTGGTGCGCAACGCACCCGACAGGGCGGACGTGCTGCGGGCGGTGCGTACCCAGACCGGGATGCAGTTGTGCCTGCTGCCGGGTGAGGTGGAGGCCGAACTGACCTTCCTGGGTGTCCGGCGGTGGATGGGCTGGCGGTCGGGGCCGCTGGCCCTCTTCGACATCGGCGGCGGGTCTTTCGAAGTGGCCTTCGGTCGTGGTCGCATGCCGGAGTTCACGGCCTCGTTGCCGCTCGGTGCGAACCGTCTGACCAACGAGTTCTTCGGCTGCACCGAGCCGCCCTCCAAGCCCGAGATGCTGGCCCTGCGCCGCGAGGTGCGCCATCAACTGCGTGACGCCGGCGCACGTATCCGCTGGGAGCATCCGCACACCGCCGTCGCCGCCTCACGGACGTTCCAGCAGCTGGCGCGCCTGTGCGGCGCCCCGGCCGGACGCCACGGCCCCTTCGTCGAGCGACTGCTGCACCGCGGCGCCCTCAGACGCGCCGTCGACCGGCTGGCGGCGTTGTCGGCGGCCGAGCGGTCCGAGCTGCCCGGCATCTCCGCACCCCGGGCCCGCCAGAGCCTGGCCGGAGCGATCGTCGGCCACACGGCCATGAAACTCAGCGGCGTCAAGACCCTCGCGGTCTGCCCCTGGGCCCTGCGCGAGGGCATTCTGCTGCGCTACCTGGAGGACGGCGCCGACTGGTGGACCGACCTCGAGCGAGACAGCGGCCAGAGTCTGCGGCTCGACGGAACGACGGTCAGCTCCTTGTCACTGCGCATGGCCGCCCCCGTGCAGACGCCCTGAACCCGCATCCCGCGGGGGGACGTCGGGTGAACGGCTTCCTCGGACTCAGGTCGGGCAGCGGGAGACCGTTGGGGGCTGCCGCTGCCCGACCTGATCACCGGTCAAGGCCGAAGCGGTATGGATCAGGCCCGGGTCACGAGCGCCTGCGGTTCCGTCACCCAGTCGTCACGGTTCGAGAGGGTACTCAGCGGGCCGGCGGCAGCCTGGCCGGCTGTCGCAACGCACGAGGCTCCCGTGCCGTTGAGGAAGACGTACGACGTCTCCGCCCATCGGCGACGGGAGCCTCATTGGGGCTCGGACTCAGCCGGTGACGCGCTCGTTCTCCAGCACAGGTTCGGTCTCTCGCTGTCGCGGGATCACCGCCAGGGAGCGCACCGCCATACCCGCCCGGTGTGCCTCGGCCGCAGCGGACAGCGCACGGGCCGCCTCGTTGAAGCGGACGACGGACGGCGGGTCGGAGGGGCCCAGCAGGTGCAGCTTGAGCTCGGCACGGGCCGTGGCGTAGGTGTCCTTCTCGGGGTGGCGCACGGACTCCATGAGGGCGGGTATGCCGGAGGCGTCGGGAGACAGGACGGCACCCGCCCGGACGGTGGGGAAGGTGTCGCGGAAGTCCTGCTCGGTAAGACCGCTGGTGTTGGCGACGGCGTAGGGCTTCTCACTCGCCAGATAGTCGGAGATGACGCTGGAGACGTCGCTGACCAGCAGGTCGGCCGCATTGAAGCAGGCGTAGACGGTCGGTCGCGCACCGGTGACGATCTGGTGCTCCCACTCCGGCAACGAGGCCCAGTACGCGGCCTCCCAGGCGGCGGTCGCATCGGTCACGGCGGCGGCCCGGCCGGACTCCGGGGCCGACTGGAGCAGCATCCGCTCCGTGTCGTCAGCGCTCGACCTGAACGAGGACGTGGTCAGGCGGTCGAGCTCGGCGCTGCGCCGGGCCAGTTCCTCCGCCGCGGAGGGCGCGGGACGCTCACCGGGGTGTTCGGCGGCTCGCAGAGCGTTCGCGGCCCGGATCATCTCCTTGATCCGCTCGTTCGCCACCGCCGCCCGAGGCTCCACCGAGCCGGTCAGCGGGTGCGGCTTGTACAGCAGGCGCACGGCAGGATCAGCGAGGAGGCCGCGCACGATGTTCTCGCCGGCGTCGATGATCGACGTGTTGCCCGGGTTGCCGTCCCAGCCCTCCCACGTGGGGGCGTAGAGAACCGTGGTGTACCGGCCCACTGGGGCACCGGCGTACGACTCGATCACGTCCAGCTGCGGGCGTCCGATCTCCACGACGTCCCTGTCGTCGATGCCCACGTCCGCCAGGGCGTAGCGCTCGCGAGCCGCCGGTCCGGCCACCCACACCTCGTCGTAGGCCTTCGCGTACGGGTTGCAGCTGGAGAGCTTGTCGCTCTCACCGTGGTTGACGAAGGCGTGCTTGATGGTGGGGATCCGCAGCACCTGCGAGGTCTTGCCCGAGTTCGAGGGGTGGATCAGCATCTTCAGCGTGGAGTGTTCCAGCCGCATCAGGTCGGCGACCTTCGGCAGACACACGATCGGGATGTCGGTGGAGGCGATCTTGTTCACCATGAAGCGTTCCCGCAGCACGATCAGCGGGCGGCCCTCCAGCCGGGCCAGCGGCTCCAGCCACATGTTCGCCTGGTAGGCCGAGCTGGTGCCACCGGAGAAGTACATGCCCACCGTCGGCTGGTACGCGGCGATCCAGGCGTCGAACCACTCCAGTGCCTGCTCGGTCGTCACCGGCCTGCGGCTCGGCAGCAGCCGCGTGAGCAGCGTCGCGATCGCCACGACCGTCAGGGCGATGGACACGCCGATGCCCGCGGCGGCCCACCGGGCCGCGCCGGTCGCGGCGGTGGCCAGCAGACCGGCCGTCGAGGGCAGACCGAAGGTGAGCAGCCGCTGTCCGGGACGCCGCATCAGCAATGCCGGCGGAGCCGCGCTAAGGCGCAGCGCCGAGGCGTCGACGTTCCGGGTCACCACCGGCAGCGTGCGGGTACGCCGTACGACGATCGCGAGCGCCTGGCAGGTGAAGTGCAGGGCGTAGAAGAGCAGCAGAGCGCAGACGAGAACGAGGTACCTGTCCTCGTCCTGCTGCTCCTCGATGCGCAGGATGCCGGTCACCAGCAGGAGATCCCGGACCACCTGGCGCACACCCACGGTCGCGTGCACCTTCCCCAGGGCAGCGGCCATGCTCCCCTGCCAGCGGTGCAGGGCGGCGTCAGCCGCGAGCCCGACAACGGTGGAGACCATCAGCAGGGACACACTGGGCAGGAGGGCGCCCACTGCCTGCGCGACGAACGACACGGCGAGTGCCGTGGGCAACACAAGGCGTCTCACCGCGGCGCGCAACCGGGCGGAGACGGACGATGCTGACACTGTGCCAACTCCAGGCAACTCAACATCCTCGCGCACAGGCCTGCCCACTGGCGCAATCACATCGCCGCCAGCCGGAAACCATCGTGTACGGGTGTTCTTTCTTGATCGGACGGACGGACTTTACCTGTGAGACACCTTCCGTGTCTCTGGTCGACCGCCGAATCCGAGCAGGGGGCGATTTTCGGCCAGCCCCCCAGGCTGCTGTGCCGGCCCAGCAGCTCGCCGGCCGGCACAGCATTCCCGTGCACGCTCTGGGCCCCTTCGCGACGACCGCACCGCGCGGTCGGGTAGCCGGAGCCGGACAGTGGCCCCGCGGAATGCGCTGGTCAGGTGCCCTATCCGCGGCTGGCGGAGATCGTCTTCCGCGTGGAGCCTGGCCGCGTCCCGCCGTCCAGGTGGGTGCCCGCGCGCTGATCACTGTCCGCGTGGACAAGCGTCGCGCGTCGCGAGAGGAACCGTCCCGGCGCCTCCCGGGGAGTGGCGTGACCGAGCCGGACCTCCCAGTAGCCGCCTCGCAGGGTCAAGGAGACCGTGGACAGGGGTGGCACGGTGAGGTGCCAGAAGGTCCTCGCCGGTACGGCCAGGGCCTGAATGAGCACGGCCCGGACGACGGCGGCTTCGGTGATGGCCACCACGTGCCCGGTGTCGGGCGCGACACCGCTCAGCCAGTCCGTCGTTCGACGGCACAGCCTGCGTACGGACTCACCTCCGTGTGGCGCGGCGTCCGGGTCCGTGAGCCAGGCGGTGAACCCGTCGGGGTCGCTTGCGGCGACGTCGTCGACGGTGTGTCCGCGCCATACGCCGAGGTCGAGATCGCGCAGTGCGGGTTCGGCGACTGCCACCAGCCCGAGAGCGTCAGCCGTCTGCGAGCAACGGATGGAGGGCCCTCGGACGGCCAGGTCGTAGGGAGGGAGCGCTGCCACCGCGGCGCCTGCCATGCGCAGGCTGCGCTCGCTCAGGGGAACATCGCCGAGGAGTGGATCAAGGGTGGCGTCACCACCGGGCACACAGAGAAAAGTCAGGCGGATCGTCATGGAACCGACCTCCTTCGTGGTTGGCCCGGCGTGGCCCCGGAGAGCCGAGGGCCGAAGCCACGTCGTGACCCATGTGCTCCAGGTTCGGTGAGAACCTGCCCCCGCAACATCCGTCAGGTGTCCAGCACCACCCCGCCAACCGGATGCCGCGGCCCCGCCACCCGGCCGTGCCCGACGGGCCGGGCGCTCCTGCTCGGCGGGTGTGCGTCGTGCGGTGGGCGCCCGGCATGCCGTACGCCCACTCCCGCATCGACGAAAGCGACCGACGCCCAGTGATTACTCCCAGTGACGAGCCCGTCGATCGGCATGACCGTGCCTGAGCCGTGCCGGGCCCTACAGTCGGGCAGTCCTAGAAGGAACCCGGTGACCAGCGCCGCCACCGCTTCCGGAGTCTCCGGAAGCATGGGGTGGGCTGCGTCGATCCGATGGACGCTGATCGCCGGCCGGGTGCGGGTGAGCACGGCCAGTTCGTCGAAGACCCCTCGTGCGATCCGGGCGCTGAAGTCCGCGAACCACTCCACGCCAGGCGCAGGCGGTACCCGTCGGCCGGCCTGTACCAGCAGCAGCGGGCAGCCGACCCCGTCCAGCCATTAGGTGACGCCGAGCGCGCCGAGCGTGTGGAGTTCGTCGACGATCTCCAGCGACTCCTTCCGTTCCGGCAGCGTCTGCCACCTGCCGTCGGGCAGCGGGCGTGCGGGCAGCGGCCTCCGCAGGTCGGCGGGAATCCCCGGCCGGGCGGAGTTGCCGACCTGCTCCTCGATGTACTCGGGTGGCGCGATGGCACCGGCCGACGCCAGCAGTCCCTCACTCAGCCGTTCAGCGCCGGGGTACCCGCGTCCCCACCAGAAGCCGTCGAGATGCACGGCGGCACGGGCACGGTGCGGGTTCGCCCGGGCTTACTCGACCGCGACCATTCCAACGAGGGAATGTCCTCAGCAGTTCGGGCACGGGATCAACGGCCCCTGAATCCGATGGGCCCCCGAACCCGCAGGCGCGGTGCCACGAGGCGTCGAACAACGCACCGGCGGGGGGGGGGGGGGGGGGGGGGGGGGGGGGGGGGGGGGGGGGGGGGGGGGGGGGGGGGGAGGAGGGGGGGGGGGGGGGGGGGGGGGGGTGGGGGGGGTGTGGG